>JANODD010000107.1:0-125470 GCA_031412515.1 Planctomycetia bacterium | reverse complement strand
GTTCTTGGTTCTTGGTTCTTGGTTCTTGGTTCTTGGTTCTTGGTTCTTGGTTCTTGGTTCTTGGTTCTTGGTTCTTGGTTCTTGGTTCTTGGTTCTTGGTTCTTGGTTCTTGGTTCTTAGTGCTTAGTGCTTAGTGCTTAGTGCTTAGTGCTTAGGGTTGGGGGTTCGGGCTCTGCGAATCTTGGCTCCCCTTCGCCCCGGTACTCCGGGGAGAAGGGGCGGGGGATGCGGGGTTGCGGGACTGACTCAATGCTGAGGTGCCTAAACAACGCAATCGAATTCGATCCATGCGATACGAGTCGCTTGGGAAACTGCCTAACGCAAACTCGGATTCCACAGGTACTTGCCCCCTCAACCCCCAACCCCTTCTCCCCGGAGTACCGGGGCGAAGGGAAGTAGCGGGTTTTCGGTGAGCCGACCATGCCATCCGAAACTCGTCTCTCTTTAGAGAAGCACTTGTCTCTCCTTATGCAAGAATCTCATTCGCAACCTTTCCCGCCACATCGGTCAATCTGAAATCGCGGCCGGCATAGCGAAACGTCAATCGTTCGTGATCCAGGCCAAGGATATGTAGAATCGTCGCATGCAAGTCATTGACGTGCATCTTGTTTTCAACTGCATAATAACCATAGTCGTCGGTTGCACCGTAAGCATAACCGCCCTTCACGCCGCCACCTGCCATCCACATCGTAAAGCCATGAGGATTGTGATCACGGCCGTCAGTGCCCTGCGATGTTGGTGTCCTTCCGAACTCACCTCCCCAAAGCACCAAAGTATCTTTCAGCAGTCCACGATCCTTCAAGTCCTGCAGAAAACCCGCGATGGGCTTATCCACTTCAGCAGCGTTCTTTGTATGCCCTTGGTAAAGATTGCCGTGCTGATCCCACTGGACTTCGCTGTCGCTATGAGTCACCTGAACAAATCGAACGCCGTTTTCTAAAAATCGTCGAGCCATTAAACACTGACGCCCGAAATTTTCGGTGACTGGATCGTCGATACCATATTGTCGCTGCATCGCTTCGCTCTCGTTAGCCAAATCTTGGATGGCCGGCATGGTCGATTGCATGCGAAATGCTAGTTCAAACGAATTCAGTCGTCCCTCAAGCGCCTGGTCGCGACCGACCGAATCCAAGTGCGTCTGATTCATCGAACGGAGCAGTTCGAGTTGCTCGCGCTGCTGTTCCAAACTCATTCGACTGTTACGAACGTGTTTTAAATTTGCCGAAGCCGCCGATTGACTTGCATTGCCAATGGGAGTTCCCTGGCAATGCGACGGCAAGAAAGCCGCTCCCCAGTTATTGACTCCACCATGGGCGAGCGTCGGACAGATCGTGATAAAGGCGGGCAAGTTCTCGTTTTCAGTACCTAGACCATAAGTGACCCATGACCCAAGACTGGGCCGAACAAATTGATCACTGCCGGTATGAAGTTTCAGCAGCGCACCGCCATGTGCCGGGTTCGTACCATGAACTGATCGCAAAACGCATAAGTCATCTATGTGTTTTGCAACATGCGGAAACAGTTCGCTAACCGGCAAACCGCTTTCGCCATAATTATGAAATTTCCAGGGCGACTTCAATAAATTGCCCTGCTTGGCAAAGGTCACATCAGGTAGCGCAAAGGGTGGTTCCTTGCCGTGATCACGATCCAGCAGGGGTTTAGGATCGAACGTATCGACATGCGATGGTCCTCCTTTCATGAACAAAAACACAATCCGCTTTGCACGAGCAGGAATTCGCGCAAGTTTGCTGGTGTCACTGACCGACATTTGCCCGTCACTCAACCCAGTGCGTTCCAATAGTGCGGCCAACGCGAGCCCGCCGAAGCCGACCGCGGAGTTTTTTAACAATTGTCGACGATGTCTAAGTTCTGAAGGACCGTTCATCGCTCACCTTACGTAAATGAACTCGTTGCTCGCCATCAAGCTGTGACAGAACATCGCCCAGGCTGACCGCTCAGCTTCATCGCCTTGCGCGATAAACTCTGTTTTCCATTTATTGACAAACGCTAACGCCCGCTCTGTTTCATTCGAGCTAGGTTTTCGACCCAGCGCCGTCTCGTAAGCCACTTCGACTCTTTGCTCATTTGCATTCGAATGCCCAATCACCTCCCGAGCGAACTCACGAGCCGAGTCCATTACCAAGTCATCGTTCATCATCAGCAACGCTTGCGGTGCTACCACCGTCGCATTGCGGTTGCCAGTCGGCATGGTCGGGTCAGGAAAATCGAACTGCTCAAAGAAGGTGTAAAGATTATTGCGGATCACCGGCAAGTAAGCCGCCCGGCGAAGGCTTTCATACCGCGTGTGATCGATTGATGTATGGTTGAATACGAACTGGCGATTGCGAAGGGGAACCATCTTGCCGCCAATCGAGTCATCCAACCGACCAGCGACAGCGAGAACTGAATCCCGAATCTGCTCGGCATCAAGCCGTTGCATGCGAAATTTCCAAAGCATCACGTTCTCGGGGTCAACCGCAGCACAAGCCGCTTCGTCAGGACGGGACGACTGCATCCGATAAGCCGACGACATCAAGATGGTTCGCTGCATCTCCTTAATCGACCAACCCGATTCCATGAACTGCCTAGCGAGATAGTCCAGCAACTCAGGATGTGAAGGTCGATCACCCAGCCGACCAAAATTTTCGGTCGACGCCACTAAACCGCGCCCGAAATGCCATCTCCAAAGTCGGTTGACGAATACGCGAGCGGTCAGCGGATTCTGAGTGCTTGCCATCCACTGGGCAAGCTCCAACCGGCCGCTTTGGTGCTTCGCAAAAATAGGTGAGGTGTTTGCTGGTCGCATTACGGACGGAAAGTCTCGAGGGACTTGATCACCCAAGTTACGATGACTACCTCGAATGTGAACCGGAATACTGGTTTGCACTTTACCGTCAGTCACACCCATTACGGACGTTTCGTCAGGTGCGTTGCTTTCAACAATTCTGGCGATGTCCATCAGCCGGTAGTATTCTGCCAAGGTAGCTTCATCAAAAGCGAACTCGGGTTGGGGAGGAATTGCCAAAAAGCCAGAAGCGTCATTGAGCGCTAGTCGGGCTTGTTCGAGTCGCTCGTCTTCTAGCTTCTTCGTATCCGGCTTAATTTTCTGGGCCTCAGCCAGCGACTTGGCAACATCGTCAAAGAGCTTGGAATAGTGATCACGTATTGCTTCCGAATTATTTTTGTCTGCGACCTCATTCTCCCGCGCATCACATGCGGCGCCCGTCGAATCACTAACAACCTTTCCTTGGGCAGCACTAAGCAGATGCCAAGTAAGGAAGACAGGATCATCTCGGTGATACTCCAAATGCAATCTGCAATGATGCAGGATCCGAGGATGCAATCCCAGCGGAGCTGCCACTGCGGCGACCTCTTTCAAAGTAGCTGATGGCGAAAACTCCGCAGCCGCAGCCAGATAATCAGCCGCTTTGCCTTTCGCATTCTCACGAATCTTCGCGACCGCTTCGCTCTTGTACTTACTTGCCACTGCATTCTTAGCCGCAATCTCGGCTTCGACAGCTTTCAATTTCTCTCGTTCTTCGGCGTTCGCAAATGAATACTCGTTCCAGTGCTTGATTGCGCCGGTGTTCGTCGGGCCAAACGTTTGAGTGCTTTTGAAAATCGCGGCAAGCGCATAATAGTCGACTTGCTTGATCGGATCGAACTTGTGATCGTGACACCGAGCGCATCCAAGCGTCAGACCCAAAAACGCTTTCCCAGTTGCATCGATTTGTTCATCGATCGTGTCCATCACCAGTTTTTCACGATCGGGCTCCGCTAAGACTTTCGCACCAAGCACCAAGTATCCGGTCGCGGTCAACGTCTCACGATTCGAACCTGCAATCAGATCACCCGCCAACTGCTCCATTAGAAAGCGGTCAAAGGGTTTGTTAACGTTGAAAGCATCGACTACATAATCACGGTAGCGCCATGCATTGCCCAATGCCAGGTTCTCATCCAATCCATTTGAGTCCGCGTAGCGTGCTACGTCTAACCAATGTCGCCCCCATCGCACTCCGTATTGTGGTGAAGCAAGTAGACGATCAACCAGTCGCGAATACGCATCTGGCGCCGCATCAGATACGAACGCGGAAATCTCTTCTTCGGTCGGCGGTAGTCCGATCAAATCAAACGTCACACGACGAATCATCGTTCGCTGATCAGCTAGAGCCGCCGGTCGCAAACCGTTTGCTTCCAACTTAGCCAATATAAAGTTATCGATCGGTGTGTTGAGCCACTCAGTAGCAGTTGTCGTTGGAATTCCAGGTGCACTGACTGGTAGCATGGACCAAAACTTGCGCCCGTCCTCGATACTCATCCCGGTCGGCCCGATCTCCAATGCTGGAACTGTATCCCGAGGGTCTGGAGCGCCAAGCTCAATCCACTTCACCAGCACATTGATTTCAGAGTCACTCAACCTGCCCTTGGGAGGCATCTGCAATTCGCGGTTCTCATATCGAATCGCTTCAACCAAGCGACTTTGGGTTGGCTGTCCAGGAACAATCGCCGGACCGGAATCACCGCCCGTTGCCACACCCAGTTGAGAATCCAAACGCAGTCCACCGCTGACTTCCTTGGCCGAATGACATTCGTAACAGCGTTCAACTAGTAAAGGCCGGACGCTTTTCTCGAAGAATGCAAGTTGTTCGCTCGTTGGCACTGCGGCTTGCTGAGCAACGCTTGGCAAGACAGCGATGAATGTTATCACCCAAACAAAAGCAGTCGCGTAGATCGCCCTAATCTTGAATCGAGACTGCGAAGACTGGCAACTGTGCATTTTGATGACTCAAGGTGGGACTGGGAGTTCATCGCCGCCAGCTAGGTGGCCAGCGGCATAATTCGGGTGAATTTTAGTATAACACACTCCAAGTAGGACGGGCTTCCTGGCCCGTCTTTGCCCTCCTTTATTTTATAATGATTTAAGAACCTTTTTGCTAAGTAGACGGGCCTGGAGGCCCGTCCTACGCCTACGCGGGCAATACGGGAGAATGAGGATTCGGCGGTAATGCGGTCTGAATTGCTTTTCCGATGTGCAATAAAACGTCTTCGCGGTATGCACTAGCCGTCAATTTGATGACACCAGGGACTTGCTTTTCACGAACCGTTTCGGAACCGCACTGCACGATCAGCGACGGATGACCGGTCAAGTTCGTCAGAGTCAGATCATTTCCGCCAAGCACGAAATCAACTTCACTCAGTTTGCGCTGGGTCTCAGTAATCAGTTGCCCGCGCAGCCGATTGGCTTGAAGAAAGTGAATGGCCGTCACGAACTGGGCATTTCGAAAAGTGCTCGACCATAGACCGTAGTTCGCTGATTTATCGGCCCGGAAGGGCGTTTCAAACACAGCGGCTGCTTCGACACCCAACATCACACTTAAGGCTTCAACGGGAATTTCACTCTTCAGGTCGAGCGGCTTGGTTTTCATCCCGGAAGATTTTAGAAAATCCAAAGCAGCTTGTTCTGTCTTGTTTAACGGCTCCTCGGTGACGCCAACGGTGAACTCGGAAAGTTTGCGGTCGATCGGCCAATGAAAAGGACGTTCAACTACGGATGGATCTTTGCCGTCACTACCCAGTAAAGAACCAAAGACAAGGGCCAAGTCATCGACGTGCCGCGCAATGGGACCGAGCTTATCCATTGACCAAGCAAGTGGCATACATCCCGCTCGACTGATTCGTCCAAACGTTGGTCGCAAGCCACTCGTCCGGCACCTTCGGCAGGGCGATACGATACTTCCGAGCGTCTCACTGCCGATTGCAAAAGTGGATAAACCTGCAGCAACCGCTGCGGCGCTGCCGGCTGACGAACCGCTGCTACCTTGTTCGGTGTTCCATGGATTGCGAGTCATCCCGCCAAACCACTCATCGCCCCATGCGAGTGCACCCAAAGTCACCTTAGCCAGCACGACCGCTCCTTCAGCGGTCAACCGGGTTGCAACAGTCGCCATGTTTGGACGAATCTGGTCCTTGAACGGCTCTGCTCCCCAAGTTGTCTTCCATGGTGGCAATGCGATCAGGTCTTTAGCCACCCACGGAATACCATCGAGCACACCGAGCGACTGGCCTTGTGACCGACGTTCATCCGAAGCTTTAGCCAGCTCCAACGCGTGCTCTTCAAGCAAAGTGACCACGCACTTCAGCACCGGGTCGTAGCGTTTTAATCTCGCAAGATAAAGTTCCGTGAGCTCACGGCTAGAAAGTTGCTTGGTTGCAAGCAGACTCGCTTGATGCGCGATCGATGCAAATGCAAGTTCGTCAGCGGCTACAGGTTTTGCAGTCGAATCAACAGACCAAGCGACATGGACTTGGTTCGCCAACTTTATCGGTTCGTCTTTAACTTTATCCTTCTTTCCTTCCGCCTCGGTATCAGCGATTGCGTAAAAGAAATCAGGTCGAAATACTTGCGCGGGCGGAGTATCGACATCAATGGTGAGCTTCCGAATACTGGCTGCACTTGCGAGCGTCCCGCCAAGCGATTTAGCGACCGCTTGACGCTCTTCATCCGTTAATTCGAAATCAGCGACCCATTCCGCCTGTTGGATCATCTCCGCAGTGATCGCCCCCTTCTCAGCAACTTGAGCTGCGAGAGTGCGTTGAAAGGTAAGCGATCCGATACTGATTGCGCTGAGAGCCTGAAGGACGCTTCTGCGGGAAAAAGGCTGGGGCATGGTGTTTAGTTCTTAGTTCTTAGTTCTTAGTTCTTAGTTCTTAGTTCTTAGTTCTTAGTTCTTAGTTCTTAGTTCTTAGTTCTTAGTTCTTAGTTCTTAGTTCTTAGTGCTTAGTGCTTAGTGCTTAGTGCTTAGTGCTTAGTGCTTAGTGCTTAGTGCTTAGTGCTTAGTGCTTGGTGCTTGGTGCTTGGTTCATTTCGCTCGGGACAACGGTCCCAAGATACGAAGTAGTAGGATGGGACCATTTGTCCCGTCCGACCAGTCTTTTGCTGCCGTCATACCATTGTTCGAGAACTGTAAAATCGGAGCGCTGGGGACAATGGTTCCAAGGTACGACTTCCCTACACAGCGCGTAAATTTGCAACCGACTGTTCGGCGCTCAGTATCCATTTGGTAACTTCTTCGCGGCTTGGCACTGCGGCGCTTCGAATAAGTCTGGTGCCCACATCGCTGCCACAGTAATCGCGAATCCGATTGTATAGCGCATCGACCTCGAATGTGGCAAGTTCGTCCGCCCTGCGGCAATCTATACCGACGAGCAATTGTGCCTTGTAGCCGCAAAGAGCTGTAACTTGGACGACCAGCCGCGTTTGATCCTGCCAGTCGATCAGTGTGTCTGCGTCGATCCAATTGACTTCCAACTTAGCAGCCATATCAACTGCCGAAGCGGCTAAAAATTGACCGATTGTGTTGATTCCAATTTGACAAAACCGAGCTGCTGTTTTGGGCCCAATCGATGGTGCATCCACGATATCAGAATCCAAATTGATGCGAGCTCCGCGCGCACTTGTAACAATGTGTGTTGTGTCAATTGACGCTCTTGCCTCACTAGCCGCTGGTGTTTCGGGTGTCGGATTCAAGTCACTTGCCAATGGCTGCCGAAAATGGGTTTCGTTTGGTTGAGACTCGAACGACGTTGATTCGTCGATACCAGGATCAAACTTTTCCTCTGAATTAGTAATCGTGATCGGTTTGACTGATTCGCCGACGTCTGGAGTCTGTGGTGGCTCGGGTTGTCTGGGCACAACAATCTTCTTGACCGGAGTTGGTCGTTGAGAAGCAGGCAACGGCTTGAGGCTTGCGACTGTACGTAACTCGGGTGATAAATTCTTAACCACTTTACCTGTTGCTTGATACTCTTCAAAAATCGCTTTCACGGCCCGTTGTTCGGCGGCATCCGTGAAACGACTAACGACCCAAGCGGATGGAACATCGACCGTGGCCATTACCGTTGTGAACGTTAGCGGGCAGATCGGAATTTCGACGACTGCTAGTTGCGCGATACGGTCAAGAATCCGGGCCCATCCGGTTAGCGCATAGTCGAATATCTCCGTCAGTATCGCACGCGATCTCGAATCTAAACCCGACGGCGGGTCTTGAACACCTTTCTTCAAATCATAGTATTCGATCAGCGGCATGTACTGCGTGTGCGCAATCGCGGCACCCGCCAAAACCGCTTTGCTCATCCAACCGGGACCGACCTCCAGTGGAAATGAAACTTGATTGGTGCAGCGTCTAAAAATCCAATCGTAAGACTTGCAAACTGACCATTCGAGGGGGCGATGTACGACGGCTTCGGATGGGTGTTGCGCCGTATGAAGAGGCATCAACGGGTCGGTAAAGTAATGACTGAGAACGCCGATTGAATACGCCGCACTTTTCCAGTCGGAAGCGTGCATGTTTTCAATAACCCGCGCGAGCCACGCTTCACAAGCTTTCGGAGCACCACCCCAATTGTTATCGCTGACGTGGATTACATGGTTTTGAAAGTCCTTGAATTTCGTATCGGGGTCTTTGGCACCGTTCAGATACTCTCGATAATTTGCCAATAGAACGCTGGCCAAGCGACGACCATTGGGCGTGTCGATCCGGTCAAGCGCATCGATCGCAAAGAAATGATGAGTGCTTCGGCAATGCACGGCGCGAAGAATGTTGATCAGCGTCGACACCTCGGACTCCTTTCTAGTGATCACTAAACGATTCCACGCAGCGTATCGAAAATCGGCTGCTACGACCAGACAAAAAGAACAGAGCCTAGACTTGTGCATTGTCCATATTTAATTCTAGGTTCGATCGTGATTGGGTGGCACGCTTTGAGGGCTTTGCGAAGGGCGTTGTTCGACGGTCATTCGCCACGCCCTGCGCAAAGCCCTCAGAGCGTGCCACCCTAAAACGCTCGGGACAAATGCTCCCGAGCTACTAACGGGAGAACGAGGCGAACGAGGCTCTGCCGAGCCAGTCTTGGCGTAACTAGTAGACTTCACTGTACTTGTGGACGTGAACTTGTGGCTTTGCGTTTTCATAAAAGTGATGAATGTCTTTAAGTACAGCGGAAGTCGAAATGGCTGTGAAGACTGGCTCGGCAGAGCCGCGTACTGGGCTGGCGAAAAGTCGGGAGCAAATACAGTAGCGGAAGCCGTCAAGGCTTTCGGAAATTCATTTTGAGGGTGAAAGTTGCGTATACGAAATGCTTGACGCATTCCGCTACCGAATTTTTTGCCATACCAGCCTCGTACTCCCGTTCCATGTTCTACGAGTCCCACCCTTGGACATTTTGGAAGCACTAGGCTTTGTTTCTACACCACAAAATAGTCGGCTTTCGCTCCGCGAAAGTTCGGTGTTTCGTTTCCTTCGCGAAGCGAAAGACGACTTTGGAAACAGACCCAGCACCAATTGCGTTGCGGACGATTCTAGAACAGACTAAGCAACTTATGGTAAGCTGAGCTGCCCATCCATAACCCGCGCTATTCTCCGCGTTTCATTTCTTTCAAAGCAATTGCTCAATGGCCAAGCTCACGAGAATCTTCGCCTGTTACGTGGTTTTGCTAGGGGGAATTTGCGGACTGGTTGCCTTGGAAGGTTCGACTCGAGCACTTGCGCAGACCGAGTCCATTCGAAAGCCGAACGAATCCTACGAAGGCTTTTCGATATCATCTCTCACGATTTCTCCACAGACCCGCGCGACCCCGGGCGGAATATTGGTGATGCGATGCATAGTGAACAACTCTGGTAAGTCGCCAGCCGCTGGTTACCTGGTTGGACGGATCGATGGTCAAACCGGCGAGGAAGACCGACGACGCATTGAACTGAAGGCGGGGGAAGCAAAGACCTACGATATGCAGTTGCGACTTGCGAGTGTTCTTCCAAAGCCAAAGGTCGATGTCGAGGTGACGTTAAATGTCATTCAAGGTGACCGGGAAGTCATGGTTCAGAAAGGTGACCAGCCTGTAATCAGTACACTAACCCTGCAGGTTCCCCAAGAGAGAAATTTCACGGGCGTTGCAATGGATCCTGAGCCGCCGACGGTTGTTTACTGGAGGTGGCCCGATGCAAAGCCCTACTTCACGTATGAACTTGCCATTGCGTCGCGGATTGACGCATCACTATCGCGAAGTTGCCTGATATTAGATTCGGAACCGTTACCCCTGAATATGGCCGATTGGAAGTCTATCAACTTACTGATTGTTGCCAGTCCGGTGGTTTTTGACGATGCGGCAAACGTTGCGGTCATGCGACAGTTTTTGCAGAGTGGTGGACGCATTTGGATCATGCTCGATAGCATCGACACTGACGCGATTGCCGACCTATTGCCCGAAGATCAGCAAATCGAAACGGTTGGAACGGTCGAGTTAAACCGTTTTGAAGTGGAAGTTGAAGTTCCCGGTTACAGCTTTGCTCCAAACGACACAACCGTTGATCGGGACGACTGTGTCAAGATGAAACGAGTTGTTACAAATGGCGGCGAAGTAACTCATAAGGTAGAAGGATGGCCCGCTGCAATCTGGATGAACGTGGGGCGAGGCCGATTGTTGTTAACCACTGTCTCAGGTTCAGGTTGGCTCGAGTATCGAAGGACTCAAAAGAGCTCAGATCCAGTCCTACAGTCGGAATTTATGTTGCCAATATGGGCGATTGGTTTTTCAAACGACATTCATGATTTGAAAACTCGCTTGCCCCTAAGTTTAGGTGAAGAAAAATATCCCATCGATCGCATCGGTAATCCCGTTGTGTCGAGATCGCTGGTTGCTTTTGTTCTGATGGCTTTTTGCATTTGCTTGATCGCGTTTGGCTGCTGGCATGTCTTCAGTGGTGGATCGAACCGATTGGGGTTGGTCGCGCCTGCGTTAGCAATTGCTTCTTCAGTGCCGCTCATTGCTGCCGCTATGCTACAGCGCCGCGATATTCCAACGATGTCGACCTCCTTGCAATTCGTTCATAACGATTCGGTATCAGGGGCGATTCTGCGCGAAGGCGCCGCCGTCTATAGCAACGAGTCGCAAGCGATGGAGCTAGTTGGCAAAGGAGACGGCTTCGCAGTTCCTTCACCCAACATTGAAACCGGTATTCGAAGCGTTGTTATCGACGATTTCCAATCTTGGAGGATGACCAACAGCGCATGGCCATCGGGCACTTGGCGATACAAAACACAACTGGCTCTCCCTGAAATCTCGCTCTTCGCTCAATCTCATCTAACGAAAGAGGGCCTGAGTATCGAGTTGCCCCCTGTTTCTACCAAGGGCTTGCCCTCTCCCTTACAAGACATTGTTGTCAATATGGTTCCTGGTGCGCAATCGTTAGGAAAGCTCGTCGACGGCAACAAACGATTGCTTGTCGATGGGGAACTGCCGGCTGAAGGCGAACGCTGGACAACAGATACCATCGTCAGCGATGAGCAACGCCGTCGATCCGAAGTGTACGCAAAGCTTTTTCAGGACGCGAAGGAAGCACATATCTCAACTCGGACCCTGTGCGGCTGGACAGACCTTTGGCCACAATCGCCGCAGTGGGACGTCGACATGGAACATCGTGGAACGGCGATGGTGAACTTGCCGATCCGAGTGGCGATTCCTCCTGCAGGCTCCGAAATTCGTATTCCATACTCGTTGATCAAGATTGAACATGCCACAACGAACAGTCCTACCTCAGTTTTCTCACAGGAAACCGGCAAGTTCATCAACGAAGCGACGATGGCTACTGACGCTGAGTTTGCTTTTATATTACCGGCCGAAGCTGTTCCTTTAGATGCAAAGTCGATGACCATTGATTGGGATATCAAAGCTCCCGGGCGCAAAGTCCGTCTCTCGTGTGTGTGCGACGAAGGTCCTGTCGAATTGGTGGCCTTGCAAGGACCGTCCATCCCATGGAAGAGCAGAATTGACGACCCTCGCGTTCTCAAAGACTTGCGTGACGGACGCCTTGTTCTACGCATCGAAATCTCGGGCGGCGATGAATCAGAGAGTGCTCAGAACTCCTTTGTCAGTTGGCGCATCAAGCACCTGCGCTTGAATGTTGACGGCCGTACGTTACCCCGCCACAGTTTAGTGTCAACCGCACAATAATCGATTCAAATCACCCCCTGCACAACGTCTCGCGAATATAACAGAAATTCACTCCAACGGCTTTTGGAATAATTAATGTCAGACCATGTCCTTGAAACCAAGAACCTCAACAAGCGATACGGCGAATTTGTAGCTCTCAATGATCTGTCGATTCACGTTGACCGAGGCCAAATCCTTGGCTTCATCGGCCCTAACGGAGCGGGCAAGACAACAACTATTAAAATCCTTGTCGGCCTTTCGCGTCCAACTTCCGGCTCGGCCTTCATCGCGGGCGTCAATTGCAGTGAAAGCGCATCGAAAATTAAACGTTTGGTGGGTTATATGCCCGACCGCTTTGGCTCTTATGACAACATGCGAGTCCACGAATACTTGGATTTTTTTGGTGCCATTTTTGGCATTTCACGCACCGCTCGGCGCAAACGCATCGCGGATGTCATGGAGATTACCGATACAACTTACATGCAAGACAAATACGTCGAAAGCTTAAGCCATGGAATGCAACAGCGCGTCGGTATCGCGCGAACCATGCTGCACAACCCCGAAGTGCTGATTCTTGACGAACCCGCGAACGGTCTGGATCCACGAGCTCGAATTGAGATGAGGCAACTTCTGCTGCGTTTGGCAGGCGAAGGCAAAACACTGATTGTGACCAGCCACATTTTGCCTGAGTTAGCACGAATTTGTAACACGGTCGCCATCATCACTGGAGGCAAACTGCAGGCCTTCGGTTCGCTGAACGACGTCATGGGACGATTGTGCCCGCAGCGAAGCTACGAATTGCAGTTGCCAACCGCGGACCAGTTGCCCAAAGCCGAAGAAGTTCTCAAGCAATGTCTGTTAGCAACTGAACCCGTCACTGTCAGTCATGCTGAGTGCGTCCTTCGATTTCCAACTGTACGAACTGAAGTGGAGCTTGCTGAAGTGCTCAATCGTTTGGTCAATGCCGATGTGGCCGTATCGCAGTTTCGAGAAGTTGCGAGCGATCTCGAAGATGCGTTTCTATCGGTCGCTGACAATAAACAACCCGCTGTAGCCTGACGCAGTCTGTCCGCTCAACAAGAACGACTGTTCCGAATCAAAAAACTCTTTGCGTTGAAACCCACTGTGACAAGTATCCCGTTTTTTCAAAATCCGATCCTCCGCCGCGAGTTATTAGATCGACTGCGCAGCCCCAGAACCATGCTCGCCGTTATTGGTGTGGCGGTTTTGTCATCGGTCCTGGTACTGATGCGTTGGCCAACGGACGCAACAATCGACTTGGTCAGTCAAGGGGCTCTGCAAGTCTTCCGACCGGTCGCGTTTGCAATTGCGATCGCCATCATGATGTTGATTCCAGCCTTTCCAGCGACTGCCTTTGTGGCCGAACGCCGCCGTGGCACGCTAACATTGCTGCTCAATTCCCCGACATCTCCATTGCAGATCTATCTTGGCAAACTGTGCGGTAATGTGCTGCTTTCGATTCTGATTTTTTCCGTTAGCCTGCCAGCCCTAATGGCCTGTTTTGCGATGGGTGGAATCACGATCAGTGGACACATCGGACCACTAATATTAGTACTGATCGGTATGGCAATCCAGTATTCTGCTTTGGGACTATGGATCAGCGTACGTTCACAATCTGCTGATGCAAGTTTGCGTTGGACTTATGCGGCTGTGTTGGCACTCGCTGTACTTTCCATTGGTCCGACCGTGTTGGTCGGTAAACTTACGGGACTTAAGTCTTTCATCGCTCACTGGATGACGGCGCTTTCTCCAATTCCTGCCTTGCAACAAATCACGGGTTCACAAGCTCAGGCTGGCGAGATCGGAATCGCTACCGGATGGCCGGAATTCCTTGCGGTAAGTTGCTTGATCTCTGTCGGCTTGGCAATTGCCACCTTGATGAAGCTCGATCCGCTCTTGCTCGATCGCCCTCGGCCTGCAGGCAAAATTGTCGATGGCACAAAGTCAGGCGGCTGGATGCGACGTTTGACTTATCTTGTCGATCCCAACCGTCGCAAGTCAGGTATCGCCTGGTGGCTCAATCCAGTGATGGTCAAAGAGTTTCGAACTCGCAAGTTCGGGCGATTGCATTGGCTCGTGCGATTGGTTGCTGCGGGCGGCATTGTATCTTTGTTGCTGACCGTTGTCGCAGCCACCGGAACCGTTAGTTGGGGTGTCGAACGGATCGCATCATCGATGGTTCTCATGCAAGTCGCCCTGCTTCTGTTGCTGGGACCAAGTCTAGGAGCGAATCTTATCGCGGCTGAAGTCGAAAGTGGCGGCTGGCAGTTGCTTCGTGCTTCGCCAATATCTCCGATTCGAATCATTATCGGAAAGCTGATGAGCACGGTGTGGACGCTGCTGTTGCTACTGCTGGCAACCCTGCCTGGATACGTTGTGATGAGCTACATACAACCTGCGATCGGCGGTCAAGTTGGGAACGTGGTGGTTTCACTGTTGATTGCGATTGCATTGGTCACCAGCATCAGCGCCTGCGTAAGTGCGTTTTGCAAAACAACAGCCGTTGCGACAGCGACTAGCTATGCAATTTTGCTAACGCTTTTTGCTGGGACTCTGTTGGTTTGGTTGGCGCGTGGAAAACCGTTTGGCCCCTTGTTGGTCGAACGCACTTTGCTATTTAACCCTGCGGCGATCGCACTTGCCGAAATGAAGACACCAGGTTTTGAACAATACAATTTGACTCCGTTGGGTTGGTACATTGGCATTGGGCTATCCGTGGTGTGCATTATCATTCTTGGAATTCAAACGCACCGTATGACCCGTCCCGATTAGTCCTACAGCGCGGTATTGTCGCCTTTTGCTCCGCAAAAGTAGCGTAGTGCCTGACAGTAGCATCAAAAGCTCCTTTCGACGCTGAAGTATGAGCGTGCACCCAAATATCACTAGCTACCATTGGTTTGTCCTGAAATGAAAATACGCACACTGCTGCTAATGTCGTTTGTGATGCTTTCGCAGAGTTTCTTTATTCAGTGCAGTTTTGGGCAAAGAACCAAACCGCTAGAGCATTTCTGGGAGGTTGAACCAGACTTTGGCGATATCTGGGATGTTGATCCAACGGACCGGGTTATTCACTTTGACGTTAACTCGTTGAACTCGGCTGAGGTCCAGGAGCGCATTCATGTCGCTCAAATGATTTGCCGTGAGTATAAAAACCCAAGCTTCAAGCAAAAGGAACTTGCAACGGAATTGCTGCTCGCGCGTTTAAAAGGGAACGAAGAGGTGATTCAGTCGAGACGTGCGATGATCTCGGCCGCTACCTTGCTGGACGATGGAGCAAACGCGGCAAGTCTGTGGCAGGCCGCTCAATCGGATGCGATGTCGCGATCGACTGTAGAAAGAGCTCTTGTTAAGTGGAAGAGCCCTGTTGCCGTTGAGACGTGGCGAAAGCGAATTGCTGATCCGCTTGCCAAACCGGCTGACATTGCAATTGCGATTCAAGGGTTAGGTTCAGTAGGTGGAAAAGCGGACAACGAGGCGCTGCTAGCTCTTTTGAAAGGCAATGCGACAACTGTCATCAATCGGCACCTGGCGGCCGTGGCGCTCGGTAAGCTGAATAGCGACGGGCTCAATGAATTGGCTCAAGCGGTTCTCGATTCGGACCTTGATCAGCGTCACTTGCTCGCTGCGAGTCTGTTGGCTCAGCACACTGGGACAAGCACAGGAAGTGACACTGGGAGTAGAACGGTTGCACAGTTAAGAACAGTATTCGAGGAAGGCCCGGATGTCGCTCAATTCGCATCGGCACAAGCTTTAGTCGCTCACTATCCCGAGGTCGCGGTCAAGTATGCTTCTCAAATGATTGCACACGGCGATAGCACGATGCGAATTCTCGCCCTGGAATTTCTGGATTTTAAATCCGACGAGGCCAGCTTACGTCTACAAGCCAAATTGCTATCCGATCGAAATGTCAAAATTCGTCGGTTGGCTGGAGTTCAATTGGTCAAGAAGGCAGCCGGGGGGCAGCGCGCTCTTGTCGACGAGCTCATTACTGCGATGGTGAATGGAGAATCGTGGCAAGGTATCGAACAAGCGATCATCATGATCGTCAACCTTCAAGATCACAGTCGATGCGCAAGACTTGTAGAAATCCTCGAACACCCGCGTCCCGAAGTGAACACCTACGCCGGCTGGGCACTGATGGAGTTGGCGCAAGATTCTGCAATATTGGCGAGCATCGAGCCCCATGTAGAAAAGGCGACTAAGCATTTGTTGGACAAAGGTGTCAGCCCGCCGGTTGACAGAACCGATACGATTCGGCTGAGTTATTTGTTCGAAGCGTTCGGACGGAACAGATACGAACCCATGCAAAAACTTTTAATGAACTATGTACCGAAGAACAGTTTTAAGTTGGGTATCGTAAGTCGTGCGTCAGCGATTTGGGCGCTCGGGCAAATCAATAAGGGCAAAGACGATCAAGCCCTACGTCAGGCGTTGTTCGAGAGAATCGCGGACATGTCACCGATCATGCCCGAAGATCAATTGGTTCGATTCAGTTGCATCCTCGCACTTGGTAAAATGGGTTTTGCCGACAGTCTGCCAACACTCCACAAATTTAACGAAGGCAAAACCAATCCCATTGGATGCGCATGCGATTGGGCGATCGAGCAAATCACCAACGCCAATCACCAATAACTTTGATATGCGGCGCAACTTTAGGAGGAACGTCAGTGGTACAAGCACGTAGGATGCGCCTCCCGGCCCGTCCACCACGCAAATGATGCAACAATTTTATATCAAGAAGACGTGCCAGGAGGCCCATCCTAGAGGGCTGCGCGACTCGGATCGCTGCCATCGACAACTTTGACCTGGGATGCCCATCAATGAATTACACCGCGAGAGATCGGAAGACCGCAGAGTGAGATTGTCTTCCTCTGCGGTCTTCCGATCTCTCGCGGTTCAAGATCATTTAATAAGCAAGTGTTGACGCGAGTTGTCAATGACGCGAATTCGTAGGATGGGCCTCCCGGCCCGTCCTACCATGCAAATGATACAACAAGTTCATATAAAGAAGACGGGCCAGGAGGCCCATCCTACTTTCCCGTTGTCACGATTTTCTTGCTATCATTTTCGTTTGGGTCAGAACGAAACGCAGTAACCAAGTCAGTCGTGAAGCACACCATGTCAAACGCCCAAGGGCTCGCAATCGCCCGCCGCTTAATTGCTGAAGAGGCTGAGAAGAAAGCGGGTTTTCTTGATCTTGGAATGCTAGGCTTGTCGAAACTGCCGGACGAACTTTTTGCGCTCACGCATCTGAAATCCTTGAACCTCGGTCAGTTTTATCAAGATTCGGACGGCAATCACCGAGGATGTACAAACAGCCTTAACCGAAATGATTTTTCAAAGACTACTTTGGTATCGCATCGCGGACTGACTTTAGAGTCAATTTGGCTGATCAACGTCCAGTTGGGTGGTATTTGCCCCATCTCATTGCCGACGAGCTTGGAGTCGTTCGTTTGTACCGGCTCACCAGTGAGCGATCTGTCGCCCGTTTCAGGTCTGAAGAAGTTGCAATTGATCGAATGCAGCTTGACAGAAGTGAGTGATCTTACACCGCTTTCAGGCCTGATGAAATTGCAGACGCTCGGTTGCGGCGCACGGCAAGTAAGTGATTTGTCGCCGCTTTCGGGCCTGATAGGTTTGCGGTTCCTCTCTTGCACCGGAACGCGAGTGATTAATTTGTCACCACTGTCGGGCCTCGAAAACTTACAGTCACTCTATTGCGGCTTGACACAGGTTAATGATCTGTCGCCGGTGGCGGGACTGACGAGCTTGCGGGCACTCGATTGCAACCGTACAGGCGTGAGTGATTTGTCTCCCCTGTTGGGATTGACAAGCTTGCAGTCGTTTAATTGTGGCTTGACACAGGTGAATGATCTGTCGCCTCTGTCGGGGCTGACGAGCTTAAAGTCGCTCGATTGCAGTGGTACAGGGGTGAGCGATCTGTCGCCGTTGTTGGGGCTCAAAAGCTTGCAGTCGATTGATTGCAGCAGTACACAAGTGAGTGATCTGTCGCCCATTTCTGCTTTAACTTTGGTTAGTCGGTTGGTCGCAGATAATTGCAGGCTGGAGTCATTTCCCGTTGCCATCGTGCGTGCCGAACCGGCAGTAGAACTTCGACTGTTCGAAACCAAAATACCTGGGATTCCGACTGAAGTGCTATCGCAAAGTTGGGGAGATGATTGCCGTGAGCGATTGCTGGGTCATGTAAACGACTTGAAAGCGGGCGCGGAGCAAGTTGCCGATGTGAAGGTTATCGTAATTGGCAATGGTCGAATTGGAAAAACGCAGATCTGCAATCGGTTGCGCCGACACTCGTTCGAAGAACAAGCTAATTCGACTCATGGCATCACGGTTACGCAAACAAAATTGCCGTTGCAAGTAGATAGCGATCCGGCGGTTTTGAACCTTTGGGATTTTGGCGGTCAAGATCTGTATCACGGCACACACTCGCTGTTCCTAAAATCTCGTGCGGTATTCGTCGTAGTGTGGACTCCCAAGGCAGAATCGACCAGCGAGTATGAGTTTGGCGGGATGCGTTTTCGCAACCAACCGCTACCGTACTGGTTGGAATATGTCCGCAACGCAGCCGGCAACGTCTGCCCGGTTGTGCTGGTCCAAAATCAATGTGACACGCCGCAAGACGAAGTGCGCCAGCCGCCCGCCGATGCATCTGTACTCGATGCGTTTCCGTACTTACAGCAGGTCCAATACAGCGCTCGGTTTGATCGAAAACGCGATTCTTTGAACGAAGCGTTGTGTGAGGCGATCAAATACCTGCGTGGGCAGGAAGGGATCGCGACTATCGGCAAGGGCCGCATGAAGGTTCGCCGTCAATTGCAACAGTGGCTGGATGAAGACTCACAGCGCGAGCCGGAACGGCGGCAACATCGCACGTTTTCGCAAACACAATTTCGCGAGTTGTGTATCTCGGCTGGCGATGTCAGCTCACCGGAAAGCCTGCTGGACTATTTGCATAACGCCGGGATCGTTTTCTATCAGCGGGGTTTGTTTAACAACTCGATTGTGCTTGATCAGAGTTGGGCGTTGGATGCGATCTACACAGTCTTCAACCGACAGCAATGCTATCGGCAGCTATCGCTGCTGGGTGGGCGTTTTACGCGGTCTCTGCTAGAAGCACTCGTATGGCCAGCGGAAGAGTATTCAGCAGCGGAACAGGAACTGTTTCTGAGTATGATGGAGTCTTGCGGTATTTGCTTCAAGCATCGCAGTGCGGATGCCAAAGGTCGGTGGGAAGCCGAGTATGTTGCGCCTGACCTTCTTCCCGATCGCAATAGTGTCCAAGACCAACTGGCGGGCCGCTGGGACGAGGATGCTCCAAAAGCCGAGCGCTCGTGGAGTTTTTCTTTCTTGCATCCAGGACACGTGCGTTCGATCATCTCCACTATTGGTAGCAGAGCCGGCGATACGGCAGTTTATTGGAAATATGGAGTTTGGTTCTACGATGCCAACTCACGATGCACCGCGATCATTGCCCAAGAAACAGTCAACGAACGACAAGGCCGCATCGTTTTGCAAACTCAAGGCGATCGCGCTCGCGAATTGCTAGCGGTAGTGACCGATTGGATCCAAGGACAGATCGGTAGTGACGCGACGTGTTCTGAGGACGGGGACGTGATTGTGGCTTCGAAACACGAAATGGGCCGGTTGCCTGCCTCACCCGAAGCTGCTGCAGCTACACCGATCGCTCCGATTCGCATCACGGATCCTCCACGTCCCGCAAATCAGGTCAGCGTTTGTGTCTCTTACGCTTGGAAAGAAGAGCTCAGCAAAGATCCCAATCGAGCTGGTAAGGTTGATCTGTTCTGCACGAAGCTAAGACAAACTGGCCGTTCAATCATCCGCGACAATACGCACCTAGTCTTCGGTGACTGCTTGTCAACGTTCATGCGACAAATCGGTCATGGCGACCGCATTTATATTTTTCTAAGCGACGCGTATCTCAAGTCGCCGAATTGCATGTATGAACTTCACACGATCTGGCAAACGAGTGGCGATGATAAAGAGCAGTTTCGGCAGCGCACGCGTGTTTTTACTATGCCTGGAACCGAGATATTTTCAATACCCGCTCGACTCAAGTACGCAGCTCACTGGAAAAAGCAACTTGTCGAAACGCAGCAAGTCATTAACGAAAACGGCGTCGACGTCCTCGGCCCGACCGACCTAAAAAATTTCAAGCAGATGCAAGATTTCGCTCATCATGTAAACGAAATGCTGGCTCAGATCGTTGACGTTCTGCAACCGCGCGAATTTGACCAATTCATTGATCGAGCGATTGAAGAAGGCGAAGCCTAACGCACCGGATGATATGCGTAGTCTAGCATGCGTGTCCTCAAATAGTCATGGGCGGGCGACCCGAAATACTTGCGTTACCTGTGGAAGAACGAATCCAGCTAGCAATGTCGATTTGGGACAGCGTTGCAGAAGAATTATCGCAACTCAGTGAAGAGGAAAAACAGTTGTTAAATGAACGGCTTCGCGATTACCAAGCGAATCCACAAGCTGGCGATAGCTGGGAGGCAGTGCGAGCTCGACTTTGGAAAACCCAATGACTTTTCGACTGATCGTAAAGCCCAAGGCACAGGAGGATATCCAGCTTGGTAGGGACTTTTACAATGCTATTCGACCTCAACTTGCCAACGATTATCTCTCGGAATTCGATAAATGCATCGAATTGATTCTCGCTCATCAACAAGCATGGCATACCAATGGGGCGACGCTGATTCTCTCTTGCCAGTTCACATCTAACTCCGCGATACGATTTGAAGAAGTGAATAGGCAATCAGTATCGCATTGTTGATCGTTTTAACACAGCAGTTTGTGTGGCTTTCGAACCGAAGTTTTCCGTAAAGCAAAAGGATTATGGAGTGTGGTCCCGGATCCGTTGACCTCAAATCGCAAAAGATTTATAACATCGCAACTTGACAGTAGGTAGCAAAATGCTACCCTTGATAATGGGGAGATTATCATGGGTCAGCCAGTTAAACTTTCAGACGAACTTGTCGACGATGCTCGAGCTGTCGTTCCGTTTTCGCAGCGCAGTATTGCAGGTCAAATTGAATTCTGGGCGGGGCTTGGAAAGTCGATCGAGCCGTTGCTTCGAGGTGATCGCGCGCTTTTGTTGCAAATGGCAGGAGCAGACCGACTGCTATCGGAACTCTTGGCTGAAGTGGAGACTGTCAGAGGTCGCAATAGACTCGAAGCCACTTTGAGCAAACGTCCGTATCCGCATTACAAGCCTGTTCCCGATTATCCTGACCTTCTGAGTCGCATTGAGGAGGATGGGAAAGAGACGATTGGTCGGTTCGTAGGCCGCGAGTTCGTACGTGTCGAGGTCGACCGTTGAGCCCACCGTTTCAATTTCTTGACCGGCGTCCCATCATCATCGCCTTAGCGGGTTCAAATGGCGCTGGTAAGTCGACTTTCTACGACAGCTTTCTGGCTGACGCGGGACTTCGTTTTATCAATGCGGATGTTCTGTCGGCATCGCTAGAAGTGCCCGCGTACGAAGCGGCTGAGATTGCAGCGGCCATTCGTACGGCATTGGTCGCCCGGCGAGAAAGTTTTGTCTTTGAAACGGTCCTATCCGACCCAGTTGGCGAAAAAGTCGAACAGCTCGCATCCTACGCAGCGCTTGGGTATACCGTTGTACTCATCTTCATTCGTGTCAATGACGTTAAAGAGTCGATCAAGCGAGTGGCCATGCGAGTGAGTCAAGGCGGTCACGACGTCCCTGATGAAAAACTACGAGCCAGGTTTGCACGAACCCAAGCCAACTTGCAACGCGCTATTAAGCGGCTTCCGCACGTCATCGTTTATAGCAACCACAACCTAGGTGAGCCTTTTCAGTTGGTAGAACTGTACGAGAACGGGCAAAAGCTTTACTGCGGATAGACCACATCAGTTTCCTTGCCAAACAGCGAACACTGGCGCGAGTAGAAAAAGAATCATTCATGGGAGCAGGCATGACATCGCATCGGCCAAATTAACAAACTATGCGACACTGCCGGGTGCTTCAATTAGGAAATGTCCAGTTTACTCCGGTCCAATCGCGGTAGGCTTTAAATGAGCGTCCCTTCTAAGTCAACTTTTAATCGGCAAGTGTATCTTTAGCTCAAAATGCTCGAGGCCATGTTCGAAGGGTTTGCCAAGAAAAACTTCAAAGCAGGGCTGATCAGCGGGCACATATTTACTGCGTGGAAGCCAACTACCGTAAAGCCACCGCATGAGTCTAATCTCAAGTTCAATATCACCTTCCATTTCGACTTCAGCAACCAACATTTTTGGAAATCGAAAAAGTCCGACTTCGCCTTTCGGAATAAGCACATTCTCTACTTCAACGGCGATGCAGTAGTGACAATGTTCTAATTGCGTCAGGTTGGGATTTTCAAACTGATAGCCGAGCCATTGACCACCCGCAATTTGTCGCGCCTCAGCCCAGTCCATTAAGCGGTTGGCTGCTTGCACTACTCCGTCGCCTTGATATGGATTGGAGACCCGAATGTAAGCCACTGTTCGAACTGGCAACTCGCGGACGCGCACACGAAAGTGATCGGGGTTCGCTCGTGAGGGGTTCTTTCTCAGTTTCAAAGGAGACTCAGCCGCGGCAGACTCTATGCGTTTCTCTTTCTCGGCTCGCCAGCTGCTAAGATCAAACTTGCTTGGCGCCGCACCGTATCGAAGTTTGAAGCTCCGGGAGAAGTCGGACGAGCTGGAAAAACCGCACTCGAGTGCAATTGTCGTCAGCGAATTCTGCTTCCCAAAGCTCATCAAGTAGAGCGATTTTTCAAGTCGCAAGCGCTTAACAAACTCATTAGGCGTCTCCCCGACCATTGCTTGAAAGACGCGATGGAAGTGGAAGGGAGATAGGTCTGCCACCTCCGCTAATTCGTTCAAGCTCAATGACTGAGTCAGATCAGCAAAGATTCGATCGAGCACCCGGTTGATGCGTTCAAGGTAGCTCAAATTCTGAGGCGAGTGAATTTTATTTGTAGATCGCAAGATATGTCAAAACGGCGGTAAGTAGTTCGCTAAGATCAGTCAGTAGTTTACTCGAATTCTTCATGTCAGTTTTTGAATTAGGAGTTCATTATGCGAAGTTCAATTCCCAGTTTGGTCCTGCTCATTGGCTGCTGGACAATTTACCCTGTCACCGGTTCACGGCCCGACGACACAACAAACAACACAAGGAAAAGCGACATGCAGCTCGGAAACTTTTCAATCAGCTTGGCAGTCAAAGACATCAATGCTTCAAAAGAATTCTACGAAAAACTGGGTTTAAAAATGGTTGGAGGGGATCTCAAGAGCAACTACGTGATCCTGCAGAATGGGACCAGCACCATCGGCTTGTTCCAAGGCATGTTTGACAAAAACACACTTACTTACAATCCCGGCTGGGACCGTGACAAAAAGACTCTACCTGACTTCCAGGACGTTCGTGAAATACAACAAGAGTTGCGAAAGCGCGGACTGAATCCCGTGATCGCAGCCGACGAATCGACTGAGGGGACAGCCTATCTGACATTGGTCGACCCTGACGGCAATCCAATCTTGATCGATCAACACGTCCCCAAGCCTATCAAGAAACAACAATGAACATCTTGAATGCCAATAGCATCTTGTAGGTGCGGTAAAGTAGTCAGATCGAAAGCATCACTAAAAGTGTCCGAGATATCGGCCCACCTGACAAGCTCGCTTTGGAGCACGTCATGGATCAGCAATTATCGGACTAGTGCAATGGGCAGTGACGTCTGCTATATGCTATATTGAGCATACCCACCTTGCATCCCCACAATACCCGCCGCGCCTACTCAACCAGCTTCGCAGACTTGCTTCGACCTTTTGGTGAAGTGCACCTGAACGAGGTGATAGGACATTGTTCTCAAGGGTCATCGTATGCAAATTCGGCATGTTTTCCATGCTTCGGTTCAACCCAAGCCCACCTGCGTCGTAAATGTTGCAGCGCTGATTGGGAGACTGCTACTGTTAATCTCTTGGATAACAACTGTCTGCAGCGGCGCTTTACGTGCAAGCGAGTTTCCGCCGGAACGGCCGCCGAATGTTGGGCAACTGATGTCCTCGACTCGTTACGTGCGGGGGTTGGATGAAGCGGAGCTAATCAAGTTAGTTCCCGAACAATCGGGGTTGAATTTCGTAGGCTGTCCGAATTGTAATTCTGGCCGGCAGGAACAACAACTGACATGGTCTACGGATCGTCCCGACGAAGTTGTCTGCCAGTTCTGCAAACATCGCTATCCAAGTGAAAAGTATCCGATGTCGGGCAGCGTGCAAGTGACGACGCCGACGGGCAAAGCGGCCAGCTACCCTTATTGGCAGAACGATAAGGGTTATCGCTTCTTTTTCCAAGCCAAACGCGATGACGAAGCTCGAGAGTACATTGCCGCTCAGGCGCGAGATCTCGCCCTGCTGTACGTCGCGACGAAAGACACGCAGCATGCACGCCGCTCGGCGATCATCCTGGATCGCTTTGCACAGGTCTTTCCCGACTGGTGCTATCACTACGATTATCCGTTCCAACAGAAACAGATTTACGATGGAGCTGTTGAACCGGCTAAATTCCGCAACGGCTTTCGGACAGCCCGCTGGAACTGGTGGGCTTATATGGACATTCCGTTGC
The DNA here is from genome assembly GCA_031412515.1 of Planctomycetia bacterium. Classification (GTDB taxonomy): domain Bacteria; phylum Planctomycetota; class Planctomycetia; order Pirellulales; family Pirellulaceae; genus Aureliella. Next base: position 100,808 of record JANODD010000107.1, on the reverse strand, counting down.
CCCTGGTTCAAGCATACGATTGGATTCGTGATAGTGATGCGCTCAGCGATCTGTCGCGCGAGCGGGGCGTCGACTGCGCCGCACGCATTGAACGCGACTTGATTCGCAATGCTTGTTCGCAGGTGCTGGCCAATCCAGAGACACTCACCAACATGAGTCCTACGGCTTGGCGTTCGTTGGTCTATACAGGGCGCGTCTTGCATGAACCCAGTTATGTCCACGAGGTCAGTCGTCGAATTGCGGACTTTGTTCGGACCCAGTTTTTTTACGATGGCACTTGGTGTGAAGGCACACCCGACTACGCATCTCAGTCAGTGGGTGGCTTGCAACAAGTAATGGGGCTACTAAAAGGATATTCGGATCCGACGACCTATGTTGATCCTGTCGATGGCCAGCGTTTTGATAGCCTGAATCTCGAAACTACCTACCCAGGCCTTCAGACGGCTCGCGATGTTTTGCAGAAGTGGCGCCTACCCAACGGACGACCAGTCCCTGTGCATGATGCATGGCCGACTGGGCGTCGTGGTACATACTCGGAAACGCAAGCCTATCTTTTGCCTGCCCTGGGGCATGCATGCTTGGGCGGTGGAGTCGGTGACCAGCAGACTCAGTTTCACCTGACATGGTCGGGAGGTTATGGCCACAGTCACGCAGACAATTTGAGCCTGCTGCTCTATTCGCAGAATCGCGAGGTGTTGTCGGATCTCGGTTACACGCATACTGCCTATCGAGCATGGACGCTGGCCAGTGCAGCTCACAATATGGTCGTCATCGATGGCCGCAATCAAAGCATGGGTGGAAAGGGAGTTCAAACGGATGGCCGGTTACTGGAGATTGATTTGCAAGATGCACGCGTCCAGTATGTGGTTGCAGACGGGGCTCGCGGATATCCAAAGCTTGCCGACCAGTACACACGCCACTTGATTGTAATTGATGCGGGTCAAGGCCGTCGGTATGCGATTGACCGTTTCGATGTGACAGGCGGGGGACTCCACGATTATTTCTTGCATGGTGACGCTGACGGTAAGTCAACGCTGCAGGCTGATCTGCCACTCGAGAATATTGATAGCCTGTTGCCGGATGGATTTCAGTGGACACCGACTCGCAATGAAGGTGAAAGCGGTTCAATTGAGAAGACGTGGTATGCCTACGGATTTCTTCGCAACCTGAAAACCGCAGCATTGACGCCAAAGGTCGCATCTTCAAATAACGGAGTGTCTCTAACGTTCCAGACCCAACTGGATAATGTTGGTGATGATTCGAAGACATTGAATGCACCGGCCGTCCGCGTGGTCTTGCTCCCTGAACCAGACAGCCAACTAGTGATCGGAGAAAACCCCTCCGTTCGTCAGGCCGGCGAGGATGATTCGAAGCTGGACAATCATCAACGACCTTTTCTAATGGTCAGACGGCGACCAACTGATGGGCGCAGTCGCTTTCTATCTGTTATCGAACCCTACACCGGCGCAGCGGTTATAACCGATGTGCAGCAGTTGAGCGTAGGAGCTGGTAGCGGAAATGCTACCGCGTTGAGAATTAAGGTCGGCGATCGAACTGACTGGATTGTCATGGCAGCTCAACAACCTGTGGAATTACCGATTGGTCCAAACGCTGACGACATGGCAACGTTTCACGGAACACTCGGCTTTATGTCGGTGCGCGAAGGCAAGGTCGAATACGCCTATGCACTTGGCGATGCAAACTGGAAGTGGCCAACAGGTCAACTTCAAAGCGATGGACACAATACCGCGCCGCTTCGCGAAGTGGAAGCAAATACACTTATCGTCAGCCAGGGGGCGAACACAGCACCGCGACCAGGCAGCGTAGTTCGCGTTGTCACAGCCGACAATTGGTGCTACCCCTTTACCGTCAAGGATGTAACGAAAGTCGGCGATACATTTCGCTTGAATCTGGTTGAGGCTCCGGCACTGAAGTACGATGCAGCCGCGAGTATTTTGAAACTGATCACCTTTCCAGTCCGCCAGCACGACGGCGAGGTCAACGTCCAGTGGAGCCACAGCCGCAGTGTACGGTTATAAAAAGTCCAACATAACAGGCGTCAAATTCATTTACGCATAAACGGAAATGATCGGGAGCCGTAATCATGAACAGTCCAACTCGCCGCGACATGCTCAAGCAAACTGGCTTGGCTGTCAGTGCTATGATGCTCACTGGAACATTCACAAGTTCACTCGCGGGTAGCGCGCGGGCTGAATCTGTTGGACTACCGCCACTGTGGCGAAAGATACGCAAGATCGACGTTCACAATCACGTGCTCGATCCTGTGCACCAGCCGGACGCAAGTTGGGCGCGTATCGAGAGCCTGCTGGAGACGGCTGAGCGTTTGGGTATCGGTCAGCTCTGTTGCTCGCGACCCATTACTGGCGGCGCCATGGCCGACATTGACGAGGTGCGCAAAGCCAACGATACCATTCTTGCCGCCATGAAACGCTATCCCGATAAGATATCTGGGTTTGCGTTTATCCAGCCAGGCAACGGTCAAGCCGCAGTGGACGAGATCCAGCGTTGTTTCGATGCTGGTATGATCGGCGTCAAGTTGTATAACCAATACAAGTACTCGGATCCCATGGTTTTTCCGGTCGCAGAGAAATGCATCCAGCTTCGCATTCCGCTGCTCGGACATTCTGCTCATTTGACCGATGCCAAGACCATCGCCGCCCAGCCCAAAACATCCGATTCGCTGGACTTTTGTCAATTATCCTTTCGTTATCCCGAGTTGCTGCTGATTCTGGGCCACATCAATGGCGGTGGCGATTGGGAGTGGGCTATTAAGGGCTTGCGAGACTGTCCGAAAGTTTATCTGGACACTAGCGGCAGCGTGCTCGAGAGCGACACGATCGAAATGTGTGTCCGCGAGCTTGGGCACGAGCGCTTGCTTTTTGCGACGGACCAAACGATGGAAGGTTGCGTCGGGAAACTGCTAAGTGCGCAGATTACTCCTGAGCAGCGCGATGACATTTTTTGGCGCAACGCACACAAAATTTTCCAACAACGAGCCGCTTGATGATCATTGATACCAATGCATTCCTTGGCCACTATCCCTTTCGTCGCATGGCGGCTCGTACTGTCCAAGAGATGATCGAACTGATGGATCGCAGTTCAATTGATCGCGCGGTCGTATCCTCGCTTCACGCCGTGTTTTATCGCGACGCCCATCGGGGCAATTTAGAACTGTTCGAAGAAACCAAAGCGCATGGGGATCGCTTTACTTGCATTGCTACGGTCAATCCAAAGTACGTTGGCTGGGTGAAAGACATGGAGCAAGCCATCGATGAATGGAAGATGAATGCCGTAACGTTGGTTCCCGCGCATCACGGTTATGCGCTAACTGATGATTTCTGCAAAGCCGCCATAGCCAAGATCGTTGAGTACGACGTACCACTTGTGTTAACGCAACGATTTGAAGATCGTCGGCAGCGTCATCACTGGGACATCGCGGAGGACCTGGAGCTGAAGGTCGTCCTCGAGTTGGCTCGCATGTGGCCGACACTTAAGATTGTTCTGAATAACTGGATCGGTTTAGATGGAGCGCGGCTGAAGGATGCTGGCTTGAAAGGAAGATGCCTCATTGATTTCGCTCGGTTGCATGTGTTATTGAACCAAGACGTCTCGAAGCTGATCACGGAATTAGGTATTGAGGCGATATCGTTCGGATCGCATATGCCTTTTGACTACACGGCGCCTTCACTGGTCAAGTTGGCCAACCTGGAAACATTATCAGCCGACGAATATGAAAGAATCTCCTGGCGGAACGCGGCGAGTTTTTTCAAAATCTCTTGAGAGCTGTTTGAAACCAGCATAGCAAATCACATCCACCTGGACGGGTCACATGAAAAAGATGAATTTTGGACGCAATGTTCAGATCAAGCCGAAGCTGTACTTCGAGCCAAGAACTGAAGGCGAGGTGCTTGAGATTCTGAATCAGCATAAAGGACGGTCTATTCGCTGCATTGGTCACCTTCATTCGTGGAGCCCATTGCTGGACAGCCCCCATGTGCTGCTAAATTTAAGAAATCTGGACCGGGTTCAGCCTAATGACAGTCAAGCCGCCAGTGTTGAGGTCGGAGCTGGTTGTCAAATTAAACGCCTCCTTGCGGAACTAGAGAAGAAGACACCGTGGACACTGCCCTCAGTTGGGTTCATCGCCGAGCAGACAATAGCAGGAGCGATTTCCACTGGCACACATGGATCCGGTCGGAATTCTCTGTCTCACTATGTGATCGGCGTCCGCGTCGCTAGATACGACAATCAAACCGGCGAAGTGGTCATCGTCGAAATCACAGACGGTGACGAACTTCGCGCGGCACGTTGCTCGCTGGGGTGCCTCGGCGTTATTCTGAGCGTCACAATGCAGTGCCGACCAAAATACTTCGTGGAGGAATTTTGGTGCGAGTACGAACAACTGGACGATCTACTTGCTTGCGAGAACGAGTATCCGCTCCAGCAATTTTACCTGGTTCCATGGCGCTGGTCCTACATGGCACAACACCGTCGTGAGGCTGCGGCAGGAACGTCAAAGAACCATTGGCTATACCTGTGGTATCGTTTTCTGGTGATAGACGTGGCCCTGCATTTGCTAATTCTACTCGTAGTTCGTGTACTCAGTTTTCAAGCTGCTGTAAAGGCTTTGTTTTGTTGGATTGCACCGGCGTTTGTCATTCAGAATTGGCGCACCGTTGGACCGTCGAGTTCACAGTTGGTGATGAAACACCATTTATTCCGCCATCTTGAAATCGAGCTTTTTGTACAACGACATCAATTGCCCGATGCACTCTTGTTTCTGAAGAACACGCTTGACGCTTCAGCCTGTCAACAAGGCAAGTTAGATAGCGAATTTCAGAGGCAGCTTTCGGAAGCGGAAAGCAGCGATGAGGTTGAAAAAATACGGGGTCGTTATTGTCATCATTACCCGATTTGCGTTCGCAAAATACTGCCTGACGACACTTTGATATCGATGGCAAGCAACGCGGGTATCAATAACGAGAACGGGAGCGACGCCGAAAACAAAATGGGTCTGCGGAGCAATGAAGCGTGGTACTCGATCACCTTGACCAACTACGACCGAGGCCAAAAACGCGAGCGATTCGAAGAGCTGACAGCATTTCTAGCAAAATCCATGATGTGTCTCTTTGATGCTCGTCCCCACTGGGGCAAATTGTGCCCGTTGCCAACAACCGTGTTGCGAAACTTGTATCCAGCTTTCGAGGATTTCCAAGAAGTATGTGATCGGGTCGATAAAGACGGTGTCTTCAGAAACCAATGGACAAATGCTTTAATGCTCAATAATTCGCCCAACCAAGTTTTCTGAAGATGTTTATGCCTTCTAAAGCTTTTTCAAAAACAGCGAACCCAGTCCGGCAAAAATGCATCCAGCGCGAAAGTACTCCTGGCGCGCAGTTCGCATAAGGTGAAGAACGGATCGGCCACCAACTGGCTTTTGTTGGTTCATCCGGAACTTGCGTGCGTTCGAGTCGGTTTTGTGTGCCACTGGTTTGCCAGTGCGAGCGAAGGCGTCTACTTCGAATAACGATAAAATTCCCAAAGGCACAACGGCATGGGGCGAAGGCGACGAAGTGTGAGTCGATACCAAGGGAATTACCTGGTGAGACGCGGCTATTCATGACCTGGCGGACATCAACTCATTCCAGGGCTCTGCTTCGATCCCCTACATCAAAGTTGATAATATTTGAAGGACTACTCAAACGCATCACTCGCCTACTTCGTTTCACTGGCCCAGCCAGTGACACACGCAAGTTAGCGCCGAAATTACTTAAAACCCCGATAGATCCTACATTTTGCAAAGTGACATTTAATGAGCAAAAGAACAATTGTGATCAAACGATGGTTAAAGATAGTGTCATTGACGCTGGCGCTATTCGCTAGTGTCTTGATCTGGAATCATTGGTGGTTTGCTTCGCGGCAGTTAAAAGTTGCTCCAGTTAATCGTTTGCAGGTTGATAGGGAACGCATCGTAAATAGGCTGGCAGGTGCAATCAAGAATGCATCGATCTCTGCCCCCATGTCTCGGCTCTCCGCTGATTCTGAACTTTATCGATTCCGCGATTATCTAAGAGAGTCATTCCCGCAATTGCATACGTCACCGTTTGTTTACAGGACTGGTGTCGACTTTGGTGACTCGCAAATTCCGAGCGTGTTGCTTGAATGGCCTGGACAAGACCCCAGTCAAGATGCAATTCTGCTGATGTCGCACTTTGATGTCGTGCCGGTTGAGTCCAGTTCACTTGCCAAGTGGACGCACCCACCGTTTAGCGGACATGTGGATGACGAGTTTGTGTGGGGTAGAGGTGCACTAGACTGCAAGCATGGGGTGATGGGAATCCTCGAAGCCATCAGCCTTCTCTCCGCCGAATCGTTCAGGCCTCAAAGATCGATTTATGTCGCACTGGGACACGATGAAGAACTGGGCGGGACAGACGGCAATCGCAAAATCGCTGAGTGGTTTCGAAGCAACCGAATACGCTTGCATACGATCATTGACGAAGGAGGTTGCGTTTTTACGAAGTTCCCGAATCTGGACCACCCGGCCGCCCTAGTCGGCGTGGCGGAGAAAGGCTTTTTAACCGTCGAGCTCACAGCCACCGTTAGCAAGGATAAGGTTGGACATTCTTCGATGCCACCTCGCGAAACAGCGGTAAGCATTCTGGCAGGCGCAGTCGACCGAGTGCAGTCAGCACCCTTTCCAGCCCGCATCGATGGAGGACTCAGCAACACGCTCAATTATTTAGGACCCGAAATGCCCTTTGACAAGCAGATGATCATGTCAAACCTGTGGCTTTTTCGGCCACTGGTGGAAAGGTCCTTTAACAAGCCTAGCAGCAATGCGCTACTTCGTAGTACGACTGCCGCCACAATGATCGAAGGCGGGGTAGCTGAGAACGTGCTTCCTACTACGGCAACCGCCAAACTCAATCTCAGGCTGTTACCGGGCGACAGCATCAGTTACTCGCTCGACTACATTCATAAATTGATCAATGATCCTCGTGTTACTCTTAAAGCACTAGACAAGCCGAGAGAGGCATCGCCGGTTTCGGACATCGACTCGCAAGCATTCAAAACGCTGCAGACGACCATTCATCAAGTCTTACCTGACGTCGTTGTGGCACCGTTCGTTTTAGTGGGAAGTACGGATACAGTTCACTATGTCGATCTTTGCGATAATATTTTCCGCTTCATCCCCACAAGGTTGACCGAACAGGACACCCAACGCTTTCATGGTATCGATGAGCGCATCGCCAAAGATAACTATTTGGATATCATCCGATTTTTTTATCAGTACATGAAAAACGCTTCCGCCATTTGATTTGCAGCACATGGTGGGTGGCCCTGCGAGTTGCTATGTTTTTGAACCCAGCCTGTTGGGCCCGTTGAGAGTGTTGACTTAGCAGCATTACTCTGAAAGAGTTCCGCCTCACAGCCCAGGGTTGCAACCGAAGTGAGCTACCCTGGGTCTTACCAATTCACGCCCTTCAATCAAATTTACCCCAACGGGGTTGTGTCATGTCATGCGGTGGCCTTTATGACAGAACCCCTTCGGGCAACGCTGTGAAGCATTTCGAAGTGCCGATTTCGGAGAAATCGGCCTACAGTAGATCGATTTCTCTGAAATCGATAACCGGTTTAGTAACAAACCGGACGAATCGATGACCACTTACTTAGCATCCGGTTTCTGACGAAACCAGCTACCAAATTGCATCGGTATCTCACGAAACCGGATAACATTTCGTTGGGCGCGACAGACGCGTTGAATCAGCGAGATAAAATAGCGGTGGGTAAGTTTGGTTGAGGCAATGTTTCTGGGACAGCAGTGACTTCAACGTGAATTGGTTGTCCAGATTGTAGCTGCCAGGCGCCCAATTGGACCGCTGCTCGGGATTGTATAGCGATTCTCGACTGCGACGATTCTTGAAATGCTTGTGCACTCATAGCATCGAATTCAAAAGTGTGAACGGCCATGCTATTCGCTGGTTCAAACCGACGTGTTACCCTCGATGGAACGATCGACTCTTCGCTTTCCAGCCCGACTCGAATGGATCCGACTCCTTTGGAGCGATCGCTATGCGATTCAGTGACTTGAAGCACCAGGCCGGCAGAGTCCCCGCGGTTGGCAATAATGGTGACGCTCAAATTGACACCCTCTACTCCATCTAAGGCTATACCTTCTGCATAGCGTTGCCTACTGCGTATCACTTGCTCAAGCTGAATCGATTGCAAGTTAGGCGTGGGTCCAAATTTGGCCCAAACTCGCACTTCGGCCGCGGTCGCATTGGCAGGCCAGTTGGACGCGTTCCAACTAACCAGCGGGACTGGCATCTTTGGTTCGAAATTCGCATCGTAGAAGAAGTAAGTTTGCCGAGGCGATTCCGCGCTTGCCACAGGCGTAACCTCGATCCATAGCTGTGTTGGTCGCGGAGTAAAGTAGTTGTCCGGGTCCTGGAGCGAGATTGGAAAATTGAAACCGTTTTTTAACTGCGAAGGTCGGTGAACTCGAGCAGTGATTCTAGCATTTTCTCCTTGCCGTACTAACGTAGCAGCGATAGGCGAGCCCCGATCGAAAGGCTTGCCTACGATATCCTGCCCATCTTCATTCAAATACAACTCGAGAGATTCGCCCCCTTGGAATTGCACTGTTTTTGAAATGGACTGGAACGAGACTTCGTAGGGCGCGCTAGTGATCGGTTTGATTTCGACGGGTGTGTTCAGCTTCGCCTCGCTCACAGGCGTCGGAACACTGTTGTTTCGTTTCAAATCAAGCTTCGAGACGGTATATGTTCCCAATGAAAGCTGCTCTGAGAGAGCCCGCAAGAGATCGCTGCCGTTCTCGATGTCGTAGTATTTTCCTTCGGTTCGCTCGGCCAAGTCGAAAAGGTTTTTGCGTGCAGCGGCATTTTCAGCATTGGAAACACCTACCCCTAAGATAAAAAGTGGTACTTTTTTGGTATTCCAAGCACGCAGTACTTCCTCAATGGAAGTAATTGCGACCGGCTCGCCACCTGGACGGCCTGACGCATTGAACTGGAAATTATCGCCATCGGTAATGACTACGATGCTCTTCGCAGTCGTATCATCATCTGCATCAAAGTCTTGAAACGATTCGATGATGGATAGGTAAAGTGGCGATTGCCCCCAAGGGACAATCTGAGAGAGTTTGTTAGCTACGCCGCCTACCATTTCGGCGGTAAAACGTCCAAGCGGAAGTATTTTTTCCACGTCGCGACTTGGTACCAAATCGTTTGGAATCGGATCCGGATAATTAGGCTGAGTGAGAACTTGGGTTTTTCCCACTGCGACTCCCGTTTTTGGGTCGGTCGGTCGGGACCATCCAAGACGATGCCCAAACAATCGAACTCCGATTCGTGCATCAGGTCTAGCCGCTAGCTGAGTTAGCATTCGCAAAATGCTCTCCTTTGCGAGGTCTAGCCGCGATTGAGACTTCACTGAGATCGCTTCAACTGGGAGCTCTTCTCCCATACTCCACGAACAGTCGAGCACGAAAACAATCGATGATTGCCGTTTCGTTTGTCCAAAGAGCACCACCTCGGCCCAGTCGCAATGGTTCGGTTGAAAATCAACTACGATGCCTTGTCCCACAGAAATCGGAGCACGGAACTCATGACCTCTATAAACCAAAACCGCTTCGTTTGAATAGTTTGGGTCCGGTCGTTCGGACGTTAATCTGTAGGTTGCCTGATCGCCATCAATTGGCATCGCAACGGGGAGTCTTCGTTCTTTCAGGATTCCGTTCGCGTTCCTAACTAAGAGTGAGCCTTGACCTTCAGGGATCGGGAGTTTCCATGGTCTGCCGGCCGAACTGGCAATGGTCGGCATTATGGAAACTTCATACTGTATACGCTCATCCTCGCCATTTGGAGGTCCCAACTTTACGGAGGTGCGGATGCCGTTGCGAGAAATAGGCCCCAGTGCCAAAACTCGTTCTCTAGTGGCTCGCGCCGATTCGGCCATATCGTCGGTTTCGCCCGGAATCAAAGTCGCGTAGTCGAGCACCTGTTTCACCGAGCGTTCGAAGTAAGATTCACCAATGTTGCCGACGATTGAATTGCTAAAAGGTTCTGCGTAGAAGTCGTCGGTAACTCGGTTGGCGTACCAATGCAGCAGATCCTTGAACGCGAGCCTACGAAACATCAGCGCATTGTTTGTTTCAAAGCGGATTGGGCAAAGTGGCACCATGGCGCGCTCAAATTGCTCGGCAAAACTGGCCTCTACCCATCCGACTGATTCCGCATCGAATGTTTGCCTAACTCCTGCACTTTCGCCCCAATCTCCAACTCGGTTCGGGCCAAAAATCTGCATGGATTGAAAACAGCGCCGTAACCTCGCGTTGCCTATATCAACTGCAGTTAGCTCTCGCAGTTTGTCATTCGCAACAGGTTCAGCAAAGGCTGACATGGATTCAAGCGACAGGCCGTCTTTTAACAATAGTAGCTCGCCGAGCGGATGCGAGCCCCAATTGCGTAGTCGATCAGTATATCGCGTTTGCTTTGCTTCAAAACTGTCATCCGACGAGTCCTCTAGTGTCGCATCCACTCGGCGAGAGGGAGTCAGATTCTGATCTGTCAAGCCTAACGCGGCAGCGTTTGGTTTCGATGAACTGCTTTTGACAGCTTCATGCAGTTTGTCGATGAACAACTTTCTGAGAGTTGCACGTTCGTCAACTCTAAGGAAAGGGAGTGCAAGAAGTGCCTCTGATTCACGAATTGTTTTTGCTGGGTCAGCGGAGTTGCGACCTACGCGTTCAATATGATCACGAACAAGCCCTTTAAGCGATTCGAAGTCTCGCTTCACTTGACTCACCAGTTCGTCCAGTTGGCTCCACTCGCCGACTCCTGCAACTGATACCTTACAGATCACCTCACTCAATTCATGTAAACCAATGATCAATCGTTTCAATTCCTGGATTGCCAATTCCTCACGAAAGAAAGGAGAGACAATTCCGGCGTTGCTTTTCTCGGGATCCGTCGTGTTCCAATGAGCCAGGTTCTCAAATTCCATTTCTGGGGAGCAAATCCAATTTGCAAGATACCCAACTTCTGCGAATCCCTGATCTCTCACTCGGAGCGCGAAGTCGATCTTCGCACCAGCGCTGTCATCACTGCTGTCGATTTGAGATAGCGACTTTCTGAACGCGTTCCAAGGAGACTCAATGAACTGCAAATCCCCAGGTCCCAGTATAAGCCGGTCTTCTGCTTTTCGACGCTCGCTATCGGCCAATGCGAGTGACGTACGTCGCCATCGATGACCGCGAACGTCACCTTGAACAGCAAGACGTTCGCAACGGTCCCGAAGCTCAAATAGCTCCTCGATTACACTATGATCCGGCCAGGTAAAAACGCAGTCGTATTTCTTTGCGAGCCCCAAAAATGTCAACTCATTCAATTGCGAAGCTTGCGGCGCTAGGCCTAGTGAAGCAACTATGCTTGCAACGGTTTGTTTATTGTCAACGGCCGCATTTGCAACGCGTGCGCGAAGGGCGGTCGCCGACTGTGAAGGAATCTCTCCCAAATACTCTTGTAATGCCAAGGATGGCAAATAAGAGGGGACCGTTACAGTTTCCGTTCGCTCTTGAAGAGCATTTGCTTTCGCGACTGCGTCGTTCGAACGAATGTTAGCCTTCGCCCGTTCCAGCGACTCGTTCAGCCGCTTGCTAACTGAGGGAAATATCTGGCTGGAAGATAATTCTGCATAACCTGCGCCAGAATTCGAGAGCTGTTCCAACCATAAGAGCTTCTGTTCGAGGTCCGCCCAGCTTTTCGGGTCATAGCTGTAGAGTGCCATCGCGCGCAGCTCATCCATCGTACGCCAAAGGGCTTCCATCTCTGTTGAGGACGGTGTGGCTACCGCCAGATCCGAATACTGTACAGAAGCAACTTGGCGAGCCAATTCGCCACCTTTCAGCGCCCAAGTCACTCGAAAATCCGTGAACGACTTGGGGGTCACACTTGGCGTTTGCGATTTGCCACGATGCGCCTGTGCCCAATCGTCGACGGTGATTGACAAGTAATCCGAAAGTTCTCGCATACTTACTTCGCCGTCGCCATTTCCTGTTCCTGGACGATCAGGGCTGGATCGCCGATCGGCTTCACCGGCCAAGCCAAGTCTCATCTGGCGTCCAAAAATCGAACTATGCAAATCTGCACCTGACCAGGAACGCTGATTGGATGAACAAGACGAGAGCACTACGAGGGATTCGTGCTTTGGCTTTGTTGCCCAAGATTCAGCCAATTGTTCCAGGCGATCCACAAAAGTACTGTTTAGTTGAGCAATATTCCAATTGACCTGTTGATTGACGCAGTCAAACGCCAAAAGCACTTTAACTTCAGTAGGCACAATCGACGTGATTGTAGCACCCAATTCCTCAACCTTAATCCATTGAGTAGAGGTTAGACAGCTGGCTGTTGGAGGGATAAGACAAGCATCACCTTCTTCGTTCACTGCTCCATGCATATTAAAGTAAAGTACGATCACTCCGGCCCGCTTGCCCAGTTCGATCGATTCACGCAGTTGAGTACTAAGATCTTCCAGACAGGCCGATTTGGATTGCCATGCCTTGCTTGAGTCTTTCCAGTGAATTACTTTTCCATGCAAGGAAGCTAAGCCATCGACGTCTTCTTTAACCCAGCTGTTGGGCGGCATTGGCCAGACATAATTGGTCGTACCGACAGTAATGAGAGGCGTCTTCAATGGCGCATGGAGCAACAGATAGACAAAGGCTGCAAGCATTGCGCCTGTAAGCAACAAAAAGAAAAACAATGTGCGACGCAAGCTGCGTAGCGGAGCATCGATTTGCCGGGCTGTCGCCGTGCTCTCCATTTGCCAACGATGACGAGCCGGCTCAACAACACTCTCGGCTTGACGCTTCCAACTACGTTGATTGTCCCCAACTTTTCGCATTTTAATTTCGCTGCTGTTCTGTCGAAGCCGGGATGATGTTTTGGCCAGTGGTTTGGCTTTTATTGATTCGAGTCGGCGAGTCGAAGACAGTCCAAATGTCGCTTTGTGAACGAAGCTGTCCAATCAAACGCAACTCGGCCGCTCGCTTACGATCCGCGATAATTCTTTTTTGAATTTGATCGACAACGGAGGTAAGTGGCTGGTAGCCTTCCCCACGACGTTCGAGAAGCCGCAGGAGAAGTATGCCATCACTGGACTCAAGTATGTTGGAAACTTGCCCGGGTTGAAGTTGGTTGATCGCGGCTCGCTCGCCCTCTGATTTTATACTCACAAGGTCTGTCCAACCAATGGTTTCAGTTTTTATCTTGTCGCGCGAAAACTCGGTAGGAGGTTGCACGTCCATCCCCAAAGACCGATTGCGCAAATAGGTTGCATTTGCGAATGCAGCTTCATGGCTAGAAAACAGCTCTGTTTTAACTATGAGGCGTTCCCAGCGAACAGACTGCGGCGTGCGAAACATCTCTTTGTTGATCTCGTAGTAGGCAAGTATTTCTTGTGAAGCAATTTGAGTATCGAGTTGTAGGTGGCCTTCAAACCATGCCTGAATCTCCTGCGGGCTATGGGCTGTCGGTGCTCCCCCGGTTGCCAAGCGGACCTCGTTCTTGGAATGCTGGGCAATCAAAGTCCAATCGATCAATCGTGTTACTTCTACCGCTAGCTGCTTACGGCGTGCAACGGGATCGTTCGCGTTGAGCCCTCTGGCGTTTCGAATACTTGCTTCAACCAACGGCAATGCCTGACTCTCAAAGATTGGTTCGCCGTTGACCTTCGCAACTACCATGTCACCTGACTGTGATGGATTTACGTCATCAAACCGAACCAATTGGATGCCGTCAAACAAGGGGGATGGAACAGTGTGAGATGCCGATGCGGCCTCCAGTATCGATACTGGCGGACCCTCGCGCGGTATTTCATCGTCATCCGCCATAAGTGGTTTGGTATTGCAACAAGCCAAGGCGATTCGTGCGAGCCTGCGAATCCTCTCCGAAGGCTCCTTTTCACAGGTTGTAAGTTCCTGCAAACGGTTTCTGACTTTCATGCTGCAACAAGATGGCGAGCTACAGTACTTACATCCGCACTCAGGCTTGCATTGGAGGGCTTTGACTGCTTCGAACCTAACCGCTTCAGTGCAATCACTCAACCCTTCAAGAAGTGCATCTTCCACTTTCGGATAGCAGCCACCGCAGCCGAGCGTAGCCAAGTAGCGAAGGGCCATGATCTTTTGCGGAGCCGAATCCTCTTCCTGCTTGATTTCTGCGGCCGCTTGCACTGCAGGTGGTGCGCCTTCCTCAAGGTTTGCCGGATCGGTGATCGGCAATACTGGTGGCTGTGGTTGCAAACCCGGAAATCGGCCTGTGAGATCAAGTCCAGTCAGCAAACGACTTCCAAGCCTCTGTAGAATTCCCCCAGTTCCTCTCGCAAGTCCGGGAAGGCCCAAGAATTCTGGTAGGCTGCATTGATTCGACGCAGGTGCCGGTGCGATCGCAACTATGGTCGTGTTGTTCCCTACCGCCGCGCTCGTTGGGGGAGTCGGTGTTGCAGGCTTGGGTGCAACAGCGCAGCCCAAAATCGCGGAAACGATCCATGCCGCTCCAACACAGAGAATCCAGGATTGCTTTTTTGTTGCCATCAAACAACCTTGCAATATCGACAAACTTAACGCTTGCAGGATTCCCGTTACAAAAGCGCAATTCGGTATATTCCTCAAAGTCCTACAACGTCTATCGTCCCCGCCGAACGAACGACTTGAGATTACATCGCGGTCCCCAACAAATGCCGAAGGCTTTGTGGAGGGAGAGTGCTAGCATTGGTGTAAGCTTTTTTTAAAAGCTTCCTTACACAGGTGCCTGTTGCGGGGCCATGTGCAACGATGGTTGTCAAGTCGACTTACTTAGCTAGCATTTGCAATCGCACTGGTGGGGCTTGTGGACTGCCGACCTCGATAAACTGCTCAGCCTTGCGAGGTCGGTTTTTCATGACTCCAATGGCCACGACTTTGTACTTGCCTGACTGAACACCAGGAACGCGAAACGAACCATTCGCATTCGTTTTTGTCGCATGCAAAATAACGCCCTTTTCGTCTTCGAGCGAGATCTTTGCATTGGGCAATGGATCGTCCGCGTACATGACAGTACCTGACACTTCGAAGGTTGCGCTCTTGATTTTTGCTTGCCAGTCTTGTTCCGCGATAATGGTGAGAATGGATTTAGAGTCTTCGCTTAGATTACCCACTTGATCTGTAGCTCGAACAATGAGAGTGGCTCTTCCAGCTTTTAAATCTGCTGTGGGAAGTGTCAGAACCCAAGTGCTATCTGACTCTCGTACGCAGACTTTTGGTGCTTCGGTGGAGTCTTTAAAATTGCCGACTCCCTTAGAATCAATCTTCACCTCTACGCTCGCAAGGCCACTTAATTTTGCGTCGTCCACACCAACACGAATCGACAGATCAATCCCTTGTGGGAACGTAGTACTCGGTGAAACTTCAACCCCTGTAATTGTCGGGGGATCCGAATCGGCAATGATTTCGACAGGTCTACTCCAAACCATTTCGCCACCAGCGAACAGCCTGGCGAGCAAGTTGACTTTTTGATTTTTCAACGATGGAGCAGGTAACTCAAATGCGATGTCCTTAACTTTTGCAGTAAGTGCCATGCGACCAGATGCAATAGAATTTATGGCGACATCGACTTGGCGTTCCGCAGCGAATTTAACAGTCGCCTCATTGGCGAACTCGCGGTCGCGATCTAAATCCCATCCGACTTCTACGTAGTCACGTTTGGAATTAAAGGCACCCGGTATAGCATCGATTCGCAATCGAACCTTTTGGCTCTGTTCGCTTGGCCCGATGTTCAGCCTTTCAGTCGGCTCAAGGAATTCGATCTTTTGAAAGTCTTGAAGAATGGGAATATCTGCATTGGTTCGCCAACATGGGACTTTGATAACGAATGCACGAGGGAAACCATCGATATCGATTTCAAAAGTGACCTCACGTGCACTCATGGATGGCACCTGACAGTAAAGTACCAGTGTTTCTCCAGCGCGAACAACCCCTTCCAGTTTCATTTCAGTTCCACGTGGGAGCTGTTCTGAAATCCGTCCTACGACTTCGATCCCTTGATCGGGGACAAATCCTGCCTGGGTCGCTCTGAGACGGATTTCGGCTCGCTCCGAGAGCGCGTCGAATCGTACGGTTGGCTCGATGTAACTCCTGGGATGTCGCACACGAGTTGTAATCCTACGCCAGTATTTTTGATTCGTGGTTTTATCGGTAAATACCACTACAAGTCCCTGCTCCGTCGGCATCGGCTCTGGAGGGTTTTGCTTCGCCGCCAAATCAGGCGGTAGTGCATTCGCGAGCCCCGGTGATTGCAGCTCCAGCCAAACGAGATCCGACTTACTATCTAAAGCTAATTCTGGAATCGATGCAATCAGCTTGGTTGGGCCAAGAATATCTTCAACCTCTTTCGAAGCAGAGGTTGTGAAAAATCCCTCCGGAAGCGTAACCTCTTTTCGCGCTGTCAATGCAACCAACTCAACGGACAGCACACGTGGTTTGCTGCTTTCATTTCGCAACCCAAGACGATAATCTGTCTTGCGATTGGGCCACAAGAATAGTTCTAAGCCTTCATCCGTGGGCGCCCAACTATTTGCCACCCCGTCGACGATCAAACGCAATCGCTCGGCTTCTGGCAATTGAACCATCACCTCGTGCCGAACATACTCCTTTTCACTAACTAGTTTCCAAACCATCTTAGACTGAGATGGTCCCCCACCAACTCGTCGAACTTTGAAAGGTATCGTAACTGTTTGGCCTGCGGAGAGTCCCATGGTGGGCGCGACTGTGCCGCTCTCGGGATGAATGGGATAGTTCAAAAAATTGTTGAGGGCTTCGACGCGGTCACGAGCTTCTACAATTGATTGTCGGCGGTCTTGCGGCTCGGAGTCGGCAGCGATGGCTTGTATCAGTTGTTGTTCCGCTTGGCGTCGCACTTCATCAACTTTACGTGGAAGCGTTGACACTGGGTGAAGCATTACTCCCGCGGGCCCCTGCAGCTCGATCACATTTGGATCGTAATCTACCAGCACCCAAACATTACTTATGGCTTTGCCAACATTCTGCAAAATGATATCACCGGAGGCCTGTGGTTCGGTCATCAATGAAAGGGCCGTTGTGCCACGAATACTCAGTCGAGAGGTTTGTTGAACCGAATTCAGCTGCATATGGGACAATGTGCTCGCAAGAAAAGCCAAGCGTTCACTTGCGTTAGTCAAGAAAGAAGTCTCTTGCGGCAAACAGTCCTCAAAGCCCTTCTGTGTAACATTCAGTTTCTGGAGGATAGTCTGCAGGACCTCGAGTTCCCAAAGTCGACTCTCCATTGGTTTTGCGTCAATCCAACGCGAATCCAAAGTGGGTATTAATCGAAGGGATTGATCCGCGAGCCGGAGCGCTCGCAATTGAGCCTTCAGATCCTTGTCGGTTGTTGAAGATTCCAAGCCATCAAACGTTTTTAAGACTTCATCGGACAAACTGTGATAATAACGGTCTATTTCACGAGCGACTTCGTACGTTTCAACATTTGAGAAGTCCGACTTCATTCCTGCGATACTTGCGGCCATCGACTCAAGGCGTACTTGCTGCTCCGTATCTTGCGTTAAAATTCGGCTGGAAGAGAGGCTAGGAAGCTTCAAATCCAAATCGATTTCCGGTTCAGTTAGGTCTGTCGCTGCAAATGGAAGAGCCAGCAATCGATTACGAAGTGGACTCCTAATGAATGGAGTCGCTAGTAACGAATCAGATATCCAATTAGCGGAAATCGAGGTTTTGTCCTTTCCTGACACGAGGCCATTTGATTCTTCAATCCAAATACCCTGTATCCGACTGACCGATGCTTTCAAGTTTTCGTGATTGCGAACGACTTCACTTATTGAACAGGTTTCTCGATCCAGCAATAGTTCGCAAATTTTGCTCAAGCTGTTGATGGACTTCTCAAGATCTTCATCAAGTAACATACTACCTAGCTGCGTTGCTGCAATTTTCCGCCATCGCAAAATGGATCGCAACTCCGCCAAAGATTGATTGCGGAACTGGATCGCGCTGCGCAATTGATCGCGTTTGTTCAAGGATACCGTGAGGGTCTGTTCGGCCTTGTCTAGCGTTACAAAGCATCGATCGATCCAGTCCGCTCCAATTTGGTCAATCGCTAGTCGCGTGCCTTCAAGCAGCGATTGCTGGCATGCTGCTAGGCTCTGCTGCAAACTAGTATTCGAGGTCAGTGGATCGTAAGCGAGTCGCTCATAGCGCCGCCAAAGAGAGATCGCGCGGCGTGCAACTCTCCATGGTGTATTTGATCGAGTTGCAAACTGGTGGGACCAGAAAAATTCGACATACTGGCTGGCCGCCTCCTTCGAAAGTTGGTCATACCATTTATCAAATGATTCGGCCGTATCGTTGCTAAGAGCGGTGTCGAGTTGTTGAATCTGAAACAAAACAGAATTGGGAATTGCAGGACCACCGTATTCCGCAAGACACTCCATCATACCGACGCTCGGAAAAGCGCCATCAGGAAGCGATAGAGTCGGCATTTGATCCGAGATGCGTTTCGCAAGCGTCCCAACCTGTGCTTTCCTCGACATTACAAATTGATATGCCCCAACAATCTCGGAGGTTAGTTGCAAGCGTATCGTTTTCGAATCCACAACGGAATCCGTGCGGAGACGTTCTTCGATTCCATGCAAGTTGGACGTAAACTCATTCCACGCGTGAGGCGCCATATCAACGGGCCTCATTAAGCCCTCCTGCGGCATCTCCAAATATTCACAGAATTGCCATGCAATTTGTAACAGTTGCAGATTCGATGACTTAGGATCCGCTAATCGGGACATGTCAGGAACGGGGGCGCGTACACGTTCGATAGGGGCAGTGGATGTGCGCAGATCGTTTGTCGGTTCGGCCGTGTTCTCGCTAGGGACAGCCGCTTCACGGCCTTGAGCAGCAGCATCCTCCGGTTTGGTTTGGGTGGCGTAGGTCGATTCGGCAGGCTCGTCAACGAGCCCGATCGATTTCCTTACTCGGTTGCCGATGCCGCTTGGCAGGGTACTGATATTATCTTCAATTTCGTCCATAGTGAGCTCTTGAATTCTCTGTGAGCTTCTTTCCAAATACTCGGTGAGCCAGCCTTTCTCTTTCTGAACTTTTTCAGCTTCCTTTTCGTCGGGCTTTCCTTCAGTTTCGTCCTTGCTCGTATCTGCACTCCAAAAGCGGGCGAGAAGACCGCTCCATGAAAAAGAGTTTCGTTGGCTTGGTGTACTGGCGATCGCTGTCAAATTTAGCGGTGCGTTTGCATTGCCCGCGGTCGAAAACAAGATTGGAGTTTGCTGCGAATTTCCACCAGACTCGCGCTGGACTTGGGACTGAGTAAAATTGACTACAAACCTTGTAAACTCGTCGAGATTGATGGCCGCATCCTTGTTTAAATCGGCCGATCCTTGTAGTGCTTTCGTAATTGCCGATGAGAACACGCTAGAGCGAAGTTCCAAGGAGGAATAGGATCCTTCTTGAGGCGAATTGGATACTAAAATCCATTGGTTAGTGGTTTTTTTAGAATTCATTAATTTGCGTAGGCTGTAGAGAAAATCATCGCGAACCGAATCCTCAGCACTCTGCGAGTCCGAAGGTCCGAGATCCAAACAGATCAAGGTTACGCCTACGGTCATCCGGTCGAGCAGATTCAATAGCTCTTCAACAGACACCGCTCCGTTTTCCGCCGTCTTCCGACTGAAGTTGGAGCATTTCAAGAACGGCCGATCTCCGGCTAGCATCGGATGCGCACTGATTTGCATCAGCGCGACATCGGATTTTTGGGATGGCGAGTTTACGATTCGCTGCAGGTACTTCCGCACCGTTTCTGGAGAATCCATGATCGAGAATTCGCTGGCTGCGTCTTCTTTTCGGAAGTTGCCATCAATGGACAGAAAACGAATTGCATCCTCCCTGAAATACGGGATCGGTTTTAAGTCCCAAAGGTTATACGAGCCAGCTGTTAGGTAGTACAGTCGCAAGGTTGGATGAAAAAGTGGACTGAACAACAGGTATCCAAATGCTGAGACTGATAGCACCAGCAACGCAGTAATCACCCATCGCCACGCTGTGCGTTGACGATTGGCTAATTGCTCTGCATTGGCGGAATCTGGTCGCCAAGATTCTCGAATGGCTGCTGGTTTATGTATTTGCTTTGGCATACCGATAGAACCGCTTAAGTTAAGGTTTGAATGGTATGTGCAGCGCGCAGTCGATCAATGTACCCCGTGATGCGAACCGTTTTGCCCGCAGGGACTCCAAGGCTATCCGCCATCTCTAGTGCAATACAAATACAACGTGCGGTCAGTCGATCATCGGGTGGAATTTCTGGTACGTTGCCTGGCCCAAGACTCCCACCGCTCCATCCTGCAGATGCAGCCAAAGCTCCCCCAACGCCCTCATGCTTGGCAATTTCTGCAAGTTGCTTTGCGTCTTCACGATTTTCATCGTTGGGGTGACGTCCCCATCGCACTGCGGCTCGGTAGGCAGCGAGCTGGACTGAGTTGCGTTCACTTTGCATGAATTCTTCGACGCAAGAGCAAGCCCATTGAACAGCTTGGGGTTTCGGTATGGTATGCGCAAACCAACGTAGCGCGTCTTGTAGCATAGCGTTTTGGACCAGCACATTGCCGAAACGCTTAGGTTCAATCGATGTCCCTGCAAGCTCAAGGGCTCCATCAGAGAGGCCGATGTATTCAGCGATCTCAAGCACCTCGTTTCGATGCGGTTCTGCGGTTGAGTCAGCCTCGGTATCTGTGTTGTCAATCGCCAGTTTAGCTGCGCCTTCAATCTCTACATGAAAGAGGGTCGCACCAGCATCAATCACATCTCCGTGATGGACTTCACTTCGACTCACCGGGCTGCCGTTGATTCTCGTTTCTCGGTCTAGTGCCAATGCCTGGATCATCGCAGTGTTGTCGTT
Organism: Planctomycetia bacterium; assembly: GCA_031412515.1. Taxonomy (GTDB): domain Bacteria; phylum Planctomycetota; class Planctomycetia; order Pirellulales; family Pirellulaceae; genus Aureliella. The sequence goes on along the minus strand of JANODD010000107.1, from coordinate 79,800 downwards.
GCAATGTAATGCAAAATGAATGTCAGCCAAATCAAGATCTTCGGGCAATGAAAAATCGGCCCAGTCCGTTCGTCCAACACGGGCTATTTGTCCGCCGCGCAAAACGATCCTTCTGCCCGTGGCGGGCCCTGATTTTGCGATTATTGCAATTCGCATTGAGTGCACTTCCTTGAATTTTGTTTTCGGGAATGGATTAGTTAAGCTTGATTATCCCGCCTTCCACCTTCACCATGGCCGAACCCGAGATCTCTGTTGTCGTCGCTTTAACCGCTGCTTTCATCTGTGCATCAACTGTGATCTGCGTTGCCTTGAGGACTATCCCAGTCGGAGTGATTTCAATACTGCTGCTACCCACCGTGAGGATGATCTTTTTTCCCGCAGTTATCGCGCACTCCCCAGCAGGGATGTCTATTTTTTGGTCTCCAACTGAAATAGTGAGTGTATCATTACCCTGCTTAATATTGGTGACACGATCTCCCGTTTGAATCGTTTCTGTTTGGTTCTTCCATACTTCAAGCGTTTGTGAACCGTCGCTTGAGCTGGTACCGACTTTGAGAATTTGGTTTCCGAAGATCTCGATAGTTTGGTCACCACCATCCTTCTTTTCGAACCCAACCTTCAGCGTATCGTTATTCTCGACTATGCGATCAAAGTTCTTTTCGGCGTGGAAGTAGATCGATTCCTCCCCTTTTTTGTCCTCAAAACGAAGTTCATTGAACGTGCTTTGGTCACCGTCTGGAGTGCTTCTTGATTTGAGTCCACTTTGGGTGGCCGACCCGGGAAGATCATAGGGAACGGTTTGTTCGGTATTATAAACTCGGCCGGTAACTAATGGCCGATTGGGGTCCCCCTCCAAAAATTCAACGATTACCTCTTGTCCAATGCGGGGAATCTGAATTGCTCCCCAACCCTTGCCAGACCAACTTTGCGATACACGGATCCAACAAGAGCTGCTCTCGTCATTCTTACCTTCACGGTCCCAAGGAAACTGAACCTTGATACGACCTAATGAATCTGTCCAGATCTCTTCGCCACTCTTGCCTACAACGATGGCTGTTTGAGGGCCCGCGATGACTGGGTTAGGTGTTTCGCGTGGGAGGCGGAATGCGCTTTCCTTTTTGATCGCTACGAATTGGAATTCGGAACGGTTTTCTGATTGCGTGGTGAATCGTTCAACCTCGCCAGAGACAATTTCAATGTTCGCTGAAATTACGGTAAACGCTGAGTTGTCGTCTCTCGGATGTTCCTTGAGGGTGAACTGAGCACCGGTAAACAAACGATGACTTCTGGCTTGACCTTCGATATAGGAAAATTTTGCGTCAAACTCTTCTTTTCGAATCTTAAGGTATCGACTCCCATCGGACGTTTCGGAGTAGGATCCCGGGTATTGGTACTGCTCAACCGAATCGTTGGGGTGATTTCGCTTTGCGAGCAAGCGAACTTCGAGATTAGCACTAGGCTTGTTGTAGTCAAAATCACGCAAGACAAGCTTGCCGGGCTGGACTGCAACGTGATGCTGCCATTTGGTTACCTGCTCTTCGCCCGCCGACAGGTCCGGTGGTCGAAAAAACAGTACTCCGTCCCCATCGATCGTTTTGTGCGAAGTGGGATTGTCTGATAAGACTAAAGTGTGCTTTTCTTGTTCATGTTCAAAGTAGTAATAAATCCCTTCTTGTTCCATCAGTCGCGTCACGAAGTCGAAATCCGATTCTCGGTACTGAACGCAATAGCTCTGTTTTTCATATGTTCCGCTGAGCTTTAACTTGAAGTCCGAAAACCCATTCTTGTCCTTGAACACTTTTTCAATAATATTCGGAATGGTCAGTTCCTGAAAAATTCTAGAATCCAGCGAATGGGATAGCAGCCAGATCCAAGGACGCAATTCAACTTCATAGAGTTGCATACCGCCTACGGGGGCAACATTGAGAAAGCGACAAATGATACCGTGAAAAAAGCGGCTCGCGCCACTTTTAGACTTCAACTCGACCGACATGGGCTTGCCGACCATGTCATAGGGGGATAAGTCGTTTTTTGTACTCAGTGCTTCAACATTGAATATGAACGGACGACCGAGCTTATCCTCGCCTCTCAAGCGTCGAAAGACTGTCTCAGGTCCAAATGGCCCGTGCAACTCGTGTAGACTTTCCCCAGCCATTCAAACCTCGAATCAAAAACACCGGAAGTGTAACATAGTTGATCTCGAACCTACGAAGTTCTCAATCTTTTCGGCCTTTGGACCCTTTTGCCGATTGCGCTAACTTTCCCGCTCGTTGTGAGAGCTTTTGAAAGTCGTTTTTCTGGTTCTTGAGAAGCGTCATTTTATTTCGAAGCCGACTACGTTTATGAAGCAAGTTCGCATGTAGCCTTCTCAAAAACGCAAGACCCGGTACGTTCTTTAGCTCAAAAAGGATGTTTTCCAGCAATTCAAACATGGTTCGCGACCCAGCTCATTCGAGCTTGAATAAAAAGTGGTAATTCTGTTCTAATCCCAGTGTGGAGGGAATTGCAGTGTGGAGGAAATTGCAGTATCGAGGGAAGCGCAGTGTTGTAGGAAGTCCTATTGCTCCCAAAACGCAACGTGAGTATCCGATGTACGAATCAACTTTGCAAATTCTATCGGAATTTGAAGTTGGACGCCCCATCACTTTTGACGTCATTCCAAAAACTTGGCCAATCTCCCCACATTCCCCGATCCCATTTTGAACTTTGCGAGCCGGCACTTCAAGCTGGATTGTTGCAATTATCCGTTGAGGGCTTTGATTCGGAGGAAGACGAAGTGAACACACCGAATCTTTTCAGATTACTTTCTGTTATCACCATCCCGCATCTGAAAGCGTACCTTGCAAACCAGGGATGGAATGCAGATATCGCGGATGGGCGACTGAATTTCACGATGGAAAGCGGGCAAGGAGAATGGCAACGGATCTTTGTACCCGCCGATAGAGCACATCCTCGCTTTCGAAGTCAGCTTCAAAATCTCATGTTCTCACTCGCCGTGATCGAGAATCGCGAACCGGCCGAAGTCGCGCACGACATTTCCGTAATCCAAATTCCGAAGGTCGTTGAGGCATTGGACCTGGGCCATCAATTACACGACATCGCGTCCCTCATCCGAGGACTGGCTCAAGAGTGCAACGAATCCGAGCAGGCCAAAGGAAAGATCCTTGAACTCGCGAGATTCCTACTCGCGTATCAATCGCTTTCCATTGGGTTGACGTCCAAGCTGGCGGACGAACTTTGGGAAGTCGCCCGTTCGGACAAAGCCTACTTGCCGGCCGCAACTTTGCGATGGTTCGAGACCAACGCGAAGTACAGTTCTTCAAAATAATGCCCGAATTTTTGGTTGGCTGAGCTTCCAAACGACCTCATTCACATTCGTTGAGTATAATTTTCGCCAAAGTGGCGTTTGGGTGTACATCCATTCGCTAGGCCTCTAAGCTTTGTTCGGGTTTTCAATAAGGAATTTCTAACATGGTTCAATATTGTCGCCGGATCACTAGCTCTCTAGCATTCGCACGATTCATTGTCTTTCTGATCGTTCTTTCAGGTCTTTTAGCAGGTGCAGAAACTTACCCGGCTTTTGGTGAAGGAACACTTTTTGGCAGCTTCGTCCAAACTGCGCAAAACCTAATTCTGTTCGTTTTTTTCGTTGAGATCGTGCTGAAAATCATCGCCTGTGGTGACAAGCCGTGGTCGTTTTTCCTGGAGCCTTGGAATGTTTTTGACTGTGTGATCTTATCGGTTTGCCTGCTGCCCCTCAATTTACATTCGGCTTCGGTTGTGCGAATGGCACGAATCCTTCGGGCGCTTCGAATGATCACCGTGCTTCCTAGACTTAGGCTATTGGTCAGCGCACTGCTCAAGTCCATACCATCGCTGGGATACATTGGTGTTCTTCTGGGGCTTCATTTTTACATTTATTCCGTGGTTGGAACGGTAACTTTCGGCTCCAACGATCCCATTCGATTTGGCAGTTTGCATGCGACGGCATCGACGCTTTTCCAAGTGTTGACACTCGAAGGATGGAATGATGTTCGGGACACGCAAGTTCTCGGGTCTGATGTCGCATACGACGATGCCTGGAAGGAAATTGCAAAGGGAGCACGTGTCTCGCGCGCACGACCGCTTGTTTCTACTATTTACTTCGTTTCGTTTATTGTCCTCGGTACGATGATCATGTTGAACCTCTTCACGGGGGTAATTATTACGAGCATGGAAGAGGCGCAAGTTGAGGCGAAATCCAGTGGGCTTCCGTCTCAGCTAAAAGAACGCGGGTTTCTAACGCTCCACGATGAACTCAACCAAGTCAGTTCGCAATTACAACTAATCATTGAACAGATGAGTGCATTGAAGGAGCGGGCCGCCCAACTTCAGCCTAAACAGACTCCAACTTCGAGCGTAGCATCGAACCAATCCTCTTCCGACGGATACTACTGATGCAAATGAAAAACGAATAAAGCACTGCTATTTCTTTTTAGACTTAGGTTGAGCGGATTTGGCCGGCGTGGCTGGCGTGGCTAACTTCCCTTTTCCATTCTTCGCTTGTGAGGGATTCACTTGCTCGGCTTTCTCATTTTCATCCTGCTCTTTTTCACCAGGCTTGGCTTTTTCACCTGACTTAGCCAATTCCATTATTATCCCGACGGTAACGACGACGGGCGTGTTTGTTTGCTTCTTGAACGCTTTCCGAAAGAGTTGAGCTTTGGGAATGTTCTTCGTTCCCGCTTTGAAGTTAACCGCTACTTTTGTTTTTGAAAATGCGACGAACTCTCCGACTATAAGCATGTTCGTTCGCGATGCGTTTTTCGGCAAATTACTACGTAGCTCCTTAAGATCCTTTTCGACAAATGCTCTTCGCAATCGAATCGAAACTACGATCTGTTTTCCTTTCCAGGCAATCCCTAAGTGCTGCTCTTTTTTTACACGCTTGAGCGCTTTCGTTAGGTCAAGCATCTGCGAGGACTCGTCAGTTGACTCTTTCAGTCCAAACAGAAACTCGAGTTTCTCAAATCGGATTGAACCAGCAGTCATTAAGTCGTCAGGCTTGCAACTCGGAACAATATCTTTTGCGACTGCAGTGCGCAGAACGACACGAAACGCTTTGACCGCCTTCTCCAGATAAGAGTTGATGCTTTCTAGAGCTTTCTTGCCGTCTTCAGGCGTGTCCTCTCCAACGATTTCTGCTAACGTTGCCGCAACCTTAGATTCAAGATTCGTTCGGAACTTTTTGATTTCCGCGTTCTTGTTATAGTCGAAGCCCTTCGCCGATGAACCTGTGGGAAGGATGACTTCCAATGAGACCTTGATCGGCTTGACTTCAAGCAGCTTCTCGACTTCACCAACGGTCACTCCCGCTGGTAACGTAAGTTTTTTTACGTCGATCCAACTGTCGTCGATGATGATGGAGTCTTTATTTGCCATGTTGTCACTCAAACCGATGGTTGGTTCATATTGATAATTTAAGCGTAGACAAAGCACTAGTCGAACAAATAGCAGAAATCACCATTCTCAACACCCACGCGCACTTGTGCAATCTCGCTGCCCGCCATCATGCGATTGAGCATCTCACGACTGATCGAAGGCAAAAGCGTATTGGTTAAGATGGCATCGATCATGCGACCGCCGCTCTCCAGCTCTGTGCAACGATCCACGATCAGCTTTACCACCGAGTCGTCGAAGATAAATGGCAACTTGTGATTGTTTGCGATCCTTTTTTCGATGCGGCCTAGCTGTAGTCGACATATGTTGGCAACCATCTCGTCGCTGAGCGGGTAATAAGGGATGGTGACAATACGTCCGAGTAGCGCAGCCGGGAAGACCTTGAGCAGCGGTTCCCGCAGTGCTTTTGCAATTCCCTCTGGACTGGGCATCAGCTCCGGGTCCTTGCACATATTCATGATTAGATCACTGCCCACATTGGTCGTCAACAAAATCAATGTGTTTTTAAAATCGATCAGCCGCCCTTCACCGTCCTCCATGATTCCCTTGTCGAATACCTGAAAGAAGATTTCATGAACATCGCTATGTGCCTTCTCAACTTCATCCAGCAAAACCACGCTGTAAGGTTTGCGACGGACTGCCTCAGTCAGAATGCCCCCTTCGCCGTAACCGACATATCCAGGAGGTGCTCCTTTTAAAGTTGATACCGTATGGGCTTCTTGAAATTCGCTCATATTGATTGTAACAATATTTTGCTCACCACCGTAAAGCGATTCAGCGAGCGCCATGGCGGTTTCTGTCTTGCCAACACCCGATGGGCCCGCCAGCATGAAGACGCCAATGGGTTTGTTGGGGTTATCAAGTTTGGCCCGCGAAGTCTCAATTCGCTTGGCAATCATATCGAGCGCATGACGTTGCCCAATGACGCGACGGTTTAGCGTTTCGCCTAAGGAAAGAATGGCTTCGATCTCATTCTTGACCATCCGACCAACTGGTATTCCGGTCCAATCGGCAACTACAGATGCAACCGCTTGCTCATCAACGGTGGGAAGAATCAGCGGGTTGTCACCCTGCAGATCAGACAGTTTTCCTTGATGCTCTTTCAGCAGTCCTAGCAATTTCTCGCGCTGCTCTTCAGTAAGTTTAGCTGCGGGCTCAGCGGCTTGGCTTTGCATGTCCGCTTGCAGTTCAAGTTTGCTGTGCGTACCTTCGACCTTTCCACTTCGCTCGCGAAGCTTGGCTCGGATTTTGAGAATGTCTTCGACCAACTTCTTCTCGGTCTTCCAACGTTCATCGAGGCCTTCTAAACGAACCTGTTCTTGCAACAGTTTTTCGCGAGCCGAAGTCTCGCGATGGATCGTGTCTACACCAACGATCTTCTCTCGGTCAATGATCTCGAGTTCCGTCTTGAGCGCTTCGATTCGACGTCGACAATCGTCCACTTCGGCAGGGACCGCATGTTGGCTGATTGCAACCCGAGCAGCCGATGTGTCGAGCAAACTGACCGATTTATCAGGAAGTTGACGAGCTGGGATGTAGCGGTGGGATAACCTAACTGCAGCCTCAATCGCTTCGTCTAAAATCTGAACTCGATGATGCTTTTCGAGAGTCGTTGCAAGACCGCGCATCATAAGGATGGCTTTTTCCTCCGAAGGTTCATCCACTTGAACCACTTGGAATCGCCGTGTCAGCGCGGGATCCTTTTCAATATGCTTTTTGTATTCGGCCCATGTAGTTGCCGCAACGGTCCGAAGCGTTCCCCGAGCCAAGGCTGGCTTGAGCAAATTGGCAGCATCCCCTGTTCCCGCTGCACCACCCGCACCTACCAGCGTATGGGCTTCGTCGATGAAAAGAATGATGGGTTTTTGCGATGCCTGCACCGCTTCAATGACTTGTTTGAGCCGTTCCTCGAACTCTCCTTTCATGCTGGCACCGGCTTGGAGTAGCCCGACGTCCAACGCTCGCAAAGATACATCCTTGAGCGATGGTGGAACATCACCCGATGCAATTCGCAGTGCAAAGCCTTCGACGACGGCTGTTTTTCCGACTCCTGCTTCACCGGTCAAGATAGGATTGTTCTGTCGACGGCGCATTAGGATGTCGACGACTTGGCGAATCTCTTCGTCACGACCAACGATCGGATCGATCTTGCCTGTTCTCGCTTGTTCGGTGAGGTCGACAGTAAATCGGTTCAGGGCATCTTGGCCTTTCCCCTGACCTGGAAGAGCTCCACTTGCTTCCCCTGGGACTGCACCACCACCGACTGAGCTACCGTCACTACTTTGCATCGATTCTTCGGGCGATGCACCCACGATGTTTGCAAAGTTTTCCGAGAGTTGATCGACTTTAACTTTTTCAAATTCGCGAGTGATACCAAGCAATGTGTTGCGAAGGGACGGCGTCTTCAGACAACCGAGAATGAGATGCCCGACGCGGACTTGACTCTGCCCAAACATCAGTGATGCGAAAATCCAGCCGCGTTCGACAGCTTCGTCAACGTGCGCCGAAAGGTCCGAGATGCTCGTTGCTCCGCGCGGAAGCCGATCGAGGGCATCTGTGAAATCTTTCGCTATTCGAGCTGGTTGCAATTCAAATTTTTTGATGATCTGGTGGAGATCGGAATCTTGAAGTTGCAAAATTTGGTGAAACCAATGCACGATTTCGACGTACGGATTGCCTCTCAATTTGCAAAAGGTCGCAGCACTTTCGATAGCTTTGAAGCCGATGGGGTTAAGTTTGCCAAACAGTGTGGAACGGCTAATTTCAGACACAGCAGACTCCGGAGGTTAATAATTGGCGATGCTCTTAGGCTTCGTTCAAGCAGGTTTTTTGTAGTACTTTTCGGAACGACCAATCGGATTGACAACCAATTCGTCGGCATCTTCATGCGGAGTTCGCGTGGACAGCCAGGTCGTCCAACCCAGTTGTCCTTGCCTACCCAGCTTTATTTGAGGAACTTCTTGTTTCTTTAGGACGAGTTGCACGTCCCATGTCAACTCCATACCAACATACTGATCGACAATAGAACGGAGTCGTTTCATGCTCGCGCCATTTGGCAACAACTGACAGTAGGGCTCAAAGTCAAGCGGACCTAGGACGATGCGGAACCGTTGCTGGCAATCACGGACTCGCGAACCCAATGTGATACTCTTGCCGAGCTCTCCGGATTGCCGCGTTGTACCAATTTTCCAAATGCAATCTTCCGGCAGCGGCACCCAGTGACTGACAAAAGGAATCAGTTCTGCCTTCACTCGATAAAAGGCCGCCAAGATGGACTTCAAGCCTTCGCCATGTCGAGTCTGCGTCGCGAGGTGCGCTGCAAAAAACAACTTGGCATTGTCTGGCATCTGATCGCGGCCTCGCAAAGGCTTCAAACCAAGCCCACACAAAGAGGCGACGTATTCAGAAAACCGATCTGACTCAGGGCGGTCTAAATGAACCGTCGGCTGGCTGGCCGCCCAAGCCCTATAAAAAAAGCTTGCCATCCTATGATGGAAGATGTCGACGAATGCAGAAAATGTAGGGTCGCGATGGTGTTTGATTCGCTGATCTGCAAAATCACTAAAGTGAGTTGGTAGTGGACCGTTGGGACCAAACAGTCCTAGGAAGTAGGTTTGCAATTGCCACTTGCCATCGCTCGCTCGACTTTGAATACTTGCGATGGAACTCGGAGCAAAAGTCAATGACGGACGTTGGCCGATACGCAGTGATTCCTTGGAAGGTCGACTGGCTTTACCGGTCTGTTCCTGATCACCCAGGATGCAATCTAGGATACGAATGGCTGAGAGCAATGAAAAACGAAAGGGCTCGTCCTCAAGCGTCCGTAATCGGCCTAGAGATTCGGGCGACGTCCGATGTTGATCGGCCATTTCATCACCTCCCCTCTCTCTAATGTGCGAAGCACAGTTTGCGTGAACGAGTTGATCGAAACATATTTGCTGAAGAACTGCGAGAGCACGGATCCCAACAGAAACACCCCGGAACCTTCGAAGCGACTCTCATCACAGGTGACGGTTACCTCCAGGCCACGACCAAAAGTCAGAGGACCGCGCTCTGAAAGCCGATGAACAATCGGCTTTGCATTGACTGAGACTAATCCTTCCGAATGTCGCACTGCGTCCGTCTCGTACACTTGCTCATAAAGCGATAACATTTCGCGAAGAGCCGCGGCACCCTTGCCATCCCCATCTACTAGCGAGAGATAATTGAGCGACAAGTGACTGATCAATCGCCAGCTACGTTCACCCGCCGCTTCACAAAAAGATGGCTTGGGTTCTGTGGGGCCAGCCAGACACCGTATCGATCGAACAGGAGCGCCCGTTTCGAGCGTGAAGTCAGTATTGGATTTTCCAATCGGCATCGTAAGAGGAAGGTCACGATTCGTACACATTACTTTTAGATCCAACTGATTCAAACCGCTGGCATAGGGTGCCTGATCGGCGTCAACGATGGATACATAAACCTCACTTCCAACGTAGCTTGTTCGTGGCCCTTTTCGTTTTTGCTTGCTCGAAAGTTGCCGCTGTGTTCGACGTATCGCGTAGTATTTGTTATCGGGATTTTGCGCATCGACATCGCTATCACTCACTTCGTAAAACGCTCGAAAACGTTCTGAAGCGTCTGTGTCATTGTTATAGCCTGTTACGCCTAGTATCGAATGGACCTCGAAATCCATAGGTCGAGTTCGGTCAGGAACCAAATGATGTTCGACTTCAGCGTCATTGACGTGAATTCGGTCCGCGCGATGTGGAAACAGATTGACCGCAGGAGTGCAATACAATCCAAAGTTAGACGCATCCACAACGTTTTCCAGACGGGGTTGCAGCCGGCGTAAGGGTATGAAAATATCGACTTGGTTCGATTTGCAACGTCGGAGGTGTCGATTCAAATCAGTGAGTTCAAAGAAAAGGAAACGCTGCTCAAACGCGAAGTACTCACTCAGCATCCGATATCCTTGAAACGATCGACTAACGATTGGCAGTAGAGCTTGTGAGTCGTCGAAACCCATGGGCAAAATGGGTTGCTTTACTTCAGCTGTCTCTTCGCTGGTACCATTCATCCAAGAAAGGACCACACCCTGTGCATCCGCGAAGACCTGTTCGTACAGTAACATGGTTCGAGTGTCACGTCCGCGAATGTAGATCGGCAATCGATCTATGCTCATATCGCTGAACAGTACGCCACCACTCGACCTTAAACGCAAACGCAATACGGACTTGGCATCTTTCATTCGGCTGGGCAGCCGGGTAGCAACAATATCCCGACTCGCATAGGAGGCTTCGGAGATGTTAAATGGCCAGAGGGTGACGGGCTGAGACGTTCGATATTCGCAAGTTGTTTGTTCGCCAGCCCCCATCAAGCTGCGTAGGGCTGTCCCGCGCTCAAGTGTAAATCCTTCTTCCAGTTTCCCTTGCCCGACATCAGCTTCGAACTGAACAACTGCCATTGAAGGCGTTGGGCAAAGGTAATGCGGGTAAACCATCTCCAACAAATGATCTGTGAACTTTGGAAATTCATCATCGAGCTTGAGGTGAACGCGGGCAGCAAGAAAGGCGAAGCCCTCGAGCAGTCGTTCAACGTAAGGATCTGCGCATTCGAAACCATCCAGACCTAGACGGCCTGCTATCTTTGGGAAATCGCGTGAGAATTCGCCACCTATTTCCCGAATATAGAGCAGTTCGCGATTGTAAAACTCCAAAAGTCTTGGATCCATGATCCGGATGTTACCTCGTGCTTTGCAAAGTTAATGCCTCAATGGAAGAGAACTATTGAAAGGTTTCAACAATCAAAACTTTGCCCGTTTCCAAATCGAGTTCCGTGCGCAAGTGCATTCGAAGGGGCACTGGTTGAGCCCAAAGTTCCCCGTTGATATCGAACACCAAAGTGTTGCGACTCATCTCCTCGTCGAATATTAACGCTTCAACCGTTAGCTTATCTTTTAGCAGTCTTGGCTCAAATGCGATGATGGCATTCTTGACATGCCTTTCGAGTTTTCCAAGCTCAATGCCTGATGCCGTTAGGCCAGCAATAGTTGGGATTCCAAAATTTAGAACGGAGTTCTTCACCGCGGGTAACGAATCTAGTTTAACTACCGATTCAATGGATTCTGTGTTGAGAAGCCAGGTCAGGTCACGCAACACGCACTCGCGTAGTTTTTTTAAGCTCAGGACACGGGCATCCCTGGACTCATTTAATTCCGTTGGCGAATCATCTGTAAGCCTATCCAACAACGACGGCTGAAGCCGTTCCTTTTGTGTCAACTCAGCCATGCAGGTTACTCATGTTGGAACTCGATCTTGTGAATTTTCGTCAAGGGATATTCATCGGCGTCCGTCGCCAGGATTCTTTGCCCTAAGCCGACATAGGTCCCCCCACCGATTTCGTTCCAGACAGTTTTCCAGCCAAGTCGCACGTGATCATCGGACTGCTTCTGGCTATCCACATACCGCGTTGGAACAAACCCCACCGTCTCTCCACCGTTAGCCCATTCAAAGCGCGCGGGTAACCATACGAGATCACGGAGGTCTGATACTTTTTCCAGTGCAATCGAACGGACTCTTTGAAATGGAATCCAAAAATATTTACCGTTCACGATCGCTTCCAAGAACGGACCGACACGCGAATCGGCATCCGCGATCCATTCGAATGGTAACGCTACAGCCGCAGCAGTTTCATCTAGCGACTTGTCCGCGAAAAGCGACATAGTACCCGAAACCGCAGGAGCCTCTTGCAGCGCATCTTCGCGCATTTTTACCGAGTCGATGACGTTACCTTGACTGGTCAGCTTAAGCGACTCCAACATCAAGGCCATCCACGGCTCTGGTTCTCCAAACAGCAAGGGAGAACGCTTACCTGAGAAAACGGCTTCGCGCAGCGCCTCGCAGTTCAATGTCTCTTGATACGTTTGGACGAGCGAAAGTGACTCGGCGTTCAAGTCCCTCAGTACATTGAGTTGCCCGAGAGCACGTTCCCATTGCCCAAGGATCGAAAGAAGCTGAAACAGAAAGATGCGATGCTTGGGCTCGGACGGATTATCGCGAACTTCACCTTGCAAGCTCTTCAACGAAGTGGCAAGGTCGGCATTCCGTAAGGAGATCAAAGAGGACATAGTTCAATCCATTCATTATTGTTTCTTTGAAGCATTCTAGGCAAACGCATGTAGCTGGTTTCGTGAAAAACCGGAGAACGCTCAGTGCAGTTCTTCAGCAGCTGGTTCCTAACAAAACCAGCTACCTCACCTGAGCGACTATTTGCACAATGCATCAATCGTCTTTGATCAACAGTTTTTGTGGCTTCCAATCCTTGTTGGCTTGCTCATCCCATCCCAAAGGTCCGTGAGTGCAAAAGTGTATACCATCTTCAGTCGATCGATACTTCATCGCTGATTTGTTGAACCAAATCCGAAGCGACTCGGTAGGCCGGTCATCTGCACTAGCGTTGATGTCCCATTGCTTGATCATCGCGTTTTCAATTCGAATCTTCAAAAACGGAGCGATTTTTCCTCCGTCGATCGGCTCAATCAAATGGATGTCGACCGAGAAAAAACCGGAATCCGAGCCTGAGCGGCCTTTCATGGAAAGATACATTAAGTAGACGGTAGCGGCGTCCACTGTCTTCTCAATCGACAACTCTTGCTCGTCCTTTTTGCCAATCTCGATGTCCTTACTTGATTCGGAGGCCTCCACGCTCTTTCCTGCACCAAATCCAAACGATTCGGCGACAAACCACTTGTCTTTGTCGTAACCAGGTATTTTCACATCGCCCGGCACGCCTTGGATTTGAACGAGGATCACAAACCACCTCCGCGGCAATGAACGTATTATCTCAAATTGAACACGACCAGCATCAGTTGGCGAGAGACACCAGTACCTTCGGTATTGTAACTCGCCAACTTATCATGCTGTTGTGCATAGGGTCTCAGTTCGATTTATTATCGAAGAGTCATTGACAGCCAGATCACGCAGAAGCTTTATGCTCTTCCGCAGAACCTGGAAGTGTACACTCACTCCAAGGCTTTGACTTTGTCTGGTCCCATTTACAGTCACCGGCAAACTTGAACGTCATGCCATCCGATGTTGCATAGTAGGCAAATCCAATTTTGTTATACCAAATGGCCACGTCTTCTGTCGGTCGATCATCGGCGTCTCCGCTTGTACTCCAGGACTTGATGAAAACGTTATCTAGCTTGTAAGCCAAGTAGACAACGTTGAACATTGAGTTGTCCTTGCGGGTGATTGCTTCCACGAATTTGATTTCTGCCGTTCCGCACGAGGAACCGCTAATCGCTTTTTTCGCGAGGTAGGGCGATGTGATATCCATGCTCTTGGAGATAGTGCACTCTTGGAGCTCACCCACACCAATGTTAACATCCGCTGTACCAGACTTTGCGCTGTCGGCCAATTCGCGTTCGACGGCAAATCCGAAACTCTCGGCAGTAAAGTAATCCTCAAACCCGGGGATAGTACAATCGCCTTTGATACCATCAATTTTTACTAAAATCATTGGAAACCTCTCGCTTTAAACAACGAACTGAAAATCAACGTCGACACATGAAGCGGCAGCGAAACGAATGCTACTAGGCACTTCGCGAAACAATTCTAGGCGCTTGGAATCCGCGATGTCAAACGCAGGGAAACCGTTAGACCTTCTAGCTGATAGTGTGGCTTTAAGAAAAACTTAGACTTGTAATAACCGGGATTGCTTGGGTCTTCCTCGATCACAACCTGAGCTTCTGCCAAAGGCCTTCGCGCTTTGTCTTCTTGCGACGCAGCGGCTGGATTAGGCTCGACATAGCGATTGATCCAATTCTGAAGCCAAACTTGCAGTGTGCCTTTGTCTTGGAAGCTGCCAACTTTGTCGCGGACCATGCACTTTAAATAATGTGCGAACCGACAAGTCGCGAAAAGATAAGGCAACCGCGCCGACAACTGCGCATTAGCGGTTGCATCCGGGTCATCGTACTCAACAGGTTTCTGCAAAGACTGCGCGCCAATGAACGCAGCGAAGTCGCTGTTCTTTTTGTGAATCAACGGCATAAAACCATTCTTGGCCAACTCCGCCTCGCGGCGATCGCTAATAGCAATTTCAGTTGGGCACTTCATGTCAACGCCACCATCCTCGGTTGGGAAAGTATGCGTTGGCAATCCTTCAACAGCACCACCCGACTCGATACCACGAATCGATGTGCACCAACCATACTGCTTAAATGAGCGAGTGATGTTCGTTGCCATGGCGTATGCAGCATTGGCCCAGCAATACTTCGAATGATCACTGCCATCTACGGATTCTTCGAAATCAAATTCTTCGACTGGATCCGTTTTCGACCCGTAGGGTAGCCGTGCAAGGTAGCGAGGCAAACAAAGCCCCAAATAGCGCGAATCATCTGATTCTCTTAGCGAACGCCAAGCGGCGTATTCAGGCGTCCCAAATATCTTCGTCAAATCGCGACGGTCGTTCAGCTCTTGCCAACTGCCAAGTTGGAACAAGCTGGGTGAAGCTCCCGTAATCAATGGTGTGTGCGAAGCTGCGCAAACCTGAGCCATTTCGGTTAACAATGCCACGTCAGGCGGGCTGTGGTCGAAGTGATAATCGCAAACAAGCGAGCCGTAGGGCTCACCGCCGAATTGTCCATATTCTTCTTCGTAGATCTTCTTGAAAATCGGACTTTGATCCCAAGCTGTCCCTTTGAACTTCTTGACCGTTTTTCCAAGCTCTGCTTTGGAAATGTTGAAAACACGAATCTTGAGGTTTTCATCCGTTTCCGTATTGTTGACTAGATAGTGTAAACCTCGCCATGCCCCTTCAAGTTGCTGAAATTCAGCATGGTGAATGACCTGATTGATCTGCTCGGTCAACTTTTTGTCGATCGACGCGATGATGGCTGTGATGGACGCTAGTGTGTCGTTCGATACGATGTCCGAATCCAGTAGCACCTGCTCGGCAAGCGTCTTGACTGCCGACTCAATCGCATTCTTGGCATCGTCTGACTGTGGGCGGAATTCCTTCTTCAATAACGCCGAAAAGTCACCTTCAGCAAACGTGGTCGCGCCTGCCGATGTTTGAGATTGTCTTTCCATTTATAACGTCTTTCCCAATAAACTATGTTCGAAATCAATTGAATGTAACGATCTGGGCTAACTCGTTAATGACTTAAAGATCGTTGAGCAAAGCATCCAAGTCATCTTCCGCACTATCTCCGGTGCTTGCAGGGGGCGTTGAAGGGGTTGGCGTAGTTTCGGCTTGAGGCTCGACACTTGCAACAGGTGCTGGTACAGGTGCTGCAACAGGTGCTGCTGCAGCAACAGGTGCAACACTCGCTACGGGTGCAGCATCACGCGCAGCTACCGCCGCCGGCTTCGATGCAGCTTGCGGATTTGGAGTAGAAGCCAGTGAACGAAGTAGATTGGGATCTTTTAGAATATTTCCAACAAGCTCTTCTGCTCCGGCTTTACCATCCATGTATGTCATAAGGTTGGCTAGCTGAGTTCTTGTTTCCAGCAACTTGCGAAGCGGTTCTACTCTCTTGGCAATGGCAGCTGGCGAAAAATCATCCATGCTTTCGAAGGTAATGTCGCACATCAAGTTTCCTTCGCCAGTCAACGTATTCGGAACTGCGAACGCGACGCGAGGCTTCATCGACTTGAGACGCTCATCAAAATTGTCAACGTCGATCTCAAGGAATTTACGATCCCCAACTCCAGGAAGCTTCTCAGAAGGATTTCCAGATAAATCGCTTAGTACGCCCATTACGAAAGGCAGCTGAATGGTCTTTTGAGCGCCATACACCTCCACGTCGTATTCAATCTGCACTCGAGGCGCACGGTTTCTAGCGATAAATTTCTGTGAACTTTGTTTTGCCATTCTTAATTCCTTCTTTGCTTTACCTGTGTTGTCAGCACATTCGAAATGACTTGAATTGTAATCAGATTTCTGAGTTATTTACAAGCAGTAGGTCGCTACCCCAACTCCTATCATCAATAGCCGTCGCCTGAATCGATAGATTTGTTCGAGGATGGAGGAGATTTTATTTCTGGTTCAGGCTCTGCCCCACCAATCACCACGGCTTGCGACAGTCCATCTGGTGAAATATCTCGAAGAATATCCAAAAAGCTCATCGTTGAGAGTCTTTTCGCGCGTTTCAAAAGCATCGGCAATGGACTAGAAGGCTCGTGCATTTCGAGCCACTGAATGATCTTGTCCAAACCTTCGATCACGTCTTCGCGCCGCGTGATCACAAACGGTCCTTTGGCGACTGCTACCGCAGCCTGAGCCTGAGGAGTCGAGGCGACGATTAGACCCGACTCTGCCTCGGAAACGATTGAACTTTCGGTGTTTTCAGTTTGCTTTCGCATGGCGACCCATGCTGTCTGGAAGCGAGAAATCGCTTTCAATTCTTTCGCCAACAGGTCAAGGTTTGGCCCTATAGCTGGACCAAGTCGCTCAGAAAAACCCTTTTCGATGGCGGCTACAAACTTAATACTATCTGCGACCGCCTGAACCATCTCTCCGAATTCCTTCGGATCGCAGGCCATTACGGCGGCTTCAATTTGTTTTTGCGTTGGTGGCGAATCCATCCCTGCCGGTACGGGAAGCTCTCCCTTGGCAATCGCACAATCCGTCCAACTAAATTTACCGACGGACCGACTTAAAAGGATTGCTGTCACTCGCAACTGGCGAATCACACCTCCTACTTTACATAGCCCAGCTAACGAGTTGATTCGAATCGTTGGGTCATTATCGTCATCCGCGTCGAGCAGCGGGAAAACGGTTTCCCAGAATTTGTCGATGTAGACCGAAATGACTTCCAGAGCGTTTCGAAAACCGACAATCCCTGTTCTGGATAGCTCGGCCTCCGCAAGGTAAGTCGCTGCCCGCAAGTCCTTCGACCTGCGCAAAATGCTTATCGCGGCATCGTGAACTTCATCCCAGTTCGCGGGAACTCCTTCGATCTTGGTCGAACCGAATTCTTGATCCGGTGTCCCTTGGGCAGCTTTTTCCATGCGTGAGAAGTCAGGATCATACTCAAGATCGGTTCCGCTGGGCGCGTCAAGGCTGACTGCAAGCATCAAAGGCTCCAAATCATTGCTCATCGCCCAACAGCTCCTCGTCTCATGTAAGTACCAAAAAGGCAAACCAACTAAGGCTTACTCGGCAAGTAATTTCCACAACCGCGCACTTAATCTGAAGCAGGGTTTTCTTTATTTTGTTCTCGAGTCGAACGAAACCATTGTTACGATAACCCGACCACAACCTCGTAGAGTAGAAACCCGCTTCTCTTAATTCTTAACACACGAAACGTGTCGAATTAGTTTTAGGGAGCTGAATCGCTGAAAGAAAGGCTCAAAGCGACCTCAGCACCCTCACATTGGCTGTGTTTTTATCGCAATCGCCAGTGCATGTCAAATTACCAAGACCATCGCACGTCGAAATTCCAGGTCGAATCAGTAAATCGCTCGTTCGAAACCGCTAGTGCAATCGAACTGCCGATTTCGAATAATCCAAAGTCGCCGTTTTTATCAACAGCATAGTGCAATCCTGGCGTGAGATAGAAAAACGTGTCTTGATCGATCGACTTCAGATTTCCTAACGCGTCGGTAGCTTGCCCGTTGAGCACGGAATAACCGACGATCTCAAACGACGGGATCCAGGCGGTTTGGTCCGTTTCCATCCATACACGATTGAATCCGGTCGCCAATTTCAACACTTGCCCTCCATGCTGAGGATCCGCTCCTAACGGGAACCAGAACTTGAGCTCGCCGTGCATCCAGGTATTCTCGCGGAACTCGTTCCTAAACAACAATCCTGGCTCCAACGCAAAATGCCCCCTGCCCAATCCCGCCGCGGCATGCCCAGTTGGGAAGTGCGTACCAAAGTACTGAGTTAACATCCACTGACTGCCATCAAGCAAAACGGTTTTCGTAATCAACTGCAAATCGCCCAAACCGTCATGATTCTCATTTAGTTGAGGATTAGTTGAACGAAACGGAACTTCAAACGCGGTCGAGAATTTTTTTGACCCCAATTCCAGTCGCATTCGTGCCTCTTGATAGTTAATCACCGACTCACCAAGCGGGGGCCCCTTGGGACTGCCAGCCTTCGCCCAGAAGTACTCTGCCCTGTCCGGCAAACGCATCCGATTCGCTACCACAGTCCGGATTCGAAAGTTGTTGAAGGGCTGTGCAGGATCGATCTCAAAAAGCGAAAATGCAAGTCGTTCTCGGCCGAGCCCGCCTGAACTTGCATAGAAAAAACTACGATTATCCGCAGGGGCAGGAACCGTTTCGACCATGTTTTCGAAAAAAGGTGAAACGGGCTGCTCTTCAAGAATGGATTGGCGGCTTAGCGGTGGCAACGGCGCTAACCTCGACGAGAGAGGCGACGGAGGAGGAATATTTTCTTGCAAAATGCTCAGCTGCTGCTCCCCACTTAACACCGCGCTCGGCCGATGCGACGCAAGCCAATTTGGATCCATCGGATCAATCCATTCGGTCCCTACGTAAACCCTAGGCTGAACAATCAGTCGATCGGTGGTAGTAGAAAAGGCGTCGGGCAACCCAACTTGAACTTGAGCTTGCTCACCGGGTTGAAATGTGGGCAAAGGAAAGCTGACATAACGTACTTCTGGCTGGGACGAACTTATGTCTGATGGAGTCGAAGGGGACTGGCCGTTAGATGATTTTGCAAGGACGAAAAAGCATGCGAGCACAAGCGCAACACTTTGTGCCGTTATAATGCTTGCTTTTGCGTGTTTCATCCTACGATAATCCAATTTGGATTCCCACAATCATCAGCGATAGCCAAACCCGATGTGAGTTGGTGAACGTAATCGTCTCTATCGGTTAGACCGATTGTATCGGATGAATGAAATGGATTCATTTAAAAACGTTATGTTAGCGTTCGAGCTGACGATGTTTACGCGACTGACAAAGGTTGTTACATTGATCGCCAATCGGCAAGTTCGATAGCATTGCTGCTTTAGGGATATTGAAAGCTTGTAATTCCTAGAAAGATTCTGAGAGCAACGGTTTATGCAACACCTCCCGGTTCATTGGTACGAGGGAGCATTTCTGCGTCCTCAGCACTTCCAGGCTTCCGATCGTTTTTGGTCGAATTTGCTACGTATCGATGGGCAGTTCGATAGCCCACACAACTATGGCCTTGTTTCGATCGACTTTAGCCGCGAAGCGCTAGCAAACCATCAGTTCGAGCTGCGCAGCCTTCGAGCTCGGATGCGGGATGGAACTTTGATCGATTTGCAAGTAGGCGATGAACCCGATCGTTTGGATTTGTCGAAATCCTTAGCGCTGTCTTCATCGATGACCAAAAGCCTCGAAGACGCGTTTGAAAAAGAGTCTTCAATTCGTATTTATCTCGGAGTGCCAAAGATGCGCCTCGGGCGCACCAACGTTGGCTCCTCGAACGATGAAAACTCGGCTGAACTTCGTTACCTTGAATCAGAAGTAAGTCTGCCCGATGAAAGTTGGGGCGGCGACGATCAGGAAATTCAATTCCGGCGACTTAATGTCCAGCTCTTGGTATCGACGCAGGACTTGGCGGGGTACGAATTGCTACCGATTGCACAAATTAAGCGTGCTAGCGAAGGTGAGTCGGCTCCGCAACTGGACAACCTTTTCATCCCGCCGCTGCTCTCGATCGATGCTTGGCAGGGCTTAAGCCGCGATATCGTTCGAGCGATCTACGATGTCATTGGACAGAAAATTGAGGTACTGAGTCAACAGGTGATCAATCGTGGAATCGGTTTGGATAGCCGCGATCCTGGCGACGCAGAACGTATCTTAATGCTGAGTCAACTTAACACCGCTTACGGCGCGTTGTCGATTGTCGGCTTTGATCGCGGCGTGCATCCTCGCGTTGCCTACATCGAATTGTGTCGAGTCGTCGGGCAACTTTCGATCTTCAGTCCAGACCGTCGTGTCTCAGATCTCCGACCTTATGATCATGACAATCTTTACGACATCTTCATGGATATCAAGATTCGAATCGAGTCGTTGATCCACGCAGTGCGTGACTACGAAGTCCAACAACGTTACTTTGTTGGGGTCGGCCATGGCATGCAGGTTACACTTGAGCCGCGTTGGTTTAATTCCGACTGGCAATGGTTTATCGGCGTCGATAAAGGCGAACTTACCCAGCGCGAATGCCTTGAGCTTTTGTCAGCCGGCCAGCTTGATCTCAAGCTTGGGAGTAGCCGACAAGTTGAGTTCTTGTTTAAACAGCGGGCAACAGGTGTGACGTTAACTCCAGTCGATCGGCAGATACGTGCTTTGCCAGGCCGTGCGGACTGGGTCTTTTTTGAAGTCCCGCGACAAGATACACCCGCATGGCGTGACGTTCAAGAAACGCAGACGCTCGCTATGCGACTGAAGGACTCGTTGATCGCAAACTTGGATCGCCTGCAGGGACAGCAGACGCTTGTTGTGGCAGCCTTTGGACGCAAAATCGCGCTCAAGTTCGCGCTCTTTGCGGTGCCGGTGCAGGTATGACCCCGAAACACTCACTGGCGGTTGACCCCTTCCTGCTGCATTCGCTGGAGTTGCTGGACCGCATTTCCTCCGGTGCAGATCCCAATCCTCAAGAAGAACGTGTTCGGTTGCGTGCATTTTTGGATCAAGGCGAAGCAATCATCGGTGCCGGTAGAGACTGGCAATTGACCCGCTATGCTTTAGTCGCTTGGATCGACGAGATGTTGGTTGAGGCCAGTTGGTCGCATCGCGAATGGTGGAGCAACAACGTATTAGAACGTGAACTCTTCAACACTCGTGAGTGCGCTGAGCGTTTTTTCGTGAATGCCAAAGAAGCATCGGGTTTAAGCCAACGTGATGCCCTCGAAGTCTACTATGTATGCGTTATCCTTGGCTTCCGCGGAATTTATAGTGAACCTTCACTCGCAAGAATGATTTCAGAAAGCCTTGGCCTTCCTGAAGATCTCAACGTCTGGGCAAAGCAAGTATCGATGTCGATTCGATTGGGCCAAGGACGACCTGCATTGAAAGAAGCATCGCGTGAAATTGCTGGAGCACCGCCGTTGCCATCGAAGAGCCGAGTCGTTTGGCCATGGTTGTTTGCATCGATCTTGGCAGCATGGAACGTGATCTACTTTGCGCTGTATTTCCCTCGATAGTCGTATGACGAAAAAACATTAGCAGGAATCGGATGGAATGAGCGACGCGACCGGAGAAAATGAAGCTCCTGAAGATAAAGAAGGAGCGGACGAAGAGCGACTTGGATGTCTCGCTCGAATCATACCGGTTACCACTCCGGGCTGTGCGACGCTTCTAACTGTGGTCTTTCTGCTATCCACCGTCATCACTGTGTGGGTCATCTTTTGGCTTGATCCAAACAACATTCCCTGGCGTCATTCTTACAGCTGGTTGCGTATACTAGGCATCTTTGCACTAGTCGTCGCCATACCCTTTATCGTTTACAAGTCCATCAGCATTTGGCTAGAAGGAACACCTGTCGCTTATCCAGAAGTCGACCAAGCGTGGCGAGCAGGCATGCAAGCACTGGCAGCTAACGAGCTCTCCATCGACTCCATCCCGATTTTTTTGATCATGGGTTCAAGCGGTGAAGCTCAAGAAAGAGCCATCATGAGCGCCTCGGGATTGCACTTGAGTGTCGAAGGAGTTCCGCAAGGTCCCGCGCCCATTCATTGGTACGCAAATTCAGAAGCCATCTATCTTTTCTGCACCGACGCAAGCTGGACAAGCGCTCTGGCATCATTGCGAGAAGAGATGGCGATTGAGGCTGCTGTGTCGGGAGGAAACGCTGAATCTCCAGTGATCATGCAAAGTAGTTTCGAACTAGCGAACGCTTTCTCGCGAACTGCAACGCCCACTTCAATGCCCACCCCTCCACCTGCCGCTGAACCTACTGCACAACCCATTCGTCCAGCTAGTCAGAGCATTCGTGGCACTCTCGAACTGAACGACTTCGTCAATCCAACGCAACCGAAATCACCATCAGCTGCTCCAATCACTCCCGTCGCGAAAGGCCCCGGCTCCTTCCGCGGAACGTTGATTTTAGGTGAGGGAAGCGAACTATCCAATCAAACCCAGCCAGGTGCAGCGACTCCGATGCCTGCTCAGACTCCAGCAGCAGACCGCACCCGAGAGAGTTGGCAATCAAGCCAAGTGAGACCCTCGACCATGTCGATTACGGGCGCCGTGGATACGCTCAGTGACCGGAAACCGATTTTGGTATCGCATCAATACTCGTCTGCTTGCCTTCAAGAACTACAGTACATTGGGCATCTGGTGCGAGGTGCGCGACAACCCCTTTGTGCAATCAACGGCATTCTATCGTTGATTCAGCTTGAATCGATCCACTCGTCGCAAACCGAGTTGGAAGAATTGCAGCGAGCGATCCGAGCTGACCTCGAAACGATTCGATTCGCGTTCCAACTAAAGGTCCCCGTATCCGCTCTAGTTGTCGGTCTGGAAAAGGAACGCGGCTTTCGCGAACTGATCTCGCGCGTTGGACGTGAACGCGCTATGAGCCAACGCTTTGGTCGCCGCTTCGATATCCAAGCTATCCCTGCGCGGGATCAACTGGTCGCTTTGGCAACTCATCTTTGCGGAGTGTTTGAAGATTGGACGTATACGTTATTTCGCGAAGAGCATTCGTTAACAAGACCGGGAAACACTCGCCTTTATGAATTACTTTCGAAAGTGCGTTGCGGCTGGAAAGGTCGCTTGGGTGATATCCTTGCTGGTGGATTTGGATGCGATACAACCAAGCGCGAAGAAAGTGATTCAGTTCTTTTCAGCGGCTGCTATTTCGCAGCAACCGGCGAATCCCCGGATCGACAAGCCTTCGTAAAGGGTGTCATCGAAAAAATGGGCGAGGAACAAGAGTTGATCGAGTGGACACCAGACGCACTGGCAGCCAATAAGCGACAGAATATTGCTGCCAACCTAGGAGCGTTCGTAGCAATTGGATTAACCATTAGCCTGATCCTCATGTATTTTGTTCTAGCCTAAAGGATGGACGTTGATTTTCAACGTTGCCAATTTGGTTGGGAAAGCCAGTGAACCGGAGTAGGTGAGTTTACTTCTTCATAGTCCTTCCACCTCAAACCCGCAGCCGTCAATTGCCGCAAGCAAAACAATCAGTTGCTTTATTCGCTGCTCAGCCCCTTGGAATACTGGCTCCCCCTCGCCCCAACTGATTGTTTTGATTCGTTGTACTTTCGATGCGAGATAAAACGATGCAATCAAAACAATCAGTTGTGGAGAGGGGGCCGGGGGGGTGAGGGGTTCATCTTCTCGCATGAACCAAGTGCACTCGATAAATCATGGAACTTCGATCATGCATTCGAACGGTCCAAGGAAGACCATCCAACTCATTCACCAAACGAAGTCTCGGTTCAGCTGTAACAGTTTCATCACCCAAAAGGCGTCGGAGCCATGGCACGCACTCACCCGAGTCCAGATTCCGTTGAGAGTGCCCGCCGATCCAAGCCTCGACCGGAGTCACCGTCGCAGTCCAGTCATACGGACACGCCAATAAAGCATTCCCACCAGGCTGCAAGACCTTCGCAATCGAACCTAGAAGAGTTTGAGGTGAAGCGACCGAATCGAATACGTTCATTCCGACGGCTCTTGCAAAAAGGCCATCAGAAAAGGGTAGCGCCAAAGCATCGCAGGCCCAAAAGTCAACAAGATCAAGTCGGGAAAATTCCACATCGAATTCGCGACGATCGTAAACCAGTCCCACTCGCCGACGCGGATAAGAAACCCGTCGTGTACGCAAGATCGTAGACGCCAATCGCAACATCGAAAAATTGAGATCGATGCCCAATGCGATACGTTCCGTATTTTCTGCAATCGCGATGGTCGTTCGACCTGGCCCGCAACCAATGTCGATTGTTGGCCCCATTGCAGAGCTCGCGTTGCCGGAAGTTGACTCCAGCGCTAGCCCTTGTTCGAGGATTTGCTTGACCGAATCGTTTTGATTCAGATCCAAAACTTCCTGCGGATCTAAGTCGGAATAGTGCCCCCAAACATAGCAACTCAAATGCTGCTTCATAGAATCGAGAACTGAGCCTTGAGAGCAGCAGTCACTCAGAATGCTCTCTGTGACCGCGGCCAAGTCGTTTCTTGCCAAGATATGAAAAATATTCTCGGAGATGTAAGACCGGAGATTGGGCAACAGAATTGGCACACCATCCAGTATTGGAAACTCGCTTTGGCATGAACGATTCGTGCACAGCAAGATACCTTCGACGATTTGCGACTCAAATTCGAATGAAACCGAACCAATTCGCAACGGGAATTCCTCCGTCAAGCCACAGTACTTGCAAACGGGGCAGACGGGGCGAAGGGCTTCAAAGTGACTTAATCGCAAAGGTAACTTAACCTCCAATCATAACTGTTGGGCAACCAGGACCAATAATACGCCCCACTGGACTTGGGATTGGCCCTACACACGCTGGATGGCTGGTCATGTCATTTAACCTTGCCGCCGGAAGTCCGCCAATCAGTACCGTGGCCGAACCTTTGGCAATCATGCCTGGTCCACCAGGCACACACCCAGGTAGCATGCACGGCCGAGTCAAATCGGTTACGCGTGCAGCAGGCGAACCTCCAATCAACACATTGGGCTGGCCTTTGATGATCGTCAATGGCAGCGGTGGGTGCGGGACTGGGGTCGGAACAGGAGCCGGTGGATGGATGGGGGCATGGCAGTGAGGACCACTTTGTAAAACGTTATCTCCGATACGGGCTGCTGGCGTTCCCATGTTAAACTTTAGTTCAGTTGGGTTATAAAGTTAGACCTACCACGATTCATTGTACATTAATTGTCGCACGAATGTCTCAATCGTGACTAGAGCATTGTCGCCTTTTGCTCCGCAAAAATCGCGGTGGGCCTGGTATTGGCATCACAATTTCCAATCTGCGCTGTCGTACTTAAGTGAGCCAGTGACTTATCACCTACAAAAAAGTAGTAAGACAAGCCCCTGGATGATCAGCGATAAGTCTCGATAGGCAGGCAAGACGCCGCAGAGTAAGCTTTGGAGTTGTAAATCGGTAACTAGAAGACTTTTCCGAGAGAAAGGCACAACGAACACGATGAGTTGCGTATGCGTGAAACAACTATCTTCCATCGCGTCCAGCTTGCGAAAACTGCCAATGGCGCTCCTTGCTTCAATGGTAAAGGACCAGCTTGGTTCGCTAAACGTTGTCGCCAGGCTGGCGCCGCAGGTTTGCGCTTCGCTTAGCGCCAGTGCGGCCGCGACCGCAACTGCAACTGCGTCAGCTTCTGTGACAGCAGCTGCTTCGGCGGCGATCTCAGCCAATGCACTGGCAAGCCTCGAAACGCTCGCCTCCGTAAATGCAAACTTGGGAATGGGCGCTTTGACTCCAAGTGCTGCTATGCGGATGAACGTCATGATCTCGTCGGCAAACCAACAGTTACCCGATGTGCTGGCTGCCTTAACCGAGTTCCTTGAACCTATTTCAGCCGCGCTGGATCAATTGCAGGCCGCTATTACGTCGCTTCAAGGAATTCAAGCATTAACCGGAATCAACTTGGCTATCCCTGGCATGGCGTTTCAAATGCCTATCGCTAACGCGAGCGCTTCGGCGGCAGCCAGTGCATCTGCGTCAGCTAGTGCATCGGCATCGGCCAGCGCGTCAGCCAGCGCGTCCATGTCCGCCAATGCCATGATGGCCATGCGACTCAATGCGGCTGCAATTGGTTTGGGCTTTCCGCTACCCGGGAAACTGGCTGGGCTCAATGCCGCTCTTCAATTAACCGCCGGATTGCCTTCGATCAACTTGCCCGCCAGTCTCCTGCACTCGGTCTGCAGCAAGCTTGCGGCTCTCGCGGCTACGGCTCAGATGATCGGTGGGAGTCTTGCAATTCCCAATGCGAGCATGCTTCTCAGTGCAGCACTATCTAACGCGCAAGTCAATCTAAATGCAATGTTCAATGGGACTGCAACCGGAACCGCAACACTGCAAGCCTCAACAGCGGTCGCCGCCGCCGCCAGCGCAGCGGCCAGTATGAACGCAAGCGCCATCCTGTCCGCTGCGGCTGGCCTCAATGCTTCTGTTGTCCCAAACCTCCAGCCGCTCGCTGCTTCTTTAGGTCTTTCTGCCAACCTTCGGGCCCTAACCGGCACATCAACGCTCGCATCAACTCCATGCGCGTCTTGCGCTTTCAAGTTCTAACCTGCCCAGGCGACTTTGGGAGGCGTCCCAAAAGGCAACGCTGTGAAACATTTTGGCGAGCATATGTAGCTGGTTTCGTGAGAAACCGGGTGCGCCAGTGACCACTCTACTGCATCCGGTTTCTCACGAAACTAGCTACCTTACGAAGAAATATGCTTCACAGCGTTGCCCAAAAGGGTAGTGCTGTGATGCATAACCTTTCCGAGCCTCAGGCTCATCAATAACCGGGTAACTCAGGTTGCCGCGCTAGTTTTTCGTTTACGGGATTTTCTGCGTTACGTTTGCACAGATTCCGGTTTCTTAGTCATAGAGCGGGCGAAGGAGAGCGTTGGATTGGCTCTCATCGTTCTTCGTCTCAGCAACTAACAAATTAAGTCGCCAAAACACCTCTGATTTTTGACACAGTCTGAGCATGATCACCAGTGAATAGGTGTGATCATTGAACGAAAGGTTTTTCATGGCAAAAGATAACGAAGCTTCAGCGATCAGTTCGGAAACAATTGACACCCTCGATGGTCAGGTGAAGAAAGGAAAGCCGCGGAAGTTCTTCTTGATGTTTAAAGGAACAACGATCAACACGTTGGTCGTCTTCAAGAAGGGAGCTTTTCAAGCGAAGATATTGCAAGCCAAAAAGGATGGCTTTAAGGGGGATGTTTGCTGCGGCATCGTCACAGGTTCCGGTAAAAACCTGATCTTTCAATTGCCAGGAAACAGCGAAGTGGCTACGGCCATGGCGATTGATAACTGGACCGAAAATCCAGAAATCAAACCCAGTAAGCTTCGCGAGTTTTTGAGCGAAAGCGGTTTGGAGTTTAAGCCAGAATTCAGCATAGTCACTAACGTGGCCAACCTGCAGAATCCGGAAAGCGATGACGAGGATGCACCACCCGATCAAGCCGGTGCCGCTGCGACCGCCGCAGAAGCTGCAACTCCGAATCAAGGTGCTGCCGAGGCGGACGACAGTGGGCTGACAACCAAGCTGGCAGAAGCTTTGAAAAGATTGCGTCCGCTGATGGATAAGGTCATAGAAAGTAACCCCAGCCGCAAAGGCGAACTGCTCGCCACATTCACGCAAGTCGCGGGCGAGATCAAATCGCAGCAACTTGAACAAGCCAAGCAAAAAATTACCGACTTTGCCATACTCCTGAAGTCACTGATCAGTAACGCGAAGGCTTCCGAAGACATTGGCAAAAACCAAGAGCAGTCTGACGACAAGAACGGATTGTTGAAGCGACTCAAGGAGCTATCACCAAGAATCAGCGATGCACTATCAGGCCCTAACGCGGCTCGCGTGCAGGAGTTGGTCGGTCAAGTCAAGACGCTCGTTAAGGATGCGAACTTCAGTTCTGCGTCGCAGGTGCTCGACGAACTCGAAGCGCTGCTTGGAAAGCCGATTTCCGATTCCATTTCGCTAGTCGCGTTAGGCAAAGCTCGCTTGGAATGGAATGCTGCAAGGCAACACGCCATCTCAGAACTTCGACGCTTGAAGGAAATCTTACGTGAAGTGTACGAAGGTGATGCTGAAGAGGAGGCGGCACTCAACAACTCTTTCCAACGCCTAGATTCGATGATTGAACAGATGACTGAAGAACTTGGCGACAGTTTAGATGATGTCTTGAATGCCGACCTCGCACAGCGCCCCGCTCTGGCGAAGCTTGCGAAAGCGATCCTATCTCGATTCACCAACTTTGTTGAGTCCGACGAAATCATGTCAGTCATCGATGACAACGAGTACGCTCCCGATATGATCGTCGCCCAACCGCTACGCGACAAACTCAGCGATATCTCAACAGCTTTAGCATAACCAATAGAGAAAAGAGTCAAATCATGCCGTTTTGTACTAGATGCGGGAAGAACCTGGGTGTCATCAAAGGTTCCGTCACATGTTGTGACAAAATGTACAAGGAACCTGAAAAACTTGGAACAGCTCTCAGTTTTAAAAAGGTCATCGTTAATAATTTGGGCACATCTAATACTTCCAAGCCTCTGACATCGACGCAGACAACAATCAATCCCAAGCCACCTACTACCACCAAGCCACCGACAACAACTCCCCAGATGCAAACAGGATCAATGCTAACAGATCCTGTCGACCTGACGGAGTCTGTTCTTGCAGTGAAACAAAGGCTTTTTGGAAAAACTCCAGTTTATGAATGTAGAAACAAAGGCTGCATACAAACTCCCCCTGAAAAATCCTTCGGTGGGGCAGGTGATGCTCCGCTTGCCAAAGCAATTAATCAACTTAGAGAAGAACGAATTGTAATTGACTGTGGACTGTCTCTAAGCAGTAAGCAGTGCACTACGTGTGGGGTTAGTCCGACCTTAGAATTGGCGCAATTGACTAGGTTATCAAAAAAACACATACCTCTATTGATGATTCTAAAGATAAAGCAGGCAAAGCAACAAAACAAAAAAGCCGAGCCAACGGACGTTCTGACCAAAAGCGAAATAGAGGCGGAAAACCAGTTAAAGGGAAAGCTTGACGATCTCTGTTCAAGTATTTTCGATACCCAAATTTCTCGAACCTGCACAAAATGCAGCTTTGTTACAACAACGAACTCTCTTAAGGAATGTTCGTCATGCAACACTCAGTTACCATCGCTCTTTGATTCAGGCTTGATTGTCGGACTTGAGAAAAAGCAGTTTCAGGTCCTTTCAGAAACAGAGCACAATAAACTAGGCCAGGGTTTGGAAAAATTCCTGCGTGAAATGGATGTAAACTCAGTTGAGACATTGTCGAAATGGAAGCACGGAGTTAGCGCTTTAATGCATGTAAAGGGGGGCCATCCAAAAATATTTGCCACAGCACTAGACGCCGAGAAGCTTGGAGTGATAGCGAAAAACCTAGCAATGGACGAAGGTTTTGTATCGGTTGTTGGCGCTCTAAGTACAAAATACGACGAAGATAGTAAGGCGTGCGAAGGCAAAAAAGAAAAGCAAGTGGAACTTGACAAAGAGCTGTTCGCGAAACTCAAAACGATTACTGATGTCGGAGAGTTACATCCTGAAGTTGCAAATCGGCTAGCTGCAGCACTCCTCAGATTGCAGCACTTCAAAAACGACAACAAAACGAAACAAGCTTACGAGGCCATACGGAATAAAATCTTGGGCGAATTCACTCGAAAATTGAAGGGGACGCAATCTGCCGAAAAGCTTATCCTTTTTCAGTGCAACGCGATGTTCGAGTTGCTATTCAAACTAAACGAGCAGTTCGCAAAATCAAAAGAGGGTGAGGATAACTCAACACTCGAAAAAGCTGTCACACTCTGGATAAACAGCGAGACCACGAACGAGGTGACCATAGGCCTAGCCTTGAATGGTCGACCTCTAAAAGATTTCATGAACACGGGCAAAGATGAAGTTGGCGTGTTCCAACGTAACAGGATGTTGCTAAGCGACAAAGTAGGGCAGTTATCAAAAACTCGTCGAAATATCGGAGAGCGAGCGAGAAGTGGGAATGACGCAATCTTTCTCGAGCTTTGTAGTCGCGTCGAGAAACAAATGAAAGCGAAAAATTGGTTCCCGAACTAATCAAGAAGGGAGAAAAGGCATTTTACGGCAGTGCGCGGCTTGTCTAAGTAAGCTCGTTTCGAGAAGTAATTCATGGCTATACGCTATTCGTAAGTAAGTTGAACATCGGTGAAAATGAAGACAAGAAGCGACCCACCAAAGACGAACAGGCTACATTCTGCGCACGCATTTTCCGGATGAACCAAAAATCTTCTTGGGCCGTTACGATTCTTCCGAAATAGGTTTTCTCAATATGCTGCCCTCTCAATATGCTGCCCTTTGTTATCTGTAGAAGTGTCGATCAATTAGGAGAAACGCGATGCCTGATTTTAAAGACCTGCACAAGAAATGGAAGAAAGCCAAGGACGATGCGAAGCGCGTATACGACGGCTGGAGTAAAGTGAATATGGATATTTCAGACGCCCCTCGTGACGTCAAATTCAATGTGCCCCCATGGCCTAAGTTCAATCTAGATCTAGGACCCAGTCTTGAAAAACTCGAGAAAAGTAAGGACGTAGAGAAGAGCAAAGTCAAAGCCGAAAAAGCGGTGAAACAGTACAAGAAAGATATCAAGGCGATTTACGAACCCGCTAAGGATTTTCCAAAGGGAGACGACAAGAAGAAAGAATTGATACGTAAGGCGGTGGAAAAGTACTTGGAAGCCTTGGAGAAGGTTCGTCTGGAAATTGAAAAAGCCTTAGATGAGTAGGGCTGTAATTTTACGTTATTGAAAAAAGATTTGTTAAGCATTCATTTTGGAGCATCCACTATGGCTGAATTCGACCTTTCGAAACCGGAGTACCCGGATCTTTTGCTACCTAAGACATGGGACAAAAAGAAGTCCATCTTGTCTGCTAAGGTGGAAACAGGCGTCGGCGAGCTGTTGAAAGAGGCGCATGACCTCTACTCCAAAGTGGATTGGAGTTTGCTAAATTTCTTCTATCTGATGCCGACGCAGAGTTTTGATGCCAATGTCTGGCAGGGCCATTACGAAACTGCCTTAATCGAAGCATCGAATAAGATATTGCCGGTCAGCCGCAAGCTCGATGAAGTGGCCAAGCAGGCAAAAGAAGCGAAGGCGCTATTCAAAGATAACAAATTATCGCCCAAATCCGATGTGAAACTGGCGGAGGAAGTTGAGGACGCGGCCAAGTCGCTGGCCGGGCAGTTGCATCTGAACCGCGTGAAGCCTTGGCTAATGAGTGAGTATGAATCACATCTCGCTCAAGTCGCCAAGACCATCGAAATACTTCGTAAATCTGGCAAGCCAACGCTTAACCTGTTTGTGCAAGCTATCAAGCGCATCCAGATCGATGGCAGCCCCGAAGTTTTCGCAAAGCAACAAACAGAGGCACGCAAACTAACTCAGATCGTTGGTAACATTGTGAGGTTTGCGAAAAAGGGTTTCGACTTTGGCGTAGACGAGAAAGAATGCAAAAAGCTGTTCGACGCGCTCGACGATTGGGCCAATGGCCGCATCGAGTGGACGACAGAAACGACCGAGAAGGAAAAGAAGGCGGAAATCCTCAAGATGATCAAGGCGGCCAAGGACGCAGACGCATTATTCAAATGACGATGAACTAAGAGCTCACTTCGATTCGGCTGAGAGCCATTTTCTAGCCCAAGGAAGCCATCAATACAGCAATCCATGAAACGAGCCATGCTTACCAAAATGATCTTGTCAAGCAACTCGACGAGGTAGCGGCTGGAAGAAGCCCTGACCTCGCTAAAGCGTTGTGTGCTTTCCTTGAACAACGATTTGGTTTGCTGCTTTCGCGATCCGACGCAGAGCGCGAGGATGCCGATTTCGCACCGGCCGCGCCACCCATTCCAGAACCAAACTGGCCTGCACTGCCAGATGCTTAGACTGCTAAACCCCTAATGCTCTGTCCCGCTGTTAGTGTTGGCGTAGCCTAGGATGGGACTATTCGTCCCGTCCGTCCTGTCTTAACCATGGCGCGACGGAAATAGTCACCTCTAAATGCTTAGTGTCATAACTAAACTATCTTGGGCAAAAGTGCAGATTCGCAAACCTGATCCATAGCACATGAAGCGATCGGCAAAGCAACCAAAAGCCACGCTTCCACTGTGCGGAGACATCTGCGTGTATGATCTGCAGCGGATGCCATCAAATTTGGACTAAAAAGTCGGCTGAACAATGTTATTGAAAAAGAGTCAACAAAGAAGTATGGTCCAGCTCTCTTTTTGAATCCCCTTTGAGCAGATTAACGAAGGTTAACTTGATGGCACGCGATGAAGACGATGATGATGGCTTGCCACAGATTGGCGAAGGATCGCAAAAGTTTTTGGACCAGGCAAAGAAGGGCCAAGCGAGGAATTTTTTGCTTGTATGCAAGGGAAACAAGGTCAATTATCTCGCGGTTCGGAAAAAGCCAGTCAAAAGGAATGAGCTGAACGAAGCTAAGAAAGCCGGCTACAAGGGCGAAGGCTACTTTGGTGTCATCACCGGTAAAGGGATGGAATTAGTCTTTAATCTGTCGACGGCCGACGGCTACACAACAGAGCCCGTGAAAGACAAAATCTTAAAAGACTTCCTGGAAGAGAAAGCGGATTTCAAGTGCAAGCCAACGATCGCCATTGTTGCTACGCTTCCTGAAATTCCTTTCGACGACGAAGATTTCAAGAACCCCCTCATTGCGAGGTTTCTAGCTCTGGGAGAGCAGATCACGCGTGTTCTGGAGAGCAATCCGCACGCAGAGTCAGAATTGAAGCAAACCACTTCGGAGATTCGCGTCCTGCTTCAAGAGGCTGACTTTGATTCAGCAACGCCTCGCGTAAATGCTCTTGAACTGCGGCTTCAAGAATTGCTCAACGGCGCAACAGCGAATCCTGCACCAGCTACAACCACGCAAGCCCTTCCGCCAACGTCAGCAACCCCCACCTCTACCACTACCCCCGTCGTCGACAACGACGAATTGAAACGGAAGCTCGAAGAGGCGTTGAACAGGCTTGTACCTCAGTTGAAGCAAGCCGTCGTTTCGTTTCCGCAGCGCAAGGTAGAACTGCTCACGCCAGTTGCGCTCATTAAAAAGCAGCTAGATACGGGTGAACTGCAGGAAGCAAGACAAGGCATTTTGTCTGTTGGACAACTTCTCAAGTCCGTATTGGCACAGGGGAACGTGTCGAGTGACACAAGTACGTCTACAGCGGATCCGAAGTCCGAATACGACCGTAAGCTCGCGGCTCTGCAGCCCAAGTACGATCGAGCTTTGAAAGAGATGCTCGGCGACACCGGCAAGTTTAGGACCGTCATGACTTATGCGATGGAGCAATCTGAAGCGGGAGTTTATGGCAATGCCATCAAGGCCCTCGATCGACTAAGCATCGCCCTTGAACAAGCTATTGCTTCAGGCACTAAAGAAACCGATGTTGTCCCTGACGGCCGCGTCGGAACAGCAAGTGCAACCCTCCAGCTTCGAATGGCTCGCCTCAGTGCCGCTCGAGGAATTGAGACGCTTGAAACAGCCTTGCGGGCATCGGGCGATACCCGAGCTGCTGAGATCGCGGATGTTATCAAGAACATTGCAGGTCGCTTCCCCAACCATTTGGAGACCTTGCTGGAAAATTTGGAAAAGGCGACTGCCTCAAAAGACAACGAAACCGCGAACCAAATCAAGATCACAGCGCGAAAAGCGACCGACGACTGGTTGGCATATTTGACGAAGCACGAACTTGAAATCACGGGTTGTGAGAAAAACCCTTGGAACATACCTGTTTCCATTAAAGCCCCAATCCATAGTTCGTTGCAATCTATCTTGACCCAAACCCTTGCCTAGTAATCAACCGTGAAGGCGAAAACATGTCCAGTGGAACGATTTCTGACAAGGTATCGATACCTGAGGGATTTGCAAAATGGGCGAAGACCTATTTTGGAATGAAAGACGACGGACCCGAAGTCTCGTTGGACCTCGATATTCTATTCAACAATCCTTACATGCGTATGCGTGAGACGCTCGACATCCAGCTGTCGAACGCAGGGAAAGTTCCCGAACTGAAGGCAACAATAGATACCCAATTGAAGACTTGCGATCGAGAAGAGAGCATTCCGAAACTTCAAAAACTAATTTCCGAAGTCAATAAGGCGCTGCAGGCACGCCGCACAGCAGTCGAAGTAAAGCTAAACAAACTATACGACGATACGATCTTTGCCCGACTGGATCTTCAACGCGATCCAAATGAAGCTCGCGATACAATCCGCACCTATTTAAAGACCTGGGACGTCGCCGAAGCGGAGCGAGAAGTCAAACTGTTTGAAGAGCAGATTAAACGCTCCAAGTCGACACATTTGACAGACACAGACACTATTGAAAAACGACACGAGCAAACCAACCTTCAAAATTCACAGTACGCTCGTAATGCGCACCAAGCCAAATCGATTGCCACACGTTTGATCGATGGAGATGGAAACATCAACCTCGCAGCGAGCATTTGGACGGAGTTATCCATGGTGGATGGCGACGACTTGTCTAGCCTAATGGAAGAGATTCGAGCCGGGAAACATGAGGACCTACCGCAGTCTGAGCATGCACTTGCTATCTTAAAGAAATTGCAAAACGATGAAGCGTTTCGCAACAAGCTGACGCAAGTTGTTAAACCGTCGGATAAAGAGGGTGAAGCGTCGAATCTAATTCGAAGTACGTTGGGACTCGACCCGAAAGTTGAGATCACTGACGCGCACGCTAAACAGGCTGCTCTGTCTGGACTGCTCTTTCAAGCCCGACAAGGGCAGGTTGGCTCTTGCTTTACCACTGCCACTGCATGCATGGTCCAACGCAATCGACCCGACAAGTTCCTGGACGATATCACCAGTTTATTCAGCAATGGAAAGCTCACTCGAACAATTAAGCACCCTACAACGGGCGCCACTGTCACGATCGACGTTCCGCTCAACATCACGCTGCTGCAAGGCAATCTCGAAAAGAAATCAGAGGTAAAACGGGACAAGTCGGAACTTCACTTGGCTCCCGATTTTGTCGCTTCAATGGACTCACTCCAAATACCTGCCGACGAACAAAAGCAGGCTTTTGATCTTGCAGCGCGGCAAATTCGAGCCGAAAGAGCGTTAGCAAAAGCTCTCGAAAGCTCAGCTTTGAAAGACGAGTTATTCGCATCGCCGAACACTCGGGAAGCTGTGACCAAAGATGTCCTTGAACAGCTAATAGCGAACCCATCGCTGACGATTCGAGATGCGCTCTCAAGTGTGTTCAATGCGCGTAGTATGACCATGACAACAGGCACATCCCCTTCAAATCTTCAGCTCGGAGAAAAACGCAAAAACGGTGCTCTGAGCAAATGCGATGCTTTCGACTTAAAAACGGGCAGCGATTCCATTAAGCCAGAAGAATTGATCGATCGCATTGTTAAGAGCCGTGTTTCAGAGGACAAACAAAAAGTAGCTTTGGAGCAAGCTCGAAATGCGTTTCTAGGGCAACAAGATAACTTGGTGATGAGGGCTTGGGAGTACTCCGTCGCTACCATGGTCGAGAAAATGCCAGGGCAAGCCAGCAATCAGAACACCATTCAACGCGGCCTCAAAGCTCCTTCATCCGATGTCTTGACCGCAGTCATCGACAATACTGGTTTTACCCCCCAAAAAAAGCAAGTGTTGCGAGGCCTAAGAGATCGGCTACTCAACGAGTTTGAGAAATTGGTCAAAGATGAAACGGAAACGCGCTATGACCCTTCCGTTAAAAGTCGTGAGGAATCCACTTCGAAGGACGGACATTCCAGTTCCGGAGGATACTGTTTGTTCTTCAAGAACGAAAAGATTGCATCGGATTCGGACTACAAAAACGCGATGGAAACTTTGCTGAACAAAGCTTGGGCGAAAATCAATGATGGCACTCTTAAACAATTTGAACAAGATGAAGGAGCCAAGCTGGTAACGGCTCTTGCTAAGGAATTCGACAAACCGGAATTCCATGAAAAAGTGGTTGAAAAGGCAGTGGGAAGCACTGACAAAAAAGCTAAAGACAAAATGGCGAAACCGTGGACCTACGAAGGTGGAGGTAACACCGATTCGTTGCTACAGATTTATTACGATTCCCCCGATCCACTACAGCGGGCTGTAGCGCCCAGCACCGCCAACACTGCTGAACAACTTGGCGAGTTTCTGTTGGATACGATGAAAGCCATGGGAATCGATAAATCGATTAAACCCGACTCGGGGTTTGAACAGTCCTCTATCCCAGTTCGAACAATCGGAGTCCATGCATTCAATTTGCTTCCGAGTAGCCCTGGTATAACGATGCTGCTCAAGGGATTTGACGATCCAAAAGAGGGCTTGAAGGCGTATAAAAAAATCGAGAAGGAAAAAATTGCTAGTCGTAATTCGCAAGAATTGCCGCTAAATGATCCGCCTGACGGGGTCTTGAAGTCCATGATCGAAGCCGCATCAACAATCTTTGCTGATTCAGGTAGAGCAAAAGCTGTCAGCGACATTAACAAGGAATTCAAGGCCACCGGTAAGACGTCCGTTACCATTACCATAGCGAATACGTTAATCCGCGCTGGAATTATTGAACACCT
This sequence comes from Planctomycetia bacterium, assembly GCA_031412515.1. GTDB lineage: Bacteria > Planctomycetota > Planctomycetia > Pirellulales > Pirellulaceae > Aureliella. The sequence goes on along the minus strand of JANODD010000107.1, from coordinate 43,105 downwards.
TAAAGTCAACTACACGCAAATCACTGCCACGGAACGCGAAACGCACGGAGACAGCGCTTCGGAACGCGGATTCGGAAAAGCCAACGTTGAGGTTGTTCCAAAGCAAGAATTTGAGCCGATGGTCAACCTTTGCATGGACAAACTAAACGTCCCAGAGGATAAACAAGATTCGATTCGCAAGGAAGTCATGAAAACATTGAAGGACCTTGAAGCCAAGGATCGAGCCGCCTTGCTGAAGGTCATTGAGGATGAACTCACCAAACAAGGGGCTGTCGGCGTAACGGTTGAGAAACTCGAAGCGGCATGTAAAGTCCCCCGTGGGATTGTGATCGCCGACGGTAACTGGGGTGGTGGCGATCATCGAACCGTGATGACCCTCTTGGTCAGTCCAAAGACAGGTGAACTCGAGCTTTGGCAAATGAATGAAGATGGAACAGAGGCGAGCAAGATGGATGAGAAAACATGGGTCAAAGATAATCGGTGGGCAGTGTTTAACGACCCGCGTGAATATGGTGGGGTGATTGGAAATCTCGCGTGGGAAAAACTGCGCGGTGAGATGCAAGGAAAGCTCGATGAATGTGTCGCCAAGCGAGTCGGCGATATTTCGATGATGCAAGCAACGCTCGAAATTGCCGACGATCGGTTTGAAGAAGGTCAGCAAGAGCAAGCTGACAAAGCTATGGAACGACTAAGAACGCTCACGACCACCACATTCAAGCTCATCGATCAGAAGACAGCCGCCTGCACTGCGGTGGATTTAGTAGAAAAAGAAGTGGCCAAGGTCGCGACTCCTGCCGCTGCCATCGCAAGCAAGCAGATCAAGAGTTTAAGCTCTGCAATTCAGATGATTCGCAGCGCCGAAGAAATCGATACCGTCGTTAAACGCTTTGCAAAACTCTGCAATCTGCTTAAAGCGGCACAACAACCCTTGGGTGTTTCCGCAGACGTAGAATCTCTTTTGAAACAAACCGCATAGTAAGGAAGCTATTTTATGCCCACCGCCCAACAGTTTGTAGAACAGATCGCCGAGCTCGCCCAAACCGAAAAACTAGCTGAAGGAATCGCCGAAGGGGTTGAGGACTTGGAAGCCATCGAAACCTTCGAACCTACGTTGTTCAAGGACGATGCGTTGGTCTACTTTCAGTATGACGGAGAGGAGGCTCGCAACCGTCAAGTCGACTTCCTAAATGAAATTCGAACGCAACTCGAGCCGCGTTACAACGAGATTACCTATTTGGGACATTTGACTTCAAGCCTTAGTATGGTTGCCATCGATCGCTTGCTGAAAGATCTGGATATGCTTTTGGGTATTAATCGCATCGGCGAGATTCGAAAACTAATTACCGGACGGTTTAAGGAATTGTGTTTACCTTCAGCGATCTTTGTTGCCGTCGACAGTTTGTATGCTCAATCGATGGCAAAGGCTGGCGAGATTGGCGACGCGGTACTGCAATCGAAGTTGGCTGGGATTGATGTGAAAATTGGTGATTTTGACAAATTTCGAAATTCCCTGCGAAATGAAATCGACAGAATCAATCTTCGAAGCCTTCATGATCATCTTAGAACATGGATGCTTGAGCCAGTAAACAAGTATGCTGGTAGTACGGCCTTCATTGAGGCGAGAAATGCTGCGGCGAGCAAGGTTGTAACCGGTTTTCACACAGCCTGGAATGAGGCTAAATCGCTTGCAGAAAAGCGATTTGAAGCAGCGACGAAAGCCGCTGGTAAAAAGCTAAGCTTATCGGCTGCAGTTAAATTTGATGATGGCTTTGGCCCAATCTTAGATGAATTGGAAAAGAAACAAAAAAAAGGTGTCGACATCCTCGAAACCCGAAACAAAGCCATAGCAATTGGGGAGCAATACCTTGATACTCTGCAACAACTGCCAGACAAATTAAAAAAACTGACTCCAGATTTCTATGGCCCTTTACGGTCTGCTCTCATGGGAATCGTCGCCTCCGTTCAGGAAGTCGCTTAGCCTCAGTTTCAATAAGATATTTGACTTTCGCTCCGCGAAAGAATCGTTTTTCTGTTTCATGCGCGGAGCCAAAAACGACACAGTAACTTCAATTCGGTATTGAGGTAAGCCAATTTCTAGCCCAAACCGAATAGCTGTCCGTTTCGTTTGAATTTAGGATACTTTCTTGCAGTTCAAGGAAATGCGACGTTGGCACTGCTTGCACCATATCATCACCCTCAATAAATCGCTGACCCGCGACCGCCTCGAGGAACTCAGCAAACCAAGCCGGAGCGACTGCGCTCGCCTGAGGCAAATGCCAAAGCAATGCATCACATGAGTCCGATGCAACAAAGACATTGGAACCATCAGGAGTGAACTGAGCGATTCCCGCCGAAGTTTGGTAACCACTTCCCGCAAACGATAGATGCTCCAAATGCACTGTCAAAGGAGTCCCCATCGCCACGTCCCATAAGCGAAGCCCTCGGAAGTCGCGTGTAAGCAAACTTTTTCCATCGGGGCTAAAGATCACGTTACGCACGCTGTGTTCGTGAAGGAGACTGCGCACGTGTGGCCGGCCCGTCTTTGCATCCCAGATCATTGCAGTGCGATCGCGCGACGCTGTCGCAATCCATCGGCAGTCGGGACTTACGTCAACATCAATCACTTCACCGTTGTGCGGCAATTGGTAAATAAGTTGGCCTTTCTCGACGTCCCAGACGCCACCTGTCCGATCGTGCGAGGCCGTCAAAATCCGGCGACCATCCGGAGTAAAACGAACCCTCATGACTTCATTCTTGTGACCAACAAGCGATGCTACGGATTCTCCTGTTTGACTATTCCAAACTTGGACGCGGTGGTCTTCTCCCGCGCTTGCGACCAGTCTTGCGTCCGGTGAAAATGCGATGGAGTTGATTTCAGAGCCATGCTTCATTTGCACCAGTACTTTTCCAGTAGCAAGATCCCAAACACGCACGATGCCATCGACCGATCCGGTGCCAAAGCGCTTGCCGTCACTCGCCAGTTCCAAAGGCTGAATCGTCTTTTTAATGTTTCCTCGCTCGTGAACCAACTCACCCTTCGGAACCGACCACATCGAGACTTGGCCAGTTGAAGTCGAAGCAATGAGCTTTGTTTGATCCTTGCTAAACGCTAGCCCCCATGCCCCTCCTTCAACTTTAAGAGGGCCGCAAATAGCGTTACCTGTCGCTGTTTCAAGGACCCATATTTCGGAAGTCGTTTTTGCCAAGGCTAACCATTGACCATCCGGGCTGATTGCCATTCCATCGTAGCCTTGTGATTCGACGCCCTTAGATCGGTCTTCGGGCTTGGTCTTGTAGTGAACTTTCCATAGTTGGGCTGATCCTGGAACCATGGACGTGTTCGGTGATTTGCCGTGAGAGAGTGTCGTTAGATAGACCTCTGTATCGTCAACCTGGCCCACCTCCGCGAATCGCACACGATTGGAATGCACCATCGGTTCAACGATTCGTGCTCCCGTTTTCGCATTCCAAATTTGAGCCAAGGAGTCTTCACCCCAAGTGAGAACGCGATCGCCGTTGCCTAGAAAAATCGCGCCTCGCATGACGAAGTAGTTGGGCAGCTCTGGTGTTATCGGTTGGCAGGAATCCGTTGCCCATACCTGCGCCCAGTCGTTGAAGCCGGATATCAACATCGTCGTGCTATCCTTGTTAAACTTGACAAACTCAATTCTCCGCTCGGCCTTGAGCTCAACTTCCTTCTTCTTCTTACCAGAGGTCACGTCCCATAATGTAAGTTTGCGATGGTCTATGGATACAGCAAGGGTCAAGTCAGGACTGATACAAGCATGAATGGTTGGTCCAGTCTTTAACGCTAAGTCGAGTTTGTTCGAGACGACATCCCAGAGCTGTATTTGAGAATCCTGCCCGTTTTGATTGGCCAAAAACAACTTGATCCTTCCTTGCTCCTCACCAACAAACTCAGCCGCTACGATAGCCCCTGGCAGGACATTAGGGCCAATACTTAGTTCGCGTGCATGAAAAGCATGAACCTGTATGCTACTGTTCGATTGAATGAGCAACAAATTGCCGTCTTTACTGTAACGAAGGGCTTTCACAGGTGGCGGAGATTCGATAGGGCTTCCTTGAATAATCCCATCGGATACTTTCCAGATCCGTACTTTGCCGTCGGCCGTCCCAACAGCCAGAGATTGGCTATCAGGACTAAACTCAGCTTGAGTAACAGTCGAGTCATGCTTCAACACGGATGACTTTAGTTCAGAACTTCGCGAGTCTCGGAGTTGGATAGCGCCGTCAAACGAAACCGTAGCGATAGTCTTCCCGTTAGGACTTATTCTCGCAACGCTCAATTCACCGGAGTGCCGTATTTCGGGCGCGTACGGAACTGGGAAATTGCGTTGTTCCAAAATGGACATACCGAACATTGCAGCTTTCCAATTTGTGGGATCACGCCGCAGCATCGCTGCAACCCCCGCCAGTCCGCGCTGAGCCTGTCCTGCCGCAAGCATGTCGTCAATTGAGTCCCACCGCAGACGTTCAACCCCAGCCGCAAGCTCCATGTTAGCATGCTCGGCACGGTTCCACTCCCATAGCACAGACGCCACACCACTGCACACCGTCATCAGCAAACAAGCCAGCAAAGTTGCAATTCCAGGATTTCTAATGCACCAACGCCTGGCATTTTCCCAGTAGGAGATCGATCGAGCCCGAATGGGTTCACGTCGTAAATAACGCTCAAGTTCTTCTGCGACTTCGCGAGCCGATGAATATCTACAGTGAGGCTCTCTTTCCAGACAACGCAAAGTAATCGTATCCAAATCGCGATCTACTGCGGGATTAATGCGACGAACCGATTTTGCATCTTGCTGTATCGCCTGCAACATCGTCGCCATCGCGCTCGATCCTACGAACGGCGGTTGCCCTGCAAGTAATTCATATAAGGTCGCACCAAGTCCATAGACATCTGCAGCAATCGTAACGTTCTTGGAACCTGACGCTTGTTCTGGAGCGACGTACCCCGGCGTTCCCAAAACAGCATTTGACAATGACAATCCACAGTCCTCGGTCCCGAGAAGTTTCGCTAAACCGAAATCAGTCAAATGAGGATTACCCTCTTCGTCGATGAGGATGTTGGACGGTTTGAGGTCTCTGTGAAGCACGCCGTGTCGATGGGCAAAGTCGAGCGCTCTTGCCACTTTCGCAATCAGTTCCGCGATGCACGATTCTTGCGATCGCTTCGCGCTTGCATCTGCCTTCGGATCCAACTGGAATTCACCCAAGCACTCGGCAAGGCTCTCGCCATCGATCAACTCCATACTGTAAAAGTACTGAGTTTCGAATTCACCGATCTCATAGATTCGAACGATGCCTGGATGGTCAAGACGTGCAGCGGACTGAGCTTCTAATCGAAAGCGTTCTAACGATTCGAGTGTCGCCAGTTGTCCTGCCAATATCAACTTAACGGCCACTTGGCGGTCCAGTGAAAGTTGTCTTGCGCGATAAACAACTCCCATTCCACCGCGAGCGATCTCTGAAAGCAGCTCATAGTCTCCAAAACGGGTAAGAACTTCATTACAGCGAAATGAACCTCCACTGCCATCGAAGCCATTGAAAGGCTTGGAGGACTCAGCGGTGGAGTTTGAGAAATTAGACTTAGTCAATCCCAGACTTAGAAGGCAAAACGAACAACCACCAGCCCAACGATTTTCATCGAGAGGGCTCCCACAATCTTTACATATTCTCTCTGTTTCGATTACCATACTCCCGTTCGATTCGATGTTGTATAATCTCGCCAACGTTGAATCAACTATGCTTAAAACCGCCCGACCCACTTTAGATACATAGTTGAATGCGACATAGTTCTTTCAGAATTGTAACTGCATCTGCTTGAGCCGTGTTCCCCTACCGACCGTATCGAACCTGGGATTGGTTATTGCGGCGCGCAGTTTAATTGAGACGGTAGTAAATGTTAAAAAAGAACGACGTTTTATCTGAGAACAAAAGATTCAACACGACGCGGTGGAGTATAGTGCTCAGAGCTTGCCAGTCGGATAAGGAGCTTGAACGGAACTCTTGGAACGAACTCATCGAAACGTATTGGTTTCCTTTGTATGCGTTTTGTCGTCGCCAAGGAAAGCTGCACCAGGACGCACAGGATCTGACGCAGAGTTTTTTTACCCATCTCATGACTGCTGCTTCTTTGGATACGGTTTCCCCCTCAAAAGGCAGGTTCCGTTCCTTTCTGTTGGCATCATTTCGTAACTTTATCGCCAACCAGATTCGTGCCACATCGACGATCCAACGAGGGGGAAAGCACCAATTTTTCCCGCTCTCAGCCGACGACGTTGAAGCTAGATTTTGTCGCTCCTGCAAAGTTGATGAAACACCAGAACGCGCGTTTGACCGCAACTGGGTCGAAGCATTGCTCCAACGCACCAAGAGCCGGCTTGCTGAAGATTATCGCAATGCCAACAAACATGAGTTATTCGATTTGCTCGAACCTCATTTAATGTGCGACGAAAACGCTCTTTCCAGGCTTGAGATCGGTCAGCGACTCAAGATGAGCCAACCGGCAATTGCCATGTCCGTTCACCGCATGCGACGCAGGTATGGTGAGATCCTCTTAACTGAAGTTTCACGGACGGTCGATAATCCAGCCGACGCCGAGGACGAGTTACGCCGGCTGATGGCCATCGTCCGCGGGGAGTAGGCAGTTTCCGCACTCTCGCGTTACTCCATTTTTTGGTTGCTTTCAATTAAACGACTGATTCGAACGCGTTCTGGATGGTAATTACCAGAACGGCCTTCGCGATCCACGATCCCGATAATCACATCGCATGCAGAAGAGGCATCCGTTTCGACTTGCTCGCTTGCCCGAAACGCTAAATGCTGGATTAATTCTTCAGCGGCCGCATGGGTCGCCAAGCGATTAAATGCAAATCTCAGCACCGGTCCTTCACCTGCTATACCTATTGCGATAGGTCGTTGAGTAGCTGGTTGGTAAAACAATGTCCGATCTTGGATAGAGAACCTCCCATCACTGGTATCAACGACGAGTTCGCCAAAAGCGGTCCCGTCTTCCTCGAATTTCAACTCCATGGTCGCTCCATCCAAGTCCAGTGTTCCTGGTTGACAGAGTACAGCATTCGCATCGATGCGTTTTTGATCGTCTCGCCTACTAATAGTGAGATTGGGATTGCTTAATCGAATAGCGGGAGGGATGCGTTCCGAAGGCCAGAGCACCGCCTCGCCATCGATCCCAGCGGTCAATATGGTACGACCATCAGGAGAAAACTCTGCAACGGTTGCTTCGCTTGCGTGATACTCCAATGACAATACCACACCCAAGCTTAGATCGTTCTTTTCTTCGTTCCGCTGCTCGTTACTTGGCCTAGACTGCGTCATGCGCCCTATGTCCCAGAGCTTCACCGTTGTATCTTGGCTTGAAGATAAAACTCTCAGCCCATCACTTGAGAAAACCACGGATGCCAATGGGGCAGAATGGCCCAAAAGCTTACCAATCTCCAATCCAGTAGCGACGGACCAAACTCGAATTGTTTGGTCTTGTGAACCCGAAACAATCCATTGACTGTCTGATGAGAATGCCAGACAGTGTACAGCCGCCCCGTGCCCTGACAGGTCTTTTATCGGCTGCAAAGTCGCAGCATCATATAGTCGAATAATACTGTCATCACATCCGACGGCCATCACTTTTCCATCAGGCGAAAGCCGCAATGAGTTTCCAACAATTTTTGAGTTGGAGATCCGCGCTGGCAAAGTCGGTATTCCCTTAGCTATATCCCATACAACAATTCGTCCATCCGCCCCTGTGGTGTACAACGATTGATCGTCTGACGAAAAAGCCAAGTCGCGAATCGCGCCTGTATGCCCTCCCACTAGTTTTTGGACGGAAGTGGTTTTCGCAACCTCCCAAATCACTGCTGTCCCATCTTCGCTTGCTGCTGCAAGAAACTTGCCGGTCGAATCAAAGCAAATGGATTGGATGATGGAGCATGGCCGATAGCTCTTGAGTTCCTTGCCATCCTTCATCCTCCAAAGACGTGCCCCGCGTCCACCGTAGGTCAACAAGTTCGAATCATTCTCTGTTGGTACTGCTCCAAAAAGCGATTTGGGCGTCATCGCGGCGCTTCCGGTTGCGTTCCACTGCTTCTGTGGCCCATTCCATTGCCAGATCCGTTTCTGTGAGTCATTGAGGTTGGATGTTGTTACATACACAGTAGGCGATTCACCCGAAGTGAAAACCATGTCCTGTACCAGCAAGTCCTCTAAGTCTCTCGTTGCCAGATTCTCGCCTGTGACCATGTCCCACATCCACAAGCGCGCTTTTTTATCGTCCAGCGATGCATATGTTGCAAGAAACCTGCCAGTCGGTGACAGTGTTGCAAGTTGAACTGCGGAAAAATGCCGTAGTCGTTCACGTGGCAAAGCTTGTCCTGTAACGCCGTCCCACCAAGCGACACTCCCGTCCGAGCTGACCGTTATGGCATTAGGGTTCATGCCGGCATGCGGGCCGAGCGGCAGATAGAAGCATGCCACAACTGTCTCCGAATGGCCAAAAATCCTAGTGGCCATTGTGCCTTGTTCAACATCCCAAAACTCAACAGTACCAGACTTATCACATACAATCGCATGCCGTCCATCATCTGATATTGCAACGCCTGTAGCCGGCGAAACGATCGGGCCTTTTTCCTTTTCCGAAGTCTGTTGTGGCCAATTGCGAATTCTTACTGGCTCATTCAATGAGTCCAAATCCCAGATGGCTACCCCTAACTCATCACCCCCGGCGACCAGCCAGTTGCCGCTTTGTGATATAGAAAAAATGCCATCGCGTCCAGCACTTTCCATGACAGCAAGTTGTACCCCGCGTTGCAAATCCCATAAACGGAGTGTGTTGTCTCCTGCGGCAGTTGCGATAAGTTTGCCTTCTTTGGTGATCCTAGCTCTATTCGTTAAGTATTCGTGTCCATCACTCAACTGAACTATTCGCTCACCTGACTTTGAATTCCACAATACAACCGTTCCATCCGCGTGGCCGGTTGCAATTATTTCACCTGTCGGACTATGGCGAGCGTCCAAGATCGCTTGATTCTCGGTTTTGAGCAATAGCTTCTCACGATAAGTGTCCAATTGCCAACTTTTCCATGAGCGATCATCACTGCCCGAAAACGCCTGTGTCCCGTCCGCACTTAAACGGCACGCCCTAACCCATCCGCCATGGCCGCGTAGTTTTTGTATCGGCGCCGAAGGCTGTGTCGTCGAACTGTCGGGCACGTTCCAAATAAAAACTTCATTGTCGTTAGCCGAGGAAACCAGTCGTTTGCCATCTAACGAAAACGAGACTTCTTGCACCGTCCCGCTGTGTCCCTCAAGCGATTGAAATGATTGCTTGGGAATGGTCTCACCTTGCAGCTGCTTTTTGACAACCTCGACACGCTTCGCTCGGCTTTCCTCTGGTTTAACGGCCCAAAGTAAGATTCTCTGATCAGCTCCGCCCGACGCAATCACTCTGCCGTTCGGTGCAAAAGTAGCGTTCAATACGGGAGCCTCGTGCCCCGAAAATTGCTGCACTTCCGAGCCGTCCACGGATTTCCAAAGTCGCACCGTTCCATCGTTGCTTGAGCTGACAACATGTTCGTTGTCCGGAGAAAACTCGATCGATGTGAATGCATCGAGATGTCCGAGCAGCACTACTTCACGATCCTCACGCCATTTCCAAATCCGACCGATTCGTTTATTGTCACCCGCCGCCACGTATTCTGAATTGCGATCATTGGAGAACGCAACTGCCATCGCTGGCCCTGACTTCATCCTCATCTTTCTTTCAGCAACAGGGTTGTTTCCCTCTTGCAGACGCCAGATACAAACCGTTCCGGAATTGTCGTCATCGACGCCGCTCGACACGATGAGACTGCCATCGGAATTGAAGTCGAGATCCGACAGGGATCGGCCATGTCGGAAAGTCGCAAACGACTGTTTCTCACCAACGCGCCAAAGCTCACATTCACCAGTCAGTTTTCCAATCGCAATCCACTTCCCATCAGCCGTTCGATCGATGCACTCGATAGACTCGCCCATGGGATAGGTTACAACGCTTTGCACAGAGTCATCTCTGCTGCCTCCTTGGACAACAAACTGATGACGTCCCCATTCCCAATGCCGAATTTTTGACTTGGCATCTGATGTTTCCTGTTGGCTCAAAATTTCGGAAGCGATCGAAAATTGGTTCTGTTCAATACTAGCCCCCACTAGGCCGATTTCGGCAAAATAGGAGCTTTCTTCTGCCTGCTGTCGTTGAGCAATCGACTCTAAACGAGCCAACTCTGCACTGAGCTGCGCATTGACTGCTGCGATGCGTTGCTTCTCTGCTCTCTCTCCAGCTTCAGTGGCCTTTTTTTCTTCAGCTTTCGCTAATTTAACGGCAGCTACTTCGTTTTCGAGTGCTAGTTCTTTTGCACCGACTACTGCTAGAAGCTCCCTATTGAGATTCAAAATTACGATCATCCCAATCGAACCTGCGATCACAATAAAACCGGTCAATCCAATCGCCACTTTTCGGATGGTTTTGAGTCGATTTTGTCTCGCGTTTCGCTCAGCAATCGCGGTCCGAAGTTTATATATCATCAGGCGGTGATCTTCTTCGGACTCCTCTAACAAAGACAACCCAAGATCGTAATCCCCTTTTTCATAGGCGGTCTCTGCGTAAGCTGCCCTCGCTCGGGTCAAGCCCAGCTTCGCACCTGTATTCTGATCCCAAAGAGAGATCGCTTCGTCAAATGCAAAGACCGCACGTGAGAACCCTTGATAGTCTTTCGTTGAAATCGCCTTGTTCAACTCAGTTTCCGCATTGTCCGAAAGCATTAGGCTTTCGCTGTGCGACTGATAAAGACGTACCGCAGCTTGGAAGGACTTGACCGAGCGGTATCGACGACGCGGAAGCGTCGCCATCGCGCGGGTCGCGATTTCCATCAATTCGCCTGTGACATCCGTTTCGCGGATAATGTTTTCGGCAGCGTTCTGCACGCATTCCATGACATTATTGCCATAGTGCGGCGGAAATCCTGTTAGGATCTCGAACAAAATGGCACCCAGCAAATAAATATCTGCCGCAGGACCAATCGACGCCATGGGACCTTTTGCCAGTTCAGGTGCCATATAAGCGGGTGTGCCACCCATCGCCTGAGATCGCAGGATGCTAGACGTTCGACGAAAACCCTCTGTCGCAACCGCAATTCCCCAGTCCATGACGAGCACTTCACCGAAGCTACCGAGCATCACATTCTCAGGCTTTAAGTCGCGGTGAACGACGCTCCGGGAATGCGCGAACGCAACCGCATCCGCAACCTTCAGAAGAATTTCAAGGTTTTCCCTGACTGATTTCTGCGCGATGACTCGGTCCCAGGGTGTCCCGATCACATTCTTCATCGAGTAGAACAGCTCACCTTGGTTGTTTCTCCCGAGATCGTAAATCGGCACAATGTTCGGGTGATCCAGCTCGCCTGTTAGAACGGCTTCAGCAAGAAATTTTTCTTGGTGTTCATTCGCCTTTCGATACTCTTCCTTCAACATTTTGATCGCAACAGTTCGATCGATCGATGCCTGTCTGGCCGCATAGACAACTCCAACTCCACCTTGACCAATAACGTCCAACAGTTCGTAGTCGACGGGTTTGTCAGTTGCAGTTAGTGGAGAACGAACTTCGCGTGGCAGAATCGCGAAAACAGAATCGGATACCGTGTAACCCGTGTTAGGTCCTTTGAGTGTGCTGCGTACGTCTGTTGTCCCTTGAATAGAATTACGCCATAACTGCTCCATATCCTTCGGCAGCGACGTGGATGGAATGTCGGCTTCGTGCAAATCGTTCGCTACGACATTTTGGGCTACGACCTCCTGATCGTTCACTCTCTCAGGAGCCGGTTGTACGGGTAACGGGAAATCTAATGTCTTTTGAATCGCTGTCAAAGCGACTTCGTTACCGTTACCGTTACCGTTACCGTTGGCGTTCGGTGTCTCCGTTTCTTCTGGCCACTCAACAATGCTTCCGCATTGTGGGCATCTTCCTTCTTGAAGACTCACATTTTCGTAGTCGAATTCACAAAGCGCACATTTCTGCATCCATCGATCTCCAGTTTTAGCCGCGACGAAAAATCCAAAGGGGACCGAGTACTTTAAACGGCTCTAAATCGGCGAGCCGCTTTGCGCCATGATCGCACTCTTTGTGCGAACGTACCAACTGCGAGTACTGCGTTGGTGATCGGTACCCGTTCAACAGTTAGTTCCCCGTTCAATTCCTTATCATGTTGCAAATCAAATTCGCTCTCTTCAGATTTCTTGCTCGCAAACTCTGACCCATGATCATCCCCAGTGATTGCTGCGGAAGGCTGATCCAAGACTCGTTCTTCTACAGGCAATTCGTTCGAACTCGGTGGCGAATCCTCCACTTCAAAAGGACGATGATTCCGAAGATAAAAGTCTTTCAATAGTAACTCATTACCATCCTCGCGAATCAAGTAAATCCGATAGCGATTGTCTCCAAGTTTCTGGAACAGCTTGCCAGTACTCAAAGCCTCGATATCTTTGACCGTTAGCTCAATATCCTCGCTTGAAGCGACCTCTCCCTGCTCGTTAACTGGCGTGATAATTCGCAAGACGTAAGATCGCCCTTTTTCAGCCGCAGAACTGCTCGATGAGACACTTGCTTCTGCTGAAGTTGCGACCGGAGCGATGCTGCCAGCGGACTGGACCACCCCAGAATTGTTGAACACAATCCGATTTGGAATTGTCGGTGCTTGCGGCAGGTCAAATCGTAACGAAATTAGACCCGCTGCAGGTGTTACCAGCGACTCATTCACCACATATGACAAACTCGTCACAGGGCCTTTCGAATCATTGAATTGAATTCGATTGAGTGCGTCGACTCCTACCGTTACTTTAACCGGGATGTCGGCGATTGGGTCGAGAGGATTCGGGTTACCTTGATATTGGTGGGTTATTTGGTAGATGACGCCTGAACCATCGAACCTTGCGATCTGCGGGTTAGTAGTTGAAGGCGAAATCATTCCATTCGGCAACTGGTCAATTTGTTTGTCGCCCCAATCGATTACCACGGAAAAATTGCGATCGATCAAGGCTGGGCTGGCGCTTCCCAATTGGATCTGAAGCGTTGCAAATCCTTCCGAATCTACGTTGACACCTATCGAGTTCACCGTTGGCCGAACACTGACCAGCGGTGGAAGCACAGTGACAACAGCTTCCGTGCTCGCGTTCGAACTTCCAGCTCGAAGGGCAGCCCCTGGCGTGAACAGGAATTGACCACCAGCATTGCCGCTGATCGTTGCGTTTACTCCATTCGTCTGGACTAGAGAACCGGCTCCGACAAGCAAGTTGTTCTGCGCATCGAATCGAATCGATCCACCGCCTCCAGCCACAACACTTCCTTGAACCAAAACTGATCCGCCACTGTTCCGCAGATTGACATCTGTACCAGCGTTCGATGGGGCAAGACCCGTTGAAACATTCAAGAATGCGACGTCACCGCCTCCCACTTGATTGAATTGAACTGTACCATTCCCTCCACTGGAAAGCTGACTCACCGTGGTCAGTGCTGCAGAAGAGTTCTGCACGTTTAACGAATTGCTTTGCGAATTCGCTCGCAGTTGGGTCGTCTGAGTTTGTATGGCACCGGTCGTTCCTATGCCTGACGTTGCATTTAGATCAACCTGACGCGAGCTAAGCGTTCCGCCGCCAATAATTCTCTCTGCCGATTGAACGGCCAGCGTACCTCCGTTGGTCCGCGTCGCTGCCAACAATTGAACATCGCCCGTGTTCTGTGTCTGGATAACAATGATCCCTAGTCCACCAGCCGATACTCCATTTCCATCGACAATCAGCCCGCTGCCGACGCTCGTTAGACGAATATCACTTTCATTGACCGCCGGCGTTCCATCTGCATTGCTTGTGACTTGCTGAAAACGAACATCGCCACCGCCCGACTGAGTAAAGAGAATGTTACCTCCCTGATTTGCTGTGAGACTGGATACCGTCACTGCTACCGATTTATCATTTGCAATTTGGACCAAGCCGCTTAATCGATTGGTAGCACTGATTGCGCTCGTCGAAGTTGCAACGGCTCCATTGGTCCCAATGCCGTTTGCTGATTGAAGGTCGATTGCACCGGCGGTCAAAGTTGCCGAGGCATTGATGGACCCAAAGTTGTTGTTGTGATCGCCTGCGACAACCAGCAGTCTGGAATTCAGGCTACTCGAAGCCAGAATGACGTCGCGATCAGCCCGCAGTTCAATCAAGTCGCTGGTGTTTAGCTCAGTGATAGCAGACATCAGTAGATCGCCATTCACTGCTTGAATCGAGGAGGAAGTTCCTGCGCCTCCTAGAAAGCGAATCGCACCAACACTATTATTTAAGGCCACGGTCCCATTAGCTGCTTTAATTAATCGCCCTGCATCAATATTCACACGACCGCTTACGTTAGATAACTCCAGTCCACTCGATGAATGCGCATTACCTTTCAAGTTAACCGTCCCAAAGGAACTTACCAAGAGTGAACCTGACTTCGATTCAAGAAGTCCATTAAACACAGCGACGTCGTTTAGATCAGTCCCTCCGAGAACCGACATCTGTTTAGTTTGGATCTGGCCCGCGACAAGCTGCGATCCATTTGTGTTATTGTTGTTATCGACCTTGATTGATAGATTGCTTCCAACCGCGTCGATCGATGCGACAGTGATATCGTTCGCTGAACTTAGCACCAAGACCACGTTCCCGAGAGCTTGAATTGCTCCGAGTTTCAGTGAGCCGGAATCACCGTCCGCGCGAAACGTATTCATCAACCCGTGAATTCCCATCAACTGTATCTGGCCAACGTTGGTTTGCAAATCGATGCTTTGGTTAGACTGAATCGCGACCGCTTCAGCAACTTGAATGCGATTGAGAATATTGGTTGCGTTGATATCGCCAACCGACTGAACATTGAAATTTACATCTAACTTGGCCAGGTTCTGAATACTGATCCCGTTTGTGCCAATGTTCAGCACACCATCAAGCACCGCCGCGTCGTTGGCCGTCGACGTCCCTGTAACGACCAGTCCACCAGCTTTCACTTGACGTAAGCGGACGGATGCGTCGGCTTGTGTGGTCGAACGTCCGATTTGAACGTCCAGCGTACCGGTTAGCATCTCAACATTTTGCAAGTCGGAACTGTAATCGCTTCGTACATTGAGTCGAGTCTCCGGATTGATGGCCGTTACCGTCGCAAGAGTCACGACGCTGGTATTGCCTTTTGCATCAATCAATGTGGTGTTGCCCGCGACGCCCGAGAGCTTGATCGCATTGACCGAAGTCCGCAGGTCGATCGACCCGTTAGCAATGATGCCACTGTTTCCGCTAAAATCGACCGCTCCAACGATACCTGATGCATTAAAAGTCGTTCCTGCGTCTATTAATGCCTGAATCCGCAGTTGATCAAAATTAGAAAAGCTGACCGAGCCAGTGGTGGTAACGCCGCCCCCAATGCTTGCGATATCATTGTTTGCAGCACTTCCCGCAGCCGCGAAACTACCCGCAGCAATCGTTCCCGTTGATCGGAAGATTGATCCGACCTCGTTGTTGTTCACATCCACGTTCGCTTGAAATGCTCCACCTGCGAGATTGATTGCTGCAACCGTCATCCCGCTATCTGAAGCCAACTGCAGATTGCGGGCTCCTCCTACCGCATTAGTAGTCCCAAGCAAAAAACTGTTTCCGTCTAGATGCGACTCTAACAATACATCGTCGAGCAAGTCCACCGTGAAGTTTGAAAAATCGATGGTTCCATCGATGCGAATTTCCGTTGCTGATCCCACAACTGTATCGTTAAGAATCAAGTGTCCAGACGATACCGCGCCGAGAGTATTAATGACTAATGACACGGGCCTCACGATAGTGCCAATGTCTCCCAATGTTATGCTTCCAGAAGTCAGCGACTGGTTACTGCTTGAAGTATCAAAGATCAAACTACCCGAACCAATAAAAGTTGCCTTTGAAACATCGATGGCCGAAGAGTTCTGCGAAGCTCCGGCTGGGTTCGTTGACAAACTGAGTACTTTTCCGGCTGCATTGTCGACTCTGCCGACGATTCGAATCCCTGTGCCTGACACTCCATCAACCTGTATCGATGGATTGGCAACCGTGCCGAATCGCAAAGTGCCGGCTGCATCCAAGATGTCTGCAGCGCTGAGATCGATGGTCACCGAGTCAAAAAAGGTAGCGCTCGTCGCATTCACGCCGATGCCACCCAGAAGCATGTCGCCACCATCGCTTCCGTCGACGCCGGATGTTGAATCGGAATTGCTCGTGTTGATGACAAGTGTGCTGCTTGCACTTTTCGGAGCTACAACTGAAGTTCCAAAATTAATTCTTCCGCCCGCGCGTCCATTGACATTGGAGCTCAAATCGATCGATCCGTCAGCTAGAATCGTTCGTCCACCCGCAGTGATGGTCAACGATGCAGGAGTCGCGTTCTTTGCGATCAATCGAATGCTGCTCAACGAAACTTGACCAGGCGATACACCATCCGTTTGTATATTCAGTCGATTCAGCCCAGTGTTACCCGCTGCATTGGTGGCGTTGCCAAGAGTCACGCCACCGGACGTACTGGATCCGCGAGAATCTATTTCAAGGTCAGCCGTAGTAACTTCACCATCGATGACGCCAAGTGTTACCGAACCACCGTTGATCGCATTGACGCTCGCCCCACCGGATTTAATCTGCCTGACAGTCGTTCCATTGATAAGTAAAGTGCCGCCGGTCATGGCGACGTTGCCGCCATTTGAAGTGATGTTAGCCGCCAAGTGGGTTTGGGAGGTGCTAACGCCCGTCGTCGTTACTCCGCCGGCAGTGGTCCAATCTCCGTTGATGCGCAAGTCCTCAAACCGATTCACCTGGATCGCACCGATGGTCGTGGTTACCGTCGAGCCCAAAGTTACTCGATCGTTAACGGTTGTCGACCCTGATATCGTTACTGAAGCCGCGTTTAAAGCTCCTGTGGATACAAAGCTAGCGCCAATGTCATTGTTGTCTGAGTCGATCGTGGCACTCAGTGCACCGTTCTGAATATTGGCGCTCCCAATGGCTGTGTTGGTGGCACTGGACAGCGCCAGAGAGACATTTGGATTGGTATTGGCGACTGACCCGAGAGTGAGACTGCCTGTCGCACCACGCGAGGTTAAAATATTGGTCGAACCATTGCTACCAACTAATTGAAGTACAGAAGTTACCGTAGAAAAATCAAGTGGCCCGTTGTTAGCCGTCACATCTGCGTTCGACCCCAGCGAAAGTCCAACGACATTGGTAAACGTGATATTAGTTTGAGATATTACGTCACCGTTCAAAACCAATTTGTCGACTTGTGCGAACTGGATTTCCCCTGTCGTCGTGTTCAATGTCGAATTGATCGTTACATTGTCGTTGTTACTTGCAGACCCCAATATGCTGACGGTCCCCGCGGACAAAGCTCCGGTCGAAACAATTGTCGAACCAGCGTTATCATCATTAGAATCTACATTCGCCGTCAGAAATCCACCTGTGAGATTGATCGCGGCAACGGCAATGTTTGCTTCCGAATTCAATGTCAAGTTGCGAGCCACTCCGCCGACTGTGGCCACATCCCCCAACGCCATATTGCCTGTTCCATAAGTGCGAAGCAGTGCATTGTCGGTCAACCTGATTTTCGCGTCGGCAAGATTCAGGTCACCCGCGACATGTAACTCTGTGCTCGCACCCGATCCATCGTCGAGCACTAGATCTCCGCTAGTCGTCGTACCCCGAGTATCAACTGTTAGTGAAGTGGGCCGGTTGGGGGCCGAAACACCAATATCGCCCAACACCAAATCTCCGGCGTTCGTCGACGCACCACCGAACGTATCGAACTTCAAGCCAGCCGTTGAATGGAAGTTGGCTTTGGATACATCTATGGAACTCGAGTTCGCCGAGGCACCGGCTGGATTGGTCAAGAAGGACAAGACACCACTGAAGGCCTTGACGATCGTTCCTATCAATGAAATTCCGGTTCCTGACGTCCCGTCAACTGCAATCTTAGGATTTGCTTTGCCACCGAAATCCAGATCGCCATCTGTCTTAGCGGCATTTGCGGTGCTCGTATCAATTAACACCGAATCAAAATAGTTAGCACCATTGTTCGACACCCCTGCAAACTTGATATCACCTCCGTTTCCGCCTATTGCACTCGTATTGCTCGTATTCAGTGTAAGCGTGCTCGACGCGTTCGTCGGTGTTACTTCTGAGGCCCCAAAATCGATCGACCCGCCATCAGCTGCACTGTTGCTGCTCAGATCGATAATGCCGTTGGCTCGAATTGCGTTTCCATCGGATGCCACAACTAACGTCGCGGCCGTACCAGCTTTCTCAACTAAGCGTGTGCTGCTAAGTGTCACTTGACCAGCAGTCGTTATCGCGTCCGTTCGTATGTTAAGTCGATTGAGTCCTGATGTGGCTGCGGTTACGGTGCCAATTGAGACGGATCCCGCTGTCGAAGTTCCTCGTGAATCGACGTTCAAATTCGCGGCACCGTTCTCACCATCGACGTTACCTAAAACGATGTTGCCTCCCACAGCAACGGCTCCGCCCCTAGATGAAATTGTCCGCGAAGCACTTCCATCAATGAACAGGGTCCCTCCTGTCATTGAAATGGCTCCTCCATTGGATGTAACATCGGCCGTCAAGTGAGTCTGGGAGCCAGAAATACCTAGATTCGTCACACCACCGCTTGAGTTAACCGTGGCATTAATTTTCAGATCAGCAAACTGATTAATCGTCACTCCTCCAACGCCGATTGTCAGGGCGTCGGTCAGGACCGTTTGATCGTCCGTTCGCGAATTGCCCGATACAGTCAACGATCCCGCAGTTACCTTTTTGAACGTTGCAACGTTTGCTGATGCAACATTTTGGCCACTGTAGGTAACCAATAAATTGCCGTTTTGTATATTGATATCTTCAGCGTTAAAATCGGTAGCGCTGTTCAGCGTGAGCGAAACGCTCGCATTCGTAGCAGATACCGCTGCCATCGAGAGGCTACCGGTCGTGCCGTTGGCTGTAAAGACATTAGTACTGCCATTGGAACCAGTCAGTAAAATGCCAGCGGTAATGCCACTGAGATCAAGCGGCCCGCTGTTAGCCGTTATAGCAACGTTGGATCCCAGTGCAAGTTGGCCTGTGATGCTACTGAAAGTAACATTCGTTGCAGCAGTAACATCGCCTTGGAATGTCAAACTGCTGATCTGCGAAAACTGAATTGCACCGGTCGAAGTGGTCACCGCCGATCCGAGAGTTACATTATCGTTGACTGTCGCAGAACCACTTAAATTGATCACACCAGCAGACAAAGTGCCCGTTGCCTGAAACGTCGAACCTACGTTGTCGTTGTCTGAATCAATGACCGAAGTGAGCGCACCATTCTGAAGATTGATGCTGGCAACCGAAGTGTTGGTCGCGCTGGACAATGTCAGCCCAACATTTGTATTCGTGGCCGAAACGGTTCCAAGAGTGAGAGCACCCGTCGCACTCTTGGCAGTGAGGACGTTCGTGGACCCATTGTTTCCAGCCAACAGGATTCCAGAAGTAATCGGTGAAAAATCGATCGGTCCATTATTGGCTGTGATATCGACACTGGATCCAAGTGCAAGTTGGCCTGTGATGCTACTGAAAGTAACATTCGTTGCAGCAGTAACATCGCCTTGGAATGTCAAACTGCTGATCTGCGAAAACTGAATCGCACCGGTCGAAGTGGTCACCGCCGATCCGAGAGTTACATTATCGTTGACTGTCGCAGAACCACTTATACTGATCGATCCAGCGGACAATGCTCCCGTAGATTGAAAGGTTGCATTGGCATCGTCATTATTTGAATCGATGGTCGCGGATAAAGTACCACCAGAAAGATTGATTGTACCGACGCTGATGTTGCGAGCCGCACTGATCGTCAATGAGGCTAGCTGCCCAATAGAAACGGCCGTCGAATCGACATCACGACCGGCAATGAGACTGATCTGAAGATCTGCGTTGCCTGTTAGGCCATTTACGAAAACAATGTCACGCGTTGCATTTAGCGTCAAAGTTCGAGAGGTTGTCGGCGCCAGCAAAAGTGCATCTACGATTCGAATATCGCCGTTCCCGCCGCTAGGCGTATTCGTAACGATGTTAATGTTGCCAGTCGTAAGACCCGTTACAATTGTCGAGATCAAGACATAGGAGGTATTGGGATCGGCTCCTGCAACGGTAACAATCTCGATGTCGTTTGGATCAATTAACCAATTGCCACTTTGCCCTCTATTAGCAGATGTATTCGCGGCACCATCGATTCTAAGATACCTCTTCCCGGAAGTCTCAATGAATCCGCCGTCTCCACCTTCGATCCCGCCTCTGGCAAAGATGTTCCCTGAACCGTCAATGATTGACGTATCATCTGACCAGACAATAACGGTGCCACCATTTCCACGGAGGCGAGCGTCTGCGTTGAGTGTCGTATGCGGCGAGACATAGGTGTAGCGCGAGTTATGCACGCTTGCGTCCTTGCCCTGAAATCCTCCACCGACACGAATCTGTCCGCCCCCCGCTCCGCCTGACACGTCAACTCGTGTTTGTCCGTCAAGTAACACGCGGTCCCCGGTAAGTACGACATTCCCACCACGATGCAATTCGTCGCCCCGGCTAATCAATTCTCCATTGACATTCAACGTTCCGGTACCGGCAACGAGTCGAATATCACCTGCCGCCACCGTTGATAAAACTTCGGTGACGCCTATGGTGCCTGCATTAACGGATATCTTTTGGCCCGCCGTCACAGCCCCATTCAACTGAACGGAGTCTGCGTCGTCCGCCAGAACATTGAAGTGCTTCACTCCTGGATGATTGAACGAATCGATCACCAGCGAATCTCTTCCTGCCAAGGTTGATCGCAAGTCGATCGTCAAACGATCAGACGGCGCGTCGATTTCAATTCGGTTTTGATTGCTGGTCCATTCTATCGTTTGACTCATGCTCGCCGTTGCCGAGTTGCCTGAATCTCTAAGTGTGTAACTGCCACCAGTCGTATCCACAATAAGCGATCGTTCCAAGGCCGCGTTTTGATCTCTGATAGACTCTACATTCTGTACTTGAACCAGCAAGCTCAATTGCTGCGGAGTCGAGACAAATTGAACTTGGGTAAGAGCATCCCTTGATTGGTAAGTTATCTCACTGAAATAAGTCTCAGGTAGCGAGGCAAAAACAATGCCATCCGAATACGCTTGGGACTGCGAATGCGATGCGATGGCAGTTCCATCGATGAAAATACCAGCCGCAATTTGTATACTTGGGTCGATGTAGAACTGATCCGCGTCGCTAGAGCCATCGAAGTGAATCGACTGTATCTCGGCTGCATTGCCTTGCCAGACACGTTGGTTATTGATCGATACGGCGACTTGGTTTGTCAAACTGGAAGAATCTAGACGTGATAACTCAAACTTGTCAGCAACGCCATCGTTAGCCAACTGGCCAGCATCGAACCGCAACGAAACCAAGTCGATGGCAGTGATGACCGCGCCCGCATTGAGCACCCGGCGATCCTCAAGCTGCGAATCATAGACTCGCGGAAAAGTTGCATGTTCTAACCGCCTGGAGTCGTCATTCTGCTTCGAAAATAGTCCGGTGGTGTTCTTCAGCCACTCAAAAAAGGAAGCCATTTTGACGCTCGTTCGAAAAACGTTGTTTTCTATGGCCCAAAGGGCGGGCAAATTGATCGTCCGATATCGCCGGAAACGACTGATGCTTCGCTAGCAAACCTCGGCATCGGTTCTGAATCACCTAGCATAAACCCTATTTTCGATTCTTTATAACACACACAAAAAGTCTAACGACGAAAAGTCGGGTTGTTACGGTTTTAGGAGGAGGTGTTTTTCCTGTTTTTACCGTCGTACCGATTGTGACGACTGTATCGTATTCCCCAGAAAATCAGTGACTTTGGCCGCAATGTTCCGAAGTAAACGGTAGAAAGGGTTGCAGAGCCTTTTCCCCGATTTCCAATTATTGCTAGACCAAAACGGATGTTGGATGCCATGGACTTTGCAGCCGGTATTGATCAATCGAAATCACCAACCGCTCGACGAATTCGTCGACACAGCACAGTAACCATTCTCTTGGTCACTGTTGTTGTTTCGTTTTCTTTCAATTCACAAGTGTATTCGCAGGTAGTCGAATTTGCACATGAGCCAAGCCTGGCGTCTTTTAGTACAACCGAACCAAGCGGATCACTTCAACAGAGCAATGATTCTGAAACAGACGAAACCAAGGCTAAGAAAGAATCCAGCAAGGAGGACGAGAGCCGCAGAAAAGATGAGAAGAACAAAGCCCAAAACTTCCTTCCATCGCAGCGTCCAATCGGCCAAGTCAGCATCGACCTACGCCCCAAACCCAAAAACGGTAGCACTGTAGTTCCTGAAAATCTGGTAGACGAATCGATGCCAACATCGTCCGTCTATGCTTCAACAGCAGACGAAATGCAAGCCAAAATGCTCTTTCCAGTGACGCGGAATCATGATGAGCTTTTTGCTTATCAACCACTCTATTTTGAAGAAGTCAACTTAGAGCGTTACGGTCGAACTTGCGGCCACCTACAACCCGCTGTCTCCACTCTTCGATTCTTCGGCACGATCCCCTTGTTGCCCTACGCTATGACAGCCCATCATCCGAGCTGTACCCTGACAAGAAGATGGCCCTACGCAGCTGGTTGGGGAGCACCCAAAGTTAGAGAGCTTGAACCACTTCAGTTAAAGCCTAGCTTGGTACAAGCAGGAGCCATCACTGGCTTAGCCTTCCTGCTACCGTAGGGTCGATTGCAAACGTGCTAAAGATGAACCTCGCTAGCCGTTCTCCAAGAGACTGCGACTCGATCTGAATCGCAACCTTAGCAATTGAATGATGCCAAGGACTCAAACCATGTTCTTGGAGTGATTCCGCCTCGATATCAACTCTTGCTAAAAAGACCGGCTCCACTGACTCAAGGCGCCCCGTTCGATTCGTTCGACTTGCAACAATTCCAGCCGCTGCGACTTCACTTGGCAGTTCCCAATTCGTGGTTGCGCCCACTTCAGCAATGGACCCTCGAAACGTGACGCTGGGTAACGCTTTCGATTTTAAAACGACAACCTGTCCCGGCTGAACGAGTTCAACCTGCGATTGACTTAGGTACACAGTCCCTTGCAAGTTACGTGTGTCTCCAATTTCGCAAAATGGAGTACCACGGTGCAAGACGCAACCGATGTTCTCAGCATCCATTGGCAATCCACTCCATGTTTGAACTTCATTTGGGTTCATGGACGGCCTAGTGGTCAGTGGAGCAAGGATAATACCGTCCATTGGTGCTCGAAGTGTTAGCTGGTCAATGTCTGATTCAAGGCGCTGCACTTCAAGTTCTAATCCGTTGATCACCTCGATGACCGAGGGCATCATTGACGCAACCAGCGGATCGTCTCCACGTCGAGACTCCAGGCCAGTCAAGCGGGCACGCTGTCGAGCCAAGTCACCCCTGCGCGCGATTAAACTAAGTTCCAAATCTTCCGAACTGAACTTCGCAATTTCGTCCCCTGCATTCACGCTCGCCCCCTCTGGCTGGCTTCGTTGTAACTTACTATCCACCAAGACCGCCACGGTCCGTACATCTTTAACCTCAAGAAAAGCATGCGAGTGCAATCGAGTGGGCAGAGGCAATAGCAACGTTGCGGCCAGCAGTAAGATAGCCACCAACAAAGTTAAGGACACTCGGCCCTTTCTCAGATTCCTCACTCCGCCGCGAGCCTTCACCCAAGTACCAACTCCGTTTGAGATCGAACAGAACCATCCAACCAAAGCAGAACCAACCAAAATTAATCCGACGGATTCCAAACGAAGAACTTGGAAAAACTTGAAAACGACAAAAAGGATCACGAAGCTCACGAGAAATCGGTACGCGTCCGCCAAGACTCCATAAATCCACAGCAACCGATCGTTTCGCCCACTGTAATCGGCCGGAAAATGCGGGGCTCGAAATAAATAAATCCGAGCCAATCCGTTCCACAGCACCCGTCGCGCTTGCTGAGAGAGATTGGGACGATCGAGCATATCAGCTAGCACGAAATAACCATCGTACTTCAGCAACGGATTCGCGTTGAAGAAGATGGTTCCAACGCTGCCCACCAAAACGATTTGAAAACACAGACTGTGAATGACACCGGGATTGGTAAACCACCATATCCACATGCAGATCGATGCAGCGACAAGCTCAAACAAAATCCCCGCTGAGGCAATGAGCGCCCGCTTCCATTTACTATCTACCATCCAAGAATCCGTGACATCGCAATACAAACACGGAGTAAAAATCAGTAGCATCAATCCCATCTCGTTGCATTCACCACCAAAATGTTTGCAGGCGAGTCCATGTCCGATTTCATGTAAGACCTTCAGTCCGACGAATGCAAGATAGAGCAACGCGATGGTCTCGACCGTCATGAATTCATCGAGCGAAGGGATTGGAGAAACGGCGCTTATAAAATAAATAAATGTGAAGACCAGAAAGAGAGTGATCGCGATGAGTGCAGGCAGATCGAAGCACCAGCCTATCCGCTGATCCAAATACTTAATAAAGCTGTCTGGATTGAAGCCACGAAATCGAATGGACATCCAGCCTCGAATACGTCCCCATTTCACCTGCGACCGGAAACTCTCATTCCTCCTTATCAACTCATCCGCCTGGCCGAGATGCTCCGAGACCACAAGCCCGCTGCGATGAAACTGGCCATGTAAGATTTGAAGCAACCTTGGATCCAATCGCGATCCGGGAAATTTTTGGACAAACGCTTCTTTCATTGCCGCAACACTTGTGCGTCCATCGAGCATCTTAAGCAGAGCAAATTCTTCTTCCCAAAGCTGATGGTGCGATAACCGAATCGGATCTTTGATCACGAAGTATTTTCTTGAGCCAACCCTTCGCTCTCGATAGATTAAATCCGGTCGCATCCGCAAGGCTACAGGCCGTAGATTGGAATCAAAGGGTTGCAAAAGCGCTAGTTGCAGCATGAGCCATCAGACGAGGTATCGAAAGTGAATCAACGTGAATGAATAATCATTTTGGCCCGCAAGCCGGGCCCTAGCAGCCCTTCTGGATTGTCAACTTCGGCGACGATTCTTTGAGTTCGGTCATTGGGTTCAACCACAGGGCTGATGAAGACGATCTTGCCGACGTGTTGTCCCTTGCCTCCTTCGCCTTCGACCACGATGGTCACGCTTCGATCCAGCAGCGATGCGGAAACGGCCTCTCGCTTAACGAACCCTTCCACTTTCAGTCGATCGATTCGCGTTACGCGTACGAGCGGTTCGCCAGGCCGCACCCACTCGCCTTTTTTGGCGATGATCT
Organism: Planctomycetia bacterium; assembly: GCA_031412515.1. Classification (GTDB taxonomy): domain Bacteria; phylum Planctomycetota; class Planctomycetia; order Pirellulales; family Pirellulaceae; genus Aureliella. Next base: position 17,694 of record JANODD010000107.1, on the reverse strand, counting down.
CCGTAACAGCTCCCTGGATGGGTGCTTTGATCTGATGTCGCTCTACCTCAAAGGTCGCTAGTTCTAAGTTCTTGGTTGAAAGTTCTTTGGCAAGCTCGGCTAGTTGGAATTCCTGAGTCGCTTGCTCGAGATGCTGCTTCCCTTGCGCAACTCGCAATTCAATCTCATCCACTTCTGCTTGCGAAGGCGTATCAGGGAACCGTTTTCTCGATTCCATCGCCCGCTGTAGGCTTGAGTTCGTGACACGGACTTCCGTTTCCGCAAGCAGGACTCCGGAGCGATTACCGGCTTTCTTTGCTGCGATCTTTTGTTCTAGCTCAGCTTCCTGCTGCCTTAAGCGTGCGCGTTGATCGTCGAGCTGCATCAGCGCTTGCCCTTCTTGGACAACCTGCCCCTCTCGGACCTGAATACTCAAAATCGGGCCCTCTTGAACCGCCGGTACCGCTACCTCTTCGATTACCTTAATTAAGACGGGATTGACCGTAATCTCTATTCCATCGAACAGGTTGGCAAAGACCATGCACGAGCTGAACATTGCACATAAGGTCGCTCCAGCTAAAGAAAAAGTAGCTTGGGACCATTTGTCCCGAGTTTTCTGAACTTTGTATTTGAGAAAGAGCAAAAAGACATTCACGGACCGGACAAATGGTCCCACCCTTCGCCACTTACAAACCCGAGCGTTACTCATTGAGTTCTCCGCCTTGCTTAAAATCGATTGCATAGATCGACTGCATTAAAGTACATGAAAGCAGAAAAAATCCCAAAGTCGACGAGTCCATACATAACCAATGCTGGTTCTTCCACAGTGTATCCGCGCGTTCGCAGTTGCGCCTGGGCGGACATCAACCATCTCAGCGGCGTCCACCACTGCATCAACGCGTAAAGTCGCACCTTGTTCGGTCAAGGTCTCAACCGTCGTTCCAATCTGCGTCACAACTGCCGAACGTTTAACCCCAGGAGCGCTTGCAAGTGAAAATGTGACGCGCAGACCCTCCGCTTGATTCCTTCTCGCATTGATAACATGCCGCGTGTCCTCATCTAGAACTCTCAATTGCAATCTTCCATCACCTATCAGTTCTGCGATACTGATAAGCTTCTGCCCGATCTGCACGGGTCGATGTTCGAGCGTTTCAGCTTGATCCCAACTGATGACGCGACCGTTCATGGGGCTTTTAAGTTGCAATGAGGCAAGCATATCGTTAAGTACAGACAATTGTGCTTTCTGACTCGCAACCACTTCCCGCAATTCACTTTCATTTGCAGATAGCTCCAGCGGGCTCAATGAGCCCGACGTATTCGTCTTGCGATTCAGTAGTCTCGAAACCTCGATGCCTCTCAGTTTTTCTTGTGTTGAAGCATGCGCCGTCAGCAGTTCTTCCTTTCGCAACTCAAGTTCGCGACTGCGAATTTCTAATAACACAGTGCCAGTCTGAACTTCACTTTGGTGCGAGAAATGAACCTTGACTACTTCACCATTGGCTGGAGCGTACAGATGACGCATGGAGACCGGTTGGATCGTTCCCGTTGCATCGATATTGAGATCCGCAGGAACTATCATCGCAAGGGAAAGTCCGATCAATCCAACCGCCGTTCCAATGACGAGTTTAAAACGATACGTTCGGTACAGCGCAGCCCACACTTGGAGTGACTCACTAAGTCGCCGCAGTGGCATGTTGCTGTATTCGTTCGCATTTCGAAACGCGATGGTCGCATGTTCAAACAAAAGTTCGGAACGCTGATTAAGCTTTGGCGTTTCTTTTGCCGCGAAGTTCTCAATGACTAATGCCCCAATACTCTGACTTTCATGGGGTAACCGAAATTCACCGTCACTCCGGCTGCGCTTGATCAAAAGGATCCAAATCAATTCGGTATGGGAGGCATCGAGGTACTCCTGTAAAACTTCCGTCAACTGCGGTGCTTCTAATTCACTTGATGGATAGTGAAATGATTGACCGCGCCGGGCGACAACTGCCACCAGCGTCTCCAGCAAACGCACTTGCTTTGCGCGTTTTTCAATTGTCGCAACGCCGCTAACTGCGTAGATCGAACATGTGTCCTGTTCAATGCGCACCACGCTCAATCGATCGCATTGAAGAAATGTCCGTCCCTCATTGGCAATAAGATACGAAGTCTTGTCCAAATGAACACTCGTATGCAATCTCGGCAATATAAGCTTGAAATCGCTCCAGATTCGATCCTCAGCTTGGAGATGCTGAAGCAACTGGGCATTGTGAAAGTCTCTAGCAATCTCACTCAGCGCCGCCATGAGACTCGCTATTGAACCTTCATCGCCTTCGGTAATTGCGGCTTCTTTGTGAACAAGTTCGATAACTAAGTAGGCCAGATCCTTGTTACGGCACCCGAAAAAACGATACTCGCTATTTTCATGAATCCGTTTTGCCACTCCTGGGCACTCGTGTTGCCACTGTCCCTTGGTGGCACGCTCCAAGGCCTCTTCATGAATAGCCTGGAGCTCGTTATCCGAGCCAATTCCAAGTTGCACCAATCCCACTTCCGCTTCTAGTCGATAGTTGACCTCTCCGACACTCCAGAGGGCACCCGCAAGGGCGTCGGTTGCGGTGACTGCAGCGTTAAGAATGGACTGAAAAAATGTTCCGGAGTTGGGCGACGTCAAGGCAAGATCGGTCAATTCATCAAGCAAGGAATCTAGGGTCTCACTCGTGAATATCCGGTTTGTCATCTCGCAACTCTCAAACCAGGCAAACCCAGTTTGTCTATTTTCTCTAGTTTACAACGCTCACACGGGAATTGGGGATTTTTGCACCCTGTAACGATTATATCGTTAATTCCGTCCGAACCACCAGTCCGATAAGAGCTTTATTAACCGTGGCGTTTACTTGTAAGCAAAAGAGGGAAAGATCGCTAAATGCCGCAGGTACGCATCCTACTACTATGCTCTGCGCTCATTGTGTGCGCTCTAGGTTGCGCAGCCCGCACAGCATCCAAGATTCTCTTTGGAGAAACGATTGGATTGGTGAACCCGCTCAATCCGGTCCAACTACCAGCCGACGAACAGCAGTCGATTGAACTTTCACAAGAACAGTTTACTGAACCGCTATCACTCCTGACACCTGAGAAGCAAGCTTGGCTAATCTCACCGACTGAAGCGATTCAAGTAGCTGTCGAACGGTCCAAGATATTGCAGGACCTAGGTGGAGTCACGTTGCGGAACGTCAGCAATGTTGCCACGATTCATGATCCGTCGATTCAATCAACCGATCCGCGACTCGGAATCGAAGCTGCACTCGCCGCCTTCGATGCGCAGGTTAACTCGAGAGTCTTTTACAACAAAAATGATTTTCCGGTTAATAACAGGCTGCTCGGTGGTGGAACGAATCTGCTTCAGCAAGACTTGGTGACGTTGCAAAATGAAATCACCAAAGCTACTGCCTACGGCACAGAAATTTTTGCGCGGAACAACACTAGTTACGATGCCAATAACGCGCCTAGTAACCTTTTTGGCAGCTCATGGCAAACCAATATTGAAGCCGGCTTTCGTCATCACTTGGCTCGTGGTGGTGGGCTCGACTACAACCGCATCGCTGGTCCGGGAGCAATCCCAGGCACTTACAGTGGTGTCCTCATCGCGAGAGTCAATGCCGACTCGAGTGTTTTAGATTTTGAAATGGGCTTGCGAGACTTGATTAGCGACGTTGAAAACGCTTATTGGGATCTCTACTTTGCTTATCGAAACCTGGAAGCAAAGATTGCGGCGCGGGACGCTGCCCTAAATACTTGGCGAGTTGAAAAAGAGTATCGCGAGGCGCAGTCTGGTTCTGGGGAAAAAGAGGCGCGAGCTCGCGAGCAATACTATCGATTCGAGTCGCAAGTTCTAGAAGCGTTGACGGGCCGTGAAATCGACGGAACTCGCACTAGCAACGGCAGTAGTGGCGGTACATTCCGCGCCACCGAGGGTGTGCACGTCGCAGAACGACGACTGCGACTGGTGATGAATCTACCGATCAACGACGATCGCATGCTGCGACCAGTGCACGACCCAATTCTTGTAAGAGTCATTTACGACTGGAATCAAATTGTTGGCGAATCGCTTCAATTACGGCCTGAGCTACGAAAGCAAGACTTGCAACTGAAGCGTGGGCAGTTGGAACTTCTGGCAAGCCGGAATGCACTCCTGCCTCAGATCGATCTCTTGACCCAGTACAGAATCCGAGGGTTTGGACATGATCTATGGGGATTTAATACAGCCCAGTTCGACAACGCCGTTGCAAGCCTGACTTCGGGTAATTTCCAAGAGTGGCAGTTTGGGCTCGAAATGAATATGCCTGTTGGACTTCGTCGAGCCTACAACAATGTCCGAAATGCCAAGTTGAAACTGGCTCGCGATCAAGATCTACTAGACCAAAAACAACGTCGTGTAATCCATGACCTGAGCAATGCATATGCTTCGGTGATCCGCGCGTTTGAAATCGCAAACGTATCTATGAACCAAAGATCGGCGGCCCACGAACAACTTGCCATTCTTCGAAATCTCGAAGAGAACAAGAGCCGAGTAAATACAAACGAGATGCTCGACGCACAAAACCGCGTGACTCTGGCCGACGCAGGTTACTATGACGCGATTGTACGCTATATGATCTCGTTGAAAAACATCCATTTCGAAAAGGGTACGTTGCTGGAGTACAACAACATTGCCTTTTTGGACCGCGTTCGGCCGACAAGACCCATCGCCTTGCCCACTGGAATGTCGGAACTAACTCCAATCGATTACTCTCTCCCGCTAAAATCGGTGCCACCCAACACGACACCCAACACGACACCCAACACGACACCCAACACGACACCTAATACGACGCCTAATACTCCTATTCCATTGCCCATCGACGAGTCCATCAAATCCCAGCCTTCCAGCGTATCGCTCCCTTCCAACGCTAACTCCGGCCAGTAGAATGGTGCGGAAAATACGCCACTTCTTCCGCGCTAAGGTGTCTCAAAATGGAATTTAATCTTCAGTTTGGTTCGCTTAATTCAAAGCCACAGCAGACGAAACCCGGTAAGGTTTTCCGCATCGCGATCCTTGGTGATTTCTCGGGAAAGGGAAACTCGGGACGGGTTGAAGTAGGCGAAGCACTCGCCGCCAGAAAGCCACTTCGCGTCAATCACGAGAACATCGATTCGTTGCTTTCCCGTTTAGACGTGTGTCTCAACCTGCCCGCTGGTGCGAGCGGTGCGATGATCGAGGTCCCCATCAAATGTATGGATGACTTTCATCCCGATCAACTTTATAGCAACGTTCCGCTGTTTGAGAAGCTCGTTAGCCTTCGTCAACGATTGCAAGACCCTGCCACCTTTGCGAAAGCTGCTTCGGCGGTACAAGCTCTTGCTAACTCACCCATTGAAATTGGAAACGCCACGACATCTCGCGCCTCGACATCCAATGCAATTCCTCGAGGTCGTATCGAATCATTCTCGGACTTGATTCAACGCGAATCTCGCTCCCACGAATCGGCGGAATTGAAAACACTGCTGCGCGATGTGGTACGTGAGCATGTCGTTTCAGAAATGCATGGTCAAGCTGAACTGATCGCCGCCGTGGACGAGTCGTTATCCGATCTGATGCGCCGACTGCTGCATCATCCTGACTTTCAAGCCATGGAATCGCTTTGGCGTTCGCTTGACATGTTGATCCATCGACTTGAGATTGATCATGAATTGGAAGTCGTGCTGTACGACATCAACGCCGCTGAGTTCGCTGCCGACCTTGCCTCTTCGTCTTCGCTAGAAGAGACCGGACTATATCGTTGGTTGATCGAAGCTCCATCGTTGGACGCATCCCAAGGACCACTGTCTTTATTCATTTGCAATTTTGCATTTGAGCACATCCCGCCTCATGCAGAACTGTTGGGACGTGCCGCTAAAATTGCTGCTTGTGCTAATGCACCTATCATTGCGTCGTTGGATTGCTCGTTCTTAAAGAAAATCAATCCCCAGGAGATTCATCCGCTAGTTAAAGAATCCTGGGCAGCCCTTCGTTCCTTGCCCGAGTCAGTTTACTTAGGTTTGGTGACCCCACGTTTCATGCTTCGCTGGCCCTATGGGAAAAAGACCGAGCCGATTGAGTCGTTCAAGCTCGAAGAATTTACCAACAAGAGCGGACTCTCTGGGATGCTTTGGGGCAACTCCGCTTTTATTGCCGGCATGCTATTAGGTCAGAACTTTCGAGACAACGGCCTCGCTGGTATGAAATTGGGAGCCATCCTTTCAGTAGATGACATTCCGTTCTATTACTTCAACGACCAGCACGGTGATCAAGTCGCATTGCCTTGCACGGAAAGGCTTATCAGCGTCCGAACGGCTCAACAAGTAACTAATCAAGGAGTGATTCCGGTCCTATCTATTCAAGGTCGGCCTGAAGTTCGATTAGGTGGCATGCACTCAGTAAACGGAGCTCTTCTTGCAGGTCCCTGGGCCCCCGTAACCATCCAGCCAGGAACGGCTCTTCCTTCATCAGAATCGCCGGCAGCAATTATCGACACACCTCCAGTCGCCGTCGTTGAACCCACGCCGGAGCCGCAAGTCGCCGCCGTATCTGAAGCACCAGAGCCACAAGCAGCTCCGGAATCCGACGACTTGGATGCGTTACTCGCATCGCTTGACGATTCAACCGGTTCCAGCGAAAGCAGCGACTCCGAAATGGATGCTGAACTGGCGGCACTGCTTGCGGATCTTTAGAGCGCTCGTTCACTTTTCGAGCGTGCGAATGGAAAAGGGGCCAGGAGCCAATTTGGAAGACTGGGATAGTGATTTGTCTAGTCAACCAAAACGGCTCCTGACCCCTTTTAAGGCGCGCTCGTTTGACCCATAGCCTGCGGCGACGGGGTCGGCTTGCAGTTGGCATGACGAGCAGGTCTCGACGGTACTAACCGTGACGAGCAGGTCTTGCGGGTACTAACCATGTTGCGGTTGTCATTCAGAGCGGGCTCGGATTACTTCTGAGACTGTTATTACCAGATGGATGCTTAGCAGCGCGGGCTCTAAGCCGACCCCTTCGCCGCTGGCTAGGGGTCAAACGAATACGCGCTCTTTTGACCCATAGCCAGCGGCGACGGGGTCGGCTTGCAGTTGGCATGACGAGCGGGTCTCGACGGTAAAGAACGTGACGCGGTTATCATTCAGGCGGGCTCGGATTACTTCTGAGACGATTATTACCAGATGGATGCTTAGCAGTGCGGGCTCTAAGCCGACCTTCGCCACTGGCTAGGGGTCAAACGAAAACACAGTATCTTGTCGTTCACCCAGTCTTATCGTTCACCCAGAATTTTTTAGCCTAAACGTTCTGCATCCGCCGCCCAAAGATCTAGCGATTTGGGTCTTGCGAGAGTACCTTCATAGTTCACCGTTCACCCCGCGCGAATGAGCTATGGACCACTACAACAAAATCAAAAAGCTTGTGAGTCGACATCGTCTTGTAGCGATCATACGACTCGACGACTTAACTCACGCCACCGAGATCTCTCAAGCGTTGCTTGACGGCGGTGTCTACTTGCAAGAGTACACGCTTTCGAATCCAGCGGCGCTCGATGCGATACGCACTGTCCGCAATCGCATTGCAGCTTTCGACTCGGACGAAGCCGCAATCGGGCTAGGTTCCATTCGGAACATCCAAGAAGCTGAACAAGCGATCGAATACGGGGCGCAATTCATCGTGACGCCGATCACCAGCCCAGCGGTGATCGAGCGCTGCCGAGCAGGCAATATCCCGATCATGCCTGGAGCTTACACGCCAACAGAGATCGCAACCGCTTGGGACGCGGGAGCAGCTTTCGTAAAAGTCTTTCCAGCTAGAAGCCTCGGTCCTGGCTATATCAAAGATGTGCTTGCACCGATGCCCGATCTAAAACTCATGCCTACCGGCGGCATCGATTTGAACAACATGCCCGGGTACTTTGCAGCGGGTGCATCCGCGGTCGGCGTTGGAGGAAATATCATTGATACAAAAGCAATCGCGGACCAAGACTGGACTCGACTGGCGGCAACGGCAAAGTTGTACGCCGAATGTGCATCGCTGAAAGTGGGCACTTAATGACCTTCGACGCAATTACATTCGGCGAAACCATGCTCCGATTGACACCGCCCGGTTTCGATCGACTTGAGCAAGCCACAACGTTTGAACTGCACATCGGCGGCAGCGAATCGAACACAGCAGTCGGTTTGGCGCGACTCGGTTGCCGGACCGCATGGCTGTCGCGATTGCCAGATACATCGCTTGGTCACTTAGTGGCTTCGACTATTGGCCGTTACGGTGTTGATGTATCCGATGTGGTTTGGTCCGATACGGATCGGCTGGGTACTTATTACTTAGAGCGTGGCAGGCCGCCTCGTGGTTCGCAGGTACTCTATGATCGCCGAGATTCTGCGATCAGTAAGATGCGTCCCGACGAGCTACCGACGCAATTGTTCGCATCGGGCAAGGCAAAGCTCTTTCACACCAGCGGCATCACGCTGGGTATCTCCGAGTCAGCTGCCGCGACGGCGCAGTTCGCCGCCGAGCTCGCAAAGGCCGCCGGGATGTTGGTTAGTTTCGATGTGAATTACCGCGCCAAACTATGGCGGCCCGAAGCGGCTCGTGCAAGTTGCGCTGATTTCATCAAGCAAGCTGACATTGTCTTCTTACCTGTTCGTGACGCTCGCACCGTATTTGGACTTGAAGCACCATCTGATGAAGCGATCTTACACAATCTCTTACATCACTTTCCACATTGCACTTTTGTCATGACGCTAGGAGCGGGAGGTGCGATAGCTATGGATAGGCATGGTGAGATTTTTCGGCAAGCTGCATTTGCGACGACGGAGGTCGAACGTCTTGGCAGCGGCGATGCATTTGCAGCGGGCTATTTGGCGAACTTCCTAAAGCGAGGAGATATTGGAAGCGCTCTCCGTTGGGGATGCGCCACTGCGTCGCTGAAGTACACCATTCCAGGCGACCTTCCACTGGTCCATCGTTATGAAGTCGAAGCACTCGTCGCCAGTGAATCGGGTTCGAAGGATATTATGCGGTGAGATGGGTTCGTAGCTTGGGACTATTGTCCCGAGCTACGGTGCAAAACCCTCGGTTGCAATATAACGAACCGGCGCACTCGAATCGCTGTGCTCAAGTATCAACACTTCAGTTTGTGGAAGCGATTGGACAAGCTGTGCGCCGGCCTCGGGCCCGAGCACACATACAGCCGTCGCGCAGGCATCGGCGTCGGCCGCTGATGGAGCGATGACCGTCGCCGCAATTGGACCTGGAACACTTCGTCCAGTGCGAGGATCAAGGATATGACTATGCCTCTGGCCTTCAATCATCGTGAATTGCCACAGATCACCTGAGGTAGCAATGGACGTGTTCGAAAGCAGCAATCTTCGAAGGATCGGCTGTCCCTTTTCAAGCGGTGAAATCTCGATGCGCCATCCAGTTCGATCCGGCGGCGAGTCTCCAAACCGCATATTGCCACTGATGTTCACCAAGCACTGCTTCAATCCGGCTTCATCAAACAATTTGAAAATCTCATCGACCACAAAGCCTTTGCCGATGGCACCAAAGTCCAAACGAATTCCATCACGTTTGAAACGAACCGATTTTGAATCGGGGTCGAGCTGAATATGTTTCCAGCCGCTTTGCTCTAGAGCTTTCTGACGTTGATCTTCTGCTAACGGCTTTTTTGTCCGGCGCGATGCACGCCAAAGCCGCGTTAAACTTCCAAGACTGGCATCGAACGCTCCGTCAGAGATTTTGTACCAGCGCTCTGACGAAGCCAGCATGTTCCAAAGGTCTGGCGACACACTGACAAACTCTTCGCCAAAAGCCCGTTCGGTCAGCATCGAAGCTTCGCTGTCAGGGTTGTAATCTGTCAAAGTCGCTTCGATTTCCTTCGTCCGCCGCTCGGCGGCTTGAACTGTTCGACGAACAAGGTCCGCGTTAGACGAAAAAACTTTGACTTCAACCAAGGTGCCAAGGGCGGGAAAACGCGCTTCGTAGCCCTCGATGGAATCAGCAACTGTAGCCTTTGTTGCAGTTTCTTCGTGCAATTGTGCCAACCCATGCTGAGCCAAAATTAGAATCAGGCACGTTAAGTTGAAAACTACTTTTGACACTATCGATACCCATTTCCAGTTCACGGCCTTTGCCCAATGAAGCTATCCACTTTGCATCGCGAAACTCTGTGTTAGGATTCCTTAGGGTCGCGACTAATTCCATTCCCCTTCGATTATAATGTGACAACCGACCTTGCAAGTGTTTTTCGTTTCCATTCCTGCGTTTAGGTGTTTCATGCTGAGTTTGAGGAAGTGCTCCGTTTTTTTGCCGGGTGTATTGAGTTTCGGTTTTATATTGAGTCACGGTTTTAGTCCGTGCGCTTCCGCACAGGACAAACTTCCTCCAGTCGAAGTGAAGGACAGCGTAGCGGCTACACAGGCCGAGATGAAGCCTTACGCCGAGATCATCGAACAGACCGACGCGACGATCGACATGTTGCCGATTCCAGGCGGCAAGTTCACGATGGGCAGTCCTGAAAGCGAAGCGAATCGTAAAGCCGATGAGGGCCCGCAACACGAAGTGGAGATCTCGCCGTTTTGGATGAGCAAGACGGAGATCTCTTGGAATTCGTACGATGTTTGGGCCTCCGACCTGGACGTTTATCGTCGCGGTGTGCTGAATCTGAAGCTGTCACCACGCGATGCACTCTCCGATGTTTATCAGCTAAGCCAGCCGACGAAACCGTATACCGATATGACGTTTGGCATGGGCAAGCGTGGCTTTCCGGCGATCTGCATGACGCAGCATTCCGCGCGGACGTTTTGTAAGTGGCTGAGCGCAAAGACCGGTCGCTATTATCGTTTGCCAACAGAAGCCGAATGGGAGTACGCTTGCCGGGCCGGAACAACCACGGCGTATTCTTTTGGTGATGACCCGTCGAAGCTAGAAGAATACGCTTGGTTCAAGGCGAACACGGAAGACGGCTATAAGAAAGTCGGCAAGAAGAAACCTAATCCTTGGGGACTTCATGATATGCACGGCAACGTCGCCGAGTGGGTACTCGATCAATTTGACGAAGCCGGCTATGGCGAGATCAGCAAAGTTGCCAAAGATCCGCTCGCCGTTCCAAAAACACTTTATCCACGTGCAGTACGCGGCGGCGGCTGGGATAAGAGTGCCGCGGAGTGTCGCAGTGCGGCTCGAGAAGGCTCTACTGAGGACTGGATTGCCCAGGACCCACAATCACCTGTTAGTATTTGGTATCTTACCGATGCCTTGCACGTAGGGTTCCGCATTGTTCGGCCTTTGCAAGAACCATCTGAAGAAGAGAAAGAAAATCACTGGGAGAAATCGGAGCCTGTTCAAGTTGAACGCGTTGGCGGAAAACAAGAATAGTCTTACCTACTCCAAATTGTATCGATGCGGAGTCATGTCTTCGCAGTGAATTAACCAACTACCTCCTCCCTAAATTCCACCCACCGGAGAATTCGATGACTGAAAGTCCAAATTCCTCACGACGCGATTTTGTAAAGAAATCAAGCGTCATTGCAACTGCGGCAAGCGTACTTGTAACTCGCCCGATGCATGTCCATGCAGCCGATAATAACACGCTGCAAGTTGCTCTGGTCGGCTGCGGTGGTCGCGGTACCGGAGCGGCGTCCAACGCACTGTCCGTTCCTGAAGGCAACTTGAAATTGGTCGCGATGGCCGACGTCTTCGAAAACAAGATGAGCGCCAGTTACAATCAATTGCAAGAGTCGTTCAAAGACAAAATGGACGTGCCGCCCGAGCGACGCTTCATTTCGTTCGACGGTTACAAGCAAGCCATGGACTGCCTCAAGCCAGGCGACATCGTCGTCATGGCCTCGCCACCAGCTTTCCGTTGGGTCATGTTCAAGTACGCCATCGAGCGCGGTTTGAATGTGTTCATGGAAAAGCCGGTAACCGTCGATGCGCCAACTAGCAAGCGAATGCTTGAGCTTGGCGAGTTGTCGGTCAAGAAGAACTTGAAGGTCGGCGTTGGTCTTATGTGCCGTCACTGCGAAACGCGTGCGGAACTGAACAAGCGAATCAAGGATGGCGCGATCGGCGATATTCTTATGATGCGTGCATATCGTATGGCTGGTCCAACCGGTTCAGCGGCTGTCGGTCCGAAGCCGAAGGACATGTCGGAGTTGATGTACCAGATCAGCAAGTTCCACGGCTTCTTGTGGGCAAGCGGCGGCGGCTACAGCGACTTCTTGATTCACAACATCGACGAATGTTGCTGGATCAAGGATGATTGGCCAGTGGAAGCCAAAGGCTCTGGCGGTCGTCATTATCGCGGCGATATGGTCGATCAGAACTTTGATTCGTACTCAGTTGAGTACACGTTCCGTGACGGCACCAAGTTGTTCCTGAACGGACGCACTGAGCCGGGCTGTCACAACGAATTTGCCAGCTATGTGCATGGAACGAAGGCTGCAGCGACCATCTCAGCCGCTGCTCATACGCCTGCCAAGTGCAAGATCTATAAAGGTCAACGTTTCGAGCCGGCCGATATTACGTGGGAATATCCAGCTGAAGAAAAGAACCCGTACCAATTGGAATGGAACAACTTGGTAGCGGCCATTCGAGCTGACAAGCCTTACAACGAAGTCAAACGCGGTGTCATGGCCAGTGCGGTTACTTCCATGGGACGCATGGCGGCTCACACGGGACAAGTTGTCACCTTTGATGACTTCATGGATTGCGAACACGAATTCGCGCCAGGCCTCGAAAGCTTGACCTTCGACAGCGATGCGCCAGTCAAGGCCGACGCGAATGGCAAGTACCCAGTGCCTCAGCCTGGTTTGACCACCGAACGCGAATACGCGTAAAATTGTCTAGCCGACATTAAAAATCGATGATGCCGTAGCGGAAGTTACGGCATCATTTTTAAATGGGTTAGGTTTCTTTTTATCTCAAGCGGAGAGTTCACGCGGCTGCAATGGCGTTTGAGACCCAGCGAGCTTGTCTCGAGCTTGTTTAGCTGGTGAATAAGTTTCGTAAGCTAGCCACATGTCCCAAAGATACATTTCTAGCTTGCCAAACTCACTTCCCTGCCAGACAAACTGATAGAGGAACAAATCTTTGAAACCGTTGCCAGCGAAGACTGCTGACTTAACAGAATTATTCTAAGAGTAAAAGTCAATTCGAAGAATGGTTTTATCCGTGGGACCGCTATGCCATCCGTGGGAAGACTTGGTTCTGCTTCCCACGGATGACATGGTGGTCCCACGGATGGAAGAAAAAGATGTTACCAGCAAGGCACAACGTTGAATTTTCGCGCTTTGCGATTACGTCAACACTATCCGCGGACTACTGGTTGAACGATTTCACGCCTAAGACATTTTACCAATGAGACTCAAACCTTGTTACTCGAAAAATACTCTGGTGCTGCGTATGTTGTCGCATGTTACTTGCTTCTCTGCAGCGATTGCACTGGCCAAACAGTAATCGACATAACCGAGCTGACCGAGAGTAGCGGGCTTGCTTTCTCTACACGTTCTGACGACATACTTTTTTCTCATAACGACTCCGGCGACTCGGCGCGATTGTTCGCCTTCGACCGGAATGGAAAGTCACTCTACGAACTGCATGTCGAAAAGGCAAAATCAAAAGACTGGGAAGATATGTGTGCGTTCGAACACGACGGTAAAAACTGGTTAGCTGTCGGCGATATCGGAGATAATGATTTCCGACAAGATTATGTTTCGATCTATGTCTTCAAAGAGCCCAAGGAAAAAGAAGGCGATCGTAAGCGCAAAGCGGAAATTGAATACGAACTAAAAGTAGAATACCCATCTAGTCCAGTTAACAGCGAAGCACTGGCCTACGATCCGATTCGGCACAGCTTTTTACTTTTGTCCAAAGAGACATTGAACTGCGTCTTTTATGAAGTTCCAATTCCTGTTGATGCCAAAGGAGATATTCGTGTGAAAGCCAAGCAGGTTGCAAAGTATGTCATTCCGATGGTCACCGGAGCGGCGATTTCTCGCGACGGCCAGCGACTTGCGATTTGTACCTATGGCCCAGCATGCGTGATCGATCGCAATACGAGTCAACCAGAAAAACCTTGGTCGATTAAAGCCAGCGAACTATCTGCGAAGTACTTCGAAGTTCCGCCACGTAAACAAGGCGAAGCGATCTGCTTTTCGCCAGAGGGAAAGAGTTTGTGGCTTACCAGTGAGCATAAGCCAACGCCACTGATTGAAGTGAAGCTGTAGGATGGGACTCCAGTCCCGTCCTACAATTGCAACATTCCACAATTCAGCAATCGTTCGCGGCTTTAAGCACTAACAGAAGACTTGTCGGACGGGACAGGAGTCCCATCCTACGAACTACTTGTAAACCTTCGCCCGATTGTCACCGGCGGCCATAATATAAGCCATCAAATTCCGAAGTTCGTCCTCGTTGAGTGCATCGATCAAACCGGTCGGCATCTGAGAGAGCTTCGAAGGAGACACTTGCTCGATGTCACTCTTTTTAAGAACAACCGGTTTGGCTTCCGCATCAGCAGTATAGACGTACAACTCATCACCGATCTCAACCGCGCGACCCACTAACGTCCTGCCGTCGGAAGTCAGTACTTGTTGCGATCCGTATTGGTCCGATATCACTTTGCTCGGCTCGATGATCGCGTCGAGCATATCAGTTGGCGAGAATTTTTTAGCAGCAGTCGAAAGGTCGGGGCCGATGGAACCGCCCTCGCCACTGATGCGATGGCATTTTGCACATGAGCTCGCGTAATACAAATTGCGGCCTGCATTGAAGTTAGCTTTGAACTTGCCGTCGTTGATTGTCGCCAGTGCCTCAGCGGTAGTCCATTTACGTCCAGGCCCTTTCGCAGGTTTAGATTCAAAGGGAGCCGCGATCAGTGACTTGCTGATGATCGGTTCAAGCACAATCATTTCAGCGGCTGTGCATGAAGCCAGCGCATCATCGCGGAACTGCATCAAGAACTTTGCATAGCTGTTTCCACCGGGCTTCTTCGCCGCTTCGATGAAGAACTCAAAGTACTTCTTATGCTGAGCCAACGTCCAACCTGACTTGACGTTGCGGAGCATGAACGCGAAATGAATCGCTCGCGAAGGTGGCATATCTGAAAGCATCTTACCTACAGTGCCGCCGTACCCTTCGTTGCGAGATACGAGATAACCCCAATCAGGAATCGGCTCCGGTCCAAGGTTATCCATTAGTTGAAGCGTTTTGGCGACGACGGTGGGTGATTTTAGAAAGACAAGTAACTGCACCAACTCGGCGTTTATTGGATAGGTCTTTGCAGGGTAGAGTGCGTCAAGTCGACTGACCAGTTTCTCGCGCCACGCATTGCTAGGTTCGCCTTGACGTGTGAATGCGACTTCTAAAGTTCGTAGCCAAAAAAGTTGCTCATTTTCGGATAAGGCTTCTAAACCCACCGATGCAATCTTCTCTAGAATTTTCTCGAGATCCTCTTTCGTACCTTGATGGGCCATCGCCAGCATGGCATTCAGAGACGCATTGGTACCTTTAGTTGCAAACGCACTGTCACGCCATTTGGAAATAGGTTGATTCTCAAGGGCGACGCGGGCCGCAAAACGAATGAAACGATCTTCGTGACCAATGTTGTCCATGATCAACTTCAAATCGCCATTGGTGTTGCCGTGGAAAGCTTCCAAGCGATGGCGCAAATCGCGAAGCTCTGCACCTCGTGGTTCAGTTTTCGTTGCGGGCGAAGTTGACTCGGATCCAACATAACTGACACGATAAAGATCCGATTGAGTCCCGCGACCACCAGCGGCAAAGTACAGCGCACCGTCAACACCGACTACAGCGTCCGTAACCGGCAGCGGTGTTCCAGTCACAAAATCCGCTTTGGTACCGCGATAGCTGGAGCCTTCGGGTGTTAACTCAACTGAGTAGATAGTGCTGTATGTCCAATCGAGGATAAACAGCGAGCGCTGATACTTTTCTGGGAACTTGGCACCCGAACCAAAAACTACTCCGGTAGGTGAACCCGGACCAATGTCCACAGCGGCCGGCAACGAATCTTCGTAATACGCTGGCCACTTGCCTGTTCCACTGCGCCATCCAAATTCGCTGCCGCTGGTGGCATGGCAAACTCGCGTTGGACGATACCAGGGTGAACCGAAATCCCATTCCATGTCCGCGTCGTATGTGAACAGATCGCCTTCGTTACTGAAGGCGATATCGTACTGATTGCGGTAGCCCATGCTATAAACGTTCCAGTTCTTGCCGCTTTCGTCGACATTACAAATCCATCCACCCGGTGCAAGAATCCCAGCGGCGTGGCCATTCGCGTCCCAACGCCGAGGCAACAGGTGATCTTCGTTCCAATTCGCAGGCATACGAGTCCCCGCGATCTTCTCTGGCAATTTTGTATGATTACCCGCAGCCACGAAGAGCGACTTGCCATCGGGGCTCAGTACGACCGCGTGCGGTCCGTGCTCGCCACCACCGGGAACGAACATACAATGCTCGTCGCTGTCCACTAGTCCATCCCCGTTGGTATCGCGCAGTCGATGCAAGCCCGATTTGTCGCCACCGTTTACAACAGCGTATAAAGAATCAAAGGCCCATAGCAAACCCTGCGCGCCGCTTAGATTGACGGGAAGTTTTTCTACGGTGGTAGGTTGTGATCCTTTGCCGGGCGTAATCATGAACAGGCCTGCACCACCCTGGTCACTCGCAATCAATCGACCTTTTGGATCCGTCGTCAGCGCGACCCATGACCCCATCGCCCGTGGAACATGAAAGATCCGTTCAATTTTGAAACCGTCCGGTACCTTAGCATTTGCAGCGATCTCAGGAATAAACTCACCGCCACCGCCGCTGCCGAATGCAGCCGGCAATGCATCGCGATCAATGTTGCTGGACCAAGGGAGACTGCCATCACCGACTTTGCCAATCACTTTGACGTTTGACCAAGCCTTATCGTCAAACGCGGCCGTCCGCCATCGGCCTTGAGCGTTCGTGCTTCCGCGCCAAGTTCCATCGCTACCGATCTCGACGGTTGTTCCGTCTTCCAAAGTCACAACCAGCAAGATGAGCACACCGGCTGGGCCGCCATCGTTGCGGGCTGTGATGCCGATTACATTCTTCCCAGCTTTCAATCTTTTACTGACATCGGAAGTTGAAAGTTGAGCCCAGTCATCCGCCGAAGTTACTTTCTTGTCGTTGATGAAGACATCGCACTGATTGTCGGCGGTCGCAGCCAAGAGAGCTTGCTTGACCTCACCATTGAGTTCAAACTCGTATCGAACGGCAATGTTGTTAGCGCTGGCGTCTGCAAGCCAGATCCAGCTAGGCAGTGACTTCAGTTTTAGCGGTTGTTGCTTGGCATCATCTTGTCCAAGCAGCGTAGGCGAAACGGCGCAGACGAGGATTGCGGCAAGCGCAAAGAGACGAGGCATGAGAGGAACTCCGGCGGGATGTTGATTAGTTTCGGTAGGCAGGAAGGATATTGTAGTCCAGGTGCATTCACAAGAAAGTACCAGAAGAAATTCGACACCATTAAACGATCACCACTGAGTTTATTCGATGGAATCCCGCAGGTTTACCCTGCGGATCGTTCGGCTTTTAACTAAGTCGGTCGTTAACGAAGTACGGCGACGAGGGTTTATGTTATTAGCACGTTGATCTCCGCCGAGTCGCAACCCTTTTACACTCAGCTCAAC
>JANODD010000106.1:0-5560 GCA_031412515.1 Planctomycetia bacterium | reverse complement strand
AGTAATCGACCTCTGAACGCCTAATGATCACGAAAGGGATAGCCAATGCGTCTAGCCTTCCGGCTACACTGCTACCTATATAACCCCGCCCTCCCAGAAGTGCAATCATGTCTGATATCCCAAATTTAATCTTACAGTAGGGTAAGTGCACTTTAGATTGCAATTTTTAGCAGATTACAATCTCTCTAAACACGCAATGGCGAAACCCGCAAACACAAGCACCCCTGCGACGCAACCTGCTAGACAGAATGTTGATAGCTTTTTGTTACCTTGGTAACCTAGGCCCATTCAGTGGGTGTGAGCTTTTTCCGGTGGGAAAGTCCAACTTCGTTCGAAGGTTGTGTTTCCAGCGTTCCCGATCAAAGCTGATTAGGTCACCAATCACGACGGTGAACCCGTTCCCAACCTTGTCATCCACGTCGTTAATGCACTCAATAGGCAGCCCCATGAATTCGACGAGTTCAACGAATTCCGAAGTTCTCCAAACCGACCAGTGATTATCGTGCGTGGGTCTGCTTGACGCTGGCTCAAGGTGCCTTTTGCAAAGCTCTTCTACGGGAGTCGGTTCCCGATCACGGTCAAACGTTCGGTCGCGATGCGGCGCGACTATATAGACATATCGCTTAGCTACTCTCACCCACTCGATGATCGCCTCTATTGGATCGTAGAAATGCTCTATAACATGCGAGGCAAGTACGAAGTCTGTTGATACATCTTCGATAGGTATACAATTGCCTGGGGCGATTAAATCTACCGGCATCACTCTGCCGCACAAGCGTCTCTGCTCACGGGCATAGATGGTGTCTTGAACTACATGATCTACGAAGTCTATGTTTCGAGTGCTCAAGCAATAGTCATTGTGCGCCGAACCTCCCACTTCTACTCCACTAAGATCGCCCAGTAATGTCGTTGCATGTGTAGATTTTGAAAAGGCCCCCCATCCTTCAGGGAGCCCTGTAAAGCCAGCGGTCCGCAGTGCGTGAATCGCTTGACACAGAAGGTTTCTGAAACGTCGTGCAATCGCCATGATTTATCTACGATTCTTCCAATTCTTGAGAAATCGTAACCACTCTCTAAAGGCCAAGCTCGCATAGCCTTTCCCCGGTCTTCTTATCGCCTGAGAAATCGAATGCAACAGTAGCATGGCTGCATACAGCAACTTCGAAAACAGTCCGCTCGCGGAGTGTGCGAAAGTTGACTGTGCCACCATGATGCCCTCGAACCTACTCAAGCTGACATAGTTCTCTTTGTCATACACGGACAAGCCATGCTCAAACTCAAACGGAAGCACAGCAATCTTTTTCCCGCGTCGATAAACTTCCCGGCAGAACCAATGGTCAACAGCATCCAGTCGATAGTCTGCCGAATAGCCACCTATTTTTTCCAGAAACTCGGTCCTCACGAGCATTCCTGAGTTAATCGCATAGATTAATGATTCCGATACTCCAGGCGCTCTGCACACAATGGGACCGATGGGGCATTCGAAAATATGCCCGTTTGGAGATCGTTGAACACCATTCACAAGAATCTTCGGTACTATCGCCACCACGTCAGGCGATGCCGTAAGCGCGGCCTCAACCGCGGAGAGCAAGTACTCCTCAGTAAGATTTGTATCTTGATCTAATAATAACATCCATGGAAACCCATCTCTCTTAGCTATTTCCAAGGCGGCATTGTAAGCTTCAACAAGTCCGGTATTCGCTGGCTGGTGCGTCCAGTCTATCAGCTGAATAGGAGCATTAACTCGGGGTTCTTCGGCACTATGGCTATTGTCCCATACCGCAATCGGAACGACTGCGTCTTCTGCCCAACCATGCGTAGCACTATTGAGCGACTTGAAAGTTAGCGACTCTTCCAACCTTTTCCTATAAAGTACTATTCTAACAAGAATAGGTAACCTTCCCGCATTAATAATCGGGACTGTCGACTCTGATGCACCGCCTGTTGTAATCTTTCGTTCCTTCTTGGCCACGCCTACAAGTGTCTCACAATCTTTCCAGTATTACCAAAGTAAACGTCACACCGAAATGCTGTTTTGTCAATTACAGTCCGGATTAAGAATGTTTGAATACTTGTTGATTCTTGATTCCGACAAAGGTTCCTCGTAAATCCGAGTGGTAATAGTTAGCCTGCAGCTTTAAACGCTCGCATCTTCCATCCAGTGCAATTCACCGACCTATTGACTGCTGCGCAGGCAACGTGACTTATTCCAGTTCTAGCTTTGCCCACTTGAAATGGCTTTGGAGTAGTTCCTGTTCGGCCTGTTGCTTTTCGAATTCGTTAGTCAGTCGGTCGTTAAGCTGATCAATGTCGGGAGCGGGCCAGTTGGCGAGTCTTCCGTACTTGGTTGTGGCCCAAACATGCTCTACCGGATTCAACTGAGGGCAGTAGGCCGGTAAGTACTCGAAGCTTGCCCATGGAAACTCCAGCTGCCGAAAGAGCGTTTCGGTGCGACGATGAGCGGCTAGTCGATCCCATATGACGATCATCTGATTTCGCAGCTCTTTTCGCAACTCGGTCAAGAACCAAACGAACGACGCTGCGTTCGCGTTGCGGCGCTGCAACTGAAAGTACATGCTGAACTCCCGCTTGCGATGCGGCTCGAAGACCAACGCTGTGATGGCAGTTAGTCGATCGTGACGATCCCACGCTTTGAGCACCGGCGTACGACCGCACTTGGACCAAGTTCGACGCACCAATGGTTGTTACATAAAGCCCGATTCATCAATTAAAACAAAGCTAGCTTGTAGTTTTGAGCCCCTTTTTTATGCGCGGCCATTCGCGCTTACGCCATTGACGCTCCGCTCTAGGGTCGTGCTCACGGGCTCGCGTTGTCGGCTTCTGGCATGTGTAACCCATACTGTGAAGCATACGACCGACGTGATCGTGGTTGTACTGAATCTTGAATCGTTTGAAGATCACTTCCGTCACTCGCGCAGTCGTCCACAAGTCTGTCGCATACCCAGCAGCGAGAGCGCCAGCAGTGATGATCTTGCCAAGTTCATGCTGTTGTTCAGGCGTCAATCTGCAAGTGCGAACGTATTGCGGCACAGGCTTCAGCGCTCGCTTGCCGCCATCGCGAACCGCAGCCTTCCAACGCTGCACACTCTGACGTGCCACTCCCAAAATCTCAGCCACCTGTGTCGGCGAATACCCCGCCTCAAGCAGTTCAATCCCCTTACGTCGTCGCTGCTCCAATTCTGCTGCTGTCCCGGGCGGTCGCATGTTAGACTCCTTATGCTACGCACTCAGTCTAACACATCCGATATTGCTAGCACGCAGGAACTTTCCAAGCGCAGCAGTCAATAACGAAAAGAGAACGCGATCCCAAGCTCTTTCTGTACTTAAGGCTGGAAAAGAACGAAATTTTAAACTTACATCATTCTAATCCTCAGGAGGCCCATTTTCGTTTGGCCTTCACTATTTCCGTTGCCGCCAAGACACCTCACGCGAACTACAAAAAGCTGCCAAACGCATTGCTTCAAATTCGTCGGTTTGACTTTTCGCTGCGCGCGCCCTCCCAGCTAACCCTAAAACAAGCGAACGCTAAGCGGCTGGTGCGGGATTTTTTGTGAGCGCGCGACCCCAGCCCACTGTTGATGGTTGAGGATTTCGAGCTTAAGGTTCTTCAATTCTTTGTTTTTCCCGTCCGGTCTATTCTTTCATTGCGGCGGATTGCTGCGTCCAACTTCGAACGCAGCTCTTGAGTTAACTCCTTTCAGAGCTAACGATGATTCATCACAGGTTCAGTCTTGCGCACAGGCGAAAGAACGCGGGTGTGTAGTCGGTCCAATTTAGCAATCTATGAACGGTACTTCGCGCGTGGCGAAGAATCTGGCAAGGGATATGCACGATGACATCAAGGAATGTGCGGAACTCCATTTTCAGAAGTCGCTTCTTCTCTGCTATGTGCTCGGCTTGATGCGCTGGTTCTATTGGAATCAGCAACGCGGCCCACGACTTGAGATTCCATGCCACGCTTGTCATTACCATGTAGGCCCAGTTGCTCAGTAAGTTGTCGACCGGCGCGCATAGCGAGCGAACACCACCCGACAATTGTGCAATCAAGTTCTCTTGGTCGCAGCGATCGTTAGCACCGAACACGACATCTTCAGCAGCTACGTTTGGACCGTCGTTGCTTATGTAGAAGAAGTAACGGATCTCGTCGAGCAATCGCTGCTCGCCTTTCTCCTTTGAGATGTTCTTGCGGATGACAACCATTCGGTAATCTTTTTTGCATGCCGTTGGGCGATAGTCAAACTCAGCAACGTCTTCATATTGAAGTTCAAGATGTTCGTATTCACGCTGACGAACAATCTCTCGCTTGACGTTTTCTGGACGCGTTCGCGGCAGCCCAATTCGCTCATAGGCTGCTGGTCGTTCCAGTCGTTTCCACGCCGATTCAGCTAGATTTTCAGCCTCTTCAACGAGATTTGCGCGGCGCTCGTAGCCGAACTGAAACTTCACCCCTAGCTCATCCCAACCGTCCAAGTATTCCGTCTGACTAAACTTGCAGTCGCCTCGCAATCGCACTCGCTTGAATCCACCAGCGATACAGGTGCAAATCGCCGTATCTAAGTACTTAGCTGCGTCACACGCGCTGTGAACTGAACCACTTCGGTTAACGATCGCCAACACCTCTTTCGTGTTCGCCAAGCTGATGAGCAATGGATGATATCCCCAGCTACCTTTGAAAGTGATGTCCATTCCTTCTTTGCATTCACCCTTGGTAGTCACAATCACACCGTCAACATCAATGTTTGCTTGCTCGAAGAACGACGCTTCTTGTTGCTTCCATACGTTGAGGCGAGTTTCATTGATCGCCAGCAGTAAAGCGTCGATGTCTGCCTGTCCGAATCGTCTACAGAAATCGCCCGCAGTGGTTGGGTCCGGAATCGAGTCGGCACCGATCGCATCCAAGTAGGCGGCGTTGTTTCGCAACAACTCAAGATGCTGAAGACGAGTACCATTGCATAACGCGTTGGCGGCGAAATTGAGTACATGATCCGATTCATGGTAAGGCGCGTGCCACTTCAGAAGATGCACATGTTTATCGATGTTGTCGACCAAGCCAACATCAGTTGCAAGTTTGAACAAGGCTGTCAGCCCACCATGCGAAAACGCTTGCGCTCGATCAGCCAACTCATACTTGACGTTATTGGATGCAATCACAGGTTGAGGATTTCGAAACCCTCGCATCCATCGATCTTCTCGCGCCTTGGCAAGCCTCTTGAGCAATTGCTTCTTGCGTTCTTTGATGCTTTTTGCGAAACTTGACTTCTTCACCTGAGTTCCTCCGTGCGTTTGTGATTGCGATTTGTCGTTACTTCGTTAAACCGCAAAAACACGTGGGAATCTCGGGTGTTTTCAAACTTCTTCCAAAATATTGCTTAGGCCTTCGCTTGGATTAGGGCTAACGGGTCCTGCTCCTTAGTCTATTGTTCAGCCCGACCATTATCCAGCAAATCCCCGAGTTCATAGTAAGGCAAAATAGCGCGATGATAAGAAACGAAAATTCGAATCTGACGGATGCGATTCCACACATGAACAATGCTAACTG
>JANODD010000105.1:0-2844 GCA_031412515.1 Planctomycetia bacterium | reverse complement strand
CTTCCATGCAACGGTGCTTCACCTACTTGGTTTCGACCACGAGCGACTCACCTTCAAATCGCACGGCCTAGATCAACGCTTAACCGGCGTCGAACCCACGCGAGTGATCAAGGAGCTGCTGGCGTAGGTCGAATTGCACTTAACGGCGAATCAATGGCAGGCCTTTGGATGCCTAGTTTTATGCAAAGTTTCGGAGCGGGCTCCCCTCGCTTACGCGTTTTGATGTTGCGCATTTTGATTTAGGGGCAAAGCCCAACGCTGTGAAGCATTTTTATTCGGAAAAATTGGGGTTCCGCTCGAAATGAGGTTATGAAAAAAGGCCAGATTCCTCCACTCACCAACTGAAACGTATCAGTCAGAAAGGAATCTGGCCATGAGTCGCAAGAAGCGCGCAGAACAAGCATCTCGTATTCGCAAACGTATTAACAAGCAAAAGCAAGTCGCGAGGCGTGTTCTCTTTAGTGATCTAGTCAGCTTTGCGTTGCCTGAAGGTATATTGTTCTCGAAAGAGCAGTTTCATGGCAATATCAAATGGGTTCCTGAACAGTTGGCAGCGCAAGCTTTGATTTGGTCTTGGCAAGATACCAAGAAAGTAACTGATGCGTTTGAAAAGACCTTGGAGATATGTGAAGAGCTGGGGCTGAAAGAGATTGCAAAGACCTACACTGCGTTCATGAACGCTTTGAGTCACTACCGTGAAATAATGTGCGAAGGTTTACGAGTACGGCGCCAAGCTTTGGCGGAACAGATTGGCGGGAAATACTTTCGTACGAACAAATGGGTGCTCATGGGCTTTGACGGTTCACGGGCAACTGCTCCTCGGTCAACTGCGAATGAAAAAGCTTTTTGTGCACCCAACTATGGTTTCGGTAAAGAGGCAAAGTATGGCAAGAAGCTATCGAAAGGTCTGCGGCGTAAACGCAATATCGCTCACAAGACAGCAGAGCCAGAACCTCAAGTGTGGATCACGATGATGTGGCACATGGGTTTGCGTTTACCGTGGACGTGGCGCTTGGGGCCATCGAATTCGAGCGAACGCGGGCATGTCCAAGAGATGCTTGAACAAGAAGAATTTCCGGCAGATACATTGTTTTGTGGGGATGCAGGCTTCGTCGGCTATCCACTATGGAGTTCGATTCTGGCAACCGGTGGAGACTTCCTTGTGCGTGTCGGAGCTAACGTAGAATTGCTAAGCGAGTATGCAGACATTCAAAAACTTGGTGGAGGTGTTGTGCTATGCTGGCCGAAGGATCGTATGAAATCAGGTGCCCCTCCACTTCGACTGCGATTGGTGCGTGTGCAGGTCGGTAAAACGATGATGTGGATGCTGACGAGTGTGCTTGATGAGAAAAAATTAACGCTGAAGCAGATTGTTGAGTACTACAAACAACGGTGGTTGATTGAGAACTACCAAGCAAGATACGACGGAAGAGACCCCTTGTATCTGCTCGCAGCCTGAGAAAAATGGAGTTTATCGCGTCAGTGTCCAGTCGCTACTAAAGCTAGCAAACTGGGCTTGTCAGCGACTTCTTTTCGACCCAACGGATTCGACTGACACAGGAGGTTTGTCATGCCAAGCCGAGAAGTCCCCCCCCGCGCCGAACTGCCCAGCCGACAGCGCAAACCGGTTGTCAAGCGAAGTCAGTTCGACTGAACAATCTCTGGCACCAGCTGCCAGAAGACCAAAGACAGGCAATCGTAAATCGACTCGCCATCATGCTCGTGCCACTGATGCCTCCGCGCGAAAAGGAGGCAAGTCATGAGTAAGACAACAGCGAAATCAAAGTCAACAGGCTCGTCTGACTACGCATCGCAATTGCCAAAGCGAGCGCCGGCAAACCTCGTCTCACCGAAACTAAAGAAGATCCACTTAGATCGATTGGCCATTGTGTATGTTCGGCAATCAAGTCCTCACCAAGTGCGCGAGCATCGCGAATCGACAGCTTTGCAATACGCATTGGTGGATCGCGCGATCGAACTTGGATTCCATGCAAGCCAAGTCAATGTTATTGACGAAGATCAAGCTCAAAGTGGAACATCGATTGTTGCACGTACGGGATTTCAGCGATTGCTCGCGGAGGTCAGTAACGACAAAGTGGGATTGATCCTCGGCATCGAAATGAGTCGCCTGGCACGATCCTGCAAAGACTGGCACACGCTGCTGGAGATCTGCGCGATCTATCAAACACTACTATTGGATACCGACGGGATCTATGATCCAAGCGATCACAATGACCGACTACTGTTAGGGCTGAAAGGAACCATGAGCGAAGCGGAATTGCATCTGCTGAGAAATCGAATGTATCGGGGTCTTTGCAACAAAGCCGAGCGCGGTGAAGTGCTTAATCATGCACCGATTGGTTACGTCCGCACCGTCAACGATAACTTCGTGATCGACCCAGATGAATCGGTTCAAAGTGTCGTGCGTAATATCTTTGATCGGTTCACCAAGTGGGGTAGCATCAGCGGACTGCTCAAGTCATTAGTTCGCGACCATGTTCAAGTCCCAGTACGTCCTCATTTCGGCAACGATCGAGGTGAACTCCGATGGCGACGCCCGAATCGAGTAACGCTGCTGAACATGTTGCATCATCCGATCTACGCTGGCGCGTATCGTTGGGGCCATCGTGACGTGGATGCGAGAAAGAAAATCCCTGGTCGACCAAGTACCGGCAGAACTCTGCGCGATTACAAGGACTGCCGAGTCTTGATTCAAGATCGATTCGACGCCTATATCAGTTGGGAGCAATTTGAAGAAAACCAACAAAAACTGCGGGAAAACAGTCGAAAAGGCCGATTCTCCAGTCCCGTCGGCCGCGGTGAAAGCCTTTTGGCGGGATTGCT
>JANODD010000104.1:0-1591 GCA_031412515.1 Planctomycetia bacterium | reverse complement strand
AACAGATAAAGTTCGCGATGCCAATTACAGCACGCACTTGAACAGACAAGTTTCCTACGACCCGTCCGCATCCCCTTCGTCGAGCGTCGTTGAGACTACAACGGGCGATAGCCGAGTAAACGTAACTGGGCAATATGTTTTTGATAACTGGTGCTACACTCGCGACGGAGTTTTACTCTTCCACGACTATGACATTTTGAACGTTGCTGATGGAACGGGCTGGTACCGCGCTGACGGCGGGTATCATGAGGGTGTCTATGACCCAACGAATTACGATCCCCGTACCGACTATGAAAAGTGGATTGATGGCAGCGGCGCACAACCGAGCGATTCGGGAGAACCACCGGTCGTTGAACCAACCTTCTATCCATCAGCAATACGAACGTGGGGGCAATACGTACTTAGTTTCGGAGACCCGTTCCAAACTATCGAAATGTGGTCCGCCTTCGGAACATCGTTCTCTGATGCAGTTAATCCATGGAACGGTGTGGCATCCGAGACCGATTGGATCGACTCGACGCTGATCTTAGGAACCAAGCTTGGACAGGGAACTGCGGCAGTCGCAGGTTCTGCGGCAGTCGCAGGTTCTGCGGCTGCGGCAATTCAGTTAGCTTCAACAGTTGTTGCTTTGGCTGGGTACGAGGCGACCTCATTTGTAATTTGGGCGACGAGGCCTATTGCGGGAAGGGTTCCACATTTTGTCTATCAGGTGGGAGTGAGGGGATTCCATGCTACGGGAACGCTGGGTAAACGAATGACCGTGGAAGCAGTCAAGGAAAGTCGCCTTATCAGTATGGGACTCAATCGTTATCCGTTGGTATTCCAATCTTCTGTTTTTAGCCCCACAGCAGCATCCCAAACTGGGCAATCCGCTATTTCATGCTTTACAGGTGCCATGTCCGCTTTTATCCGTGGTAACATATTTTTCGGAGATAAGTTTAACCATGGGGAACAAAAGCCTTATAATCCGCAACTGCCGAATTCTACAACTTCGGGATTCACTCCGAACTGACGCATGCGTTGTGGCTTTGAAATGCGTACAGTCAGATGAGTATCCAGAGGAAATTTGGGTATCTACAAATGAGGGTGCCATCTTTACGATATTCTTCTTTCCAATCTCGCGACAGGATTGCCAACAGATTGAGATAACCGGTGACGGCAAAGAAGGACATCACATTCTTAAAATTATAGTTAATTTTTGCGAGCCTACGCCTCTACACACTACTCCGTCAATTTTTAAGGTCGTCTGTACTCCGCTTCTGGTAGTCATCGGTCACCTCCTTTCGCTCGCCTTTGATTCGAAGAAGGCGAGGTTAGAGGCCGCCGTCCGCCGAAAGCAACATTTCGAATCTTTGGAAAATGATTGAGTCATAAAAACCGCCGGACATCGGATCGTGCGAACGGCTGATCTTGCCAATGATGGTTACTTGGGTGGAAGCGAGATTGTTATAACGAGAGATCATGACCATTGGCAGTTTGTGTACTCCGATGGCGGTGATGTCGGGACTTCCCTCAATGCCACCGGAGGAATCGATTCTACTGGGACTTCCAGTGCCGAGTCAAACGAGAGTTTCTCGTACGCTTCGTTTGG
>JANODD010000103.1:0-19340 GCA_031412515.1 Planctomycetia bacterium | reverse complement strand
GGACTACGACTTTGCCCTTGTGAGATCACAACTGTCAATTCACTATTCGGCATTCGCTTGTCCCTTAATCGTCCGCTGGGCAACTTCCCAGGCGGCTTCTAGATGCTCAATGTACTCTGTCGGACTCAATAGCGCCGCAGTTTCGCTTTTCACTTCAAAGAACCAACCCGCACCGTATTTGTCTAGATTAATTGCTGTTGGATCTTGCAGCAGTTGATCATTAACCAGGTTAATCTGGCCCGCAAGCGGACTGTACAGGCTGCTTTCGGCTTTCTTGCTCTCAATCGAGCCGATTTCTTGCCGGAGTTTAACAGGCATGTCGGCTTCTACGACGAGATCCAAAAAATAGATGTCCTGCAACAGTCGAACAGCATAGGCGGTCAAACCACAACGGTAGATTGAAGGCTCGCGCAGTTCTGCCCACATATGATTTTTTGCATACAGTCGATCGGTCGGAAAGCGTGCCTCAAAACTGCCCATCATGAACACTAGCTCTGCGGTCATGTGTAGCGAACCCCACGATGCTCCGGTTCAAAAAACGGAGGAAGTAACCCGTCCGCGCGAAGCAGACCTTGCATCGTCAACTCAATTCGATTTCCCTCATGCGTCACATAGCCGTCTTCAACGTACTGCTGCCAAACGTCTTGGTACTCGTCCCAAACGTTAACCCCGAATTTGTTTTGGAAGTAGTCGATATCGAGGTAGCCGCGTTTCAGCAACAAGATCAATTCGCGAACCATCGATTGATGGTTGGTCGGCGTGAAAGCCCGGCCTAGTGGCAATTTACCGGCTTCGAGCGCGCCCAGGTACTGCGGCCATTCAGGAAGGTTCTGATAGTGCACTCCGCTGACGTGACCGAACGAAGCGATACCAGTCGCCAGCAGATCAGAGCCTTTCCAAAGATTGTCGCGATAGCTGAAGCTGACCTTTTTTGGATCCTTGATCATTGTGTACGCGCTGCTTTGGGCGTATCCAGCGGCGGCAAAGGCTTCAAACGCATACTGAACCCAATCGCGTTTCGTTTGCCAATCTGCGACAGGCGATTCTTGATGTTCGTTCAAGATGCCTTTCGAATAAACCGTGTTGAACGGCAATTCCATTTGGTAGATCGTGATACTCTCGGGTGACAGTTCAAGCGTTTTGGTAACGTTTTCTTTCCAGTTATCCCAAGTCTCGCCAACCATACCCGAAATGAGATCGATGTTCACGTTATGAAAGTCGGCGTCAACGATCCACTGCCACGCGCGATGGACTTCCTTCGACAAGTGAGCTCGACCGTTCTCTTCAAGAATGGCATCGCTAAAATTCTCAACGCCTAGGCTCAAGCGTGTGACACCTAGTTCACGCAGCGTCTTGACTTTCGTTTCGCTCAATGTCCCTGGTTCGCATTCAAAGGTGACTTCTTCCGCTTTGTCCCAACTGATGCTTGCGCGAAGGCGATCCACCAAACTGGTTAACTGTTTTGGAGAAAGGAAGCTCGGAGTGCCACCACCAAAGTACACAAATCGAAACGGTCGCTCGCCCATGACCGGCAATTGACTGACCAATTCAATTTCACGGCAAAGTGCTTGGACGTAGCGTTCGATTTCGTCTGCTTTCACATCTGTAAAGACTTTGAAGTAGCAGAACTTGCAACGCTTGCGGCAGAAAGGGATGTGCAAGTACAAACCGAGCGGCGTAGGCGATCCATCGGCCTGAATGCGCGGCGGCTGATGGAGCGCGGTCTCAATTTGCGGCAGATTCTCGGCTTTCCACTGTGAGAACGGTGGGTAGTTCGAGATAAAATAACTGCCGACTTCCGTCTTTGTTGCTTCTGCCATGAGTCTTTGCTTATTAGTGCCGAATTAACCGCAAGGCGCTAGCCTTCGGTTCGTCTTAACTTTGTATCTATGCATTTTTTGATTTGTGTGCCACTGGTTTGCCAGTGTATCGAAGCGTATAAGTTCGAGTCAGTCATGTCATTCCGATGCCTAGACGGTTTGCATAATAGTCGCCGAAGTGAAAAACGTTGCATTTTACAGAGGTTACGACACTGATATCCGACGCCGCGGTACCGGATTGTTTTGGGAAGTTTTACTTTTCATTTGCTTTAATACTTCGGTAACTTTCATGTCGAGCGTGTTGGCGTTGGCATGAGTAAAGCCAAGTAAAGTCATCGACTCCGGTTCACTGGCTGGGCCAGTGGCACACGAGCGGTTTGGCAATCTCATCAATCTATTTGGATTAAGTCTAACGCAAATCAGCTCCGAAGCAAAACACAGTCCCTTTATCGGAGGCGACCACAATCTTGCCGTCAGCGATCGCTGGTGACCCGATAAAGGCCCCTTTAACTTCATACAACCATTTTTCTGCGCCGGTCTTTAGATCCAAAACAACCAAACGACCATCGGCGGCGGCAACCACAACGCTGCTGCCAGCGATTACTGGTGAACCGTCCGCGCGTTTGCGAAGCACGATGTCCCAAACAACTTTGCCAGTGTTGGCATCGAGGGCGAACACGTGCTTGTTGCGACTGGTAGCGACAACCAGGTTCTCAGCTGTAGCGACGTTATTTTGGAACTCTTGAGACAACTTGGGATCAAAGAACTGCCACGCTTCTTTGCTTGTCTCAGCATCGAAAGCAAACAGCTTGCCACCGTGAGTGGGCACGAACACGTTCTTTCCGGCAACACTGGGGGTGCTACCTGTTGGGCCGTCGAGCGGAATGGGGTCGCCGATGGCTTTACCCAACGTCACATCCACAACGTGCAGTTTACCGTCACAGCCACCAAGATACGTTCGATCGCCAGCCAGCGACGCGCCACAGCGAAGTTGATCGCCGGTTTCGTATTTCCATACCAGTTCACCGCTCGCTCTTTTTACACAATACAACGTCCCATCTTCTGAAGTGACCAGCAAGTTGTCGCCGTATGCCGTTGGGCTCGCATCGATCTGCATCTCCGCTTTGAACGTCCATGACTCTTTACCCGTTGCCGCATCCAAGGCTCGCAGTAGGCCGTCGTAGTCGCCAATGTAAATCGTTTTGTCGATGTACGCGGCGGATGCAACGAAGCCGGTCTCCAACGCGAGTCGCCATTTCTCTTTACCGGTAGCCATATCAATCGCGAAAAAGCGTCCATCGGGATCGCCGATGAAGACAGTATTCTCCGCGATAATCGGCGTCGACTCGAATCCAATACCACCCAGTGGAAGTTCCCAAAGCAGCGCGAGCTTTTCAGGCAACTCAGTTTTCGTCGCGCCTGTTCCGGCTGCATCTCCGCGTCCAAACGGCCAGCTATCTGCAAGTAGTGGAACCGAACACATTGCAATGCAGAATGTGCCCACAAGTAGACTGGTGACCCTACGAGTCATTTTGATTTCCAGCAAATTGATTCTAAACATTTGCAAATCCTCCGGTCATCATTATTTACCAAGAGCTTCAATGTACAGTTGCCGAAAGTCGCCCTCTTGCAATGGAAACGGGTTGAAGTTGCCGGTCCATTGTTTGGTTGCATCGACGGCCAATCTGGAAACATCGCCCTCCGTTACTCCGCAGCTTGTCAGTTCCGTATGCAGACCCGCGCGAGCGGCCAGATACTGAACGTAATTGGCTAACGAATCGATAGGGTCGTCCTGCGCGATTGATTTACCCAAGTTTGAATGCGCCACGTCGCGCCATAACTCCGCGTACCATTCGTTTACTTCGGGCAAACGCGACGCATTGAAACGAACCACATGCGGCAGCATCAAACCAACCGCTTGTCCGTGAGTCACATTGAATTGAGCCGTCAGGGGATTGGCGAGTGCGTGGGCTGCACCAAGCATGCTAGTCTCTATGGCAAGACCAGCGAAGAAGGCGCCGAGTTGGACTTGGCCACGAGCTTCGACATCGGTCGGGTTGTCGAGCACCATTGGAAAACCTTGGCTAAGTAACTGCCACGCTTGGCGACTGTAACAGGTACTCAGCGGATTGCGACGACGGGTGACGTACGATTCAAGTGCATGCGAAACAGCATCGATGCCCGTTAGTGCCGTAACACGCGGTGGTTGAGTGACAGTTAATTCAGGGTCCAGCAACGCTACCCGACAAGCGGCTCGGCGGTCACCACAAGCCATCTTGGTATGCGTGTCAACTTGACTGATCAACGCAAACGATTGAGCTTCGCTGCCGGTTCCAGCGGTAGTTGGGACGGCGATCATTGGCAGCATGTCTGCGGTCGCTCTGCCGACTCCCCAGTAGTCCTCCATGCGACCGCCGCAACTATATAAAAAGTTGATGCCTTTTGCGCAGTCCATCGAGCTGCCGCCGCCAAGGCCAATGAGCAAGTCGGGTTTAAATTCCTGAGCGACCTTTAACCCAGCGTCAACTTCAGCCGTCGTAGGATTTTCCTTTACGCCATGGAAAGCGGCAACTTGTAGACCCGCGGCTTCAAGCGATGTAAGGCCGCGACCAAAGTGTCCAGCCGTCACGACGCCTGAATCACTGACCACTAGCGCTCGACTGCCACCCAGTTCGCGGGCGATCGCGCCTAGTTTGGCAATCTCGCCAGGGCCAAAGACGAGGCGCGTCCGATGTTCAAAATCGACTTTTTCCATTGGGGGCTTTCGCAATTCTGCGGGCGGGAAGCGGGTGCTTAACCTATTTGGCTACGCTGGATTATATCTCAACTAGACCTGCTCTCCCACCGCAAGCAAAACCCTGCAAACCCCGGATTACACTTTCGTTATGGACGGAATCTCAAATCCGGGCCGATTATTGTCTTTCAACAGCACATTGGCAGCTTCTGCATGTTCACCCGTGTGACGCTCTGTAGCCGGATCGAACGTTAACCAAGGGCCAACGACGTATTTTGATCCATCTACCGGAACCCCAACTCCATCCGCCATAATCGCATGTAAGCGACCAAAATGCTCAGCCGCATCGGCGTTATCGCCAAATCGACCCGCCTTTTCGTTGAATGGGACTTCAGTTCCCAGTCGATACGAGTTGTTAATTAAGTGTCCAAGAACACAACCGTAGTGCGCGTCGGCCGCGTTGCCATTGGCCATTTTTGGATCGCCCGCCCGACAAGCCGCAATGAACGCGCCCCAATTTCCGCCTGGGGTAACCTTGCCCTTCGCAATGCTTAGCTTCTCCCCCGAGTCGCTTCCTTTTGCAAAATACTTGCCACCAACGATGCGACCGCCATCTTCAAAGTAGTATTCGTTTTCGACTTGGCGTTTGTATCCTCTGTAATTGATATTGCGAACGTTGAAGAACACCTGCTGACCGTTTGGATACTCAGCGATCCCAAACATTGTGTTCGGTGTTTCGCCTTGATCATTCCACATGAATCGACCGCCGATTGCCATCGCACGAACGGGATGCGTTTGATCAGGTGCGATGGCCCAACGAGCGATATCGAGTTGATGCGTGCCTTGATTGTTCAAATCACCGTTGCCCGTCTTCCAGAACCAGTGCCAGTTATAATGCACATAGTTCGCATGAAACTCTTTCACATCAGCCGGACCACGCCATAAGTTCCAGTCCAAATTGGTTGGCGGTTCGCTAATCGGTTTATTGCCTATACTGCCACGCTCCTTGCAACAGTAACCGTACGAGATCTTCAGCTTACCGAACTCGCCTGCGTTGATCGCTTCGTGCAATCCAGCGATCTCGGCATTGCTGCGACTCTGTGTGCCGTGTTGCACGACGACGCCGTATTTCTTCTGAGCCTCCATTGCGATGCGGCCTTCAGCGACATCGTGACTCATCGGCTTCTCGACGTACACATGCTTGCCCGCTTGAGCGCCCCAGATCGTCATCAGCGAATGCCAGTGATTGGGTGTCGCAATCGAAATCGCATCGAGCGTTTTGTCGTCCAGAGCTTGCCGGACATCAGCTACACCTTTGGGATCCGATTTGCCGCCCGACTTTTCCTTTACAATCTTGATCCCACTGGCGAGTGCGCGTTCATCGGGATCGATCACCCAAGCGATCTCAACATTCTCCTGTTTCAGCCAGCCATCGATATGACTTTGCCCGCGGCCATTAAGACCTGCTACGGCGATTCGCAGTCGGTCGTTGGCTCCAATCACCCGCGCCGATGCCTTCCGTCCCGTCATCAACAGTGCCGCACCAGCACCGCCCGCTACCAGCAACTTACGGCGATTCATTTCAAGATTCTTCACAGTATTTTGAGAACGAGTAGGCTGCGTCATCATCGCGATCTCCTGGTGGTGGGAAGTTAAGGAAGGCTCGTATTATACACCACGTAGTGAGCCGACGGCGCTAGCCGCGGGCCAACGAAGCGAATGACTTAAACCCGTGAATTCCTACCCAATGCGCAGCAACTTACATCAAGAGAATTCCTGTTTGATGGACTACAATTTATGAACGACAGCTCCTCCGTTCACCCGCGGCTAGCGCCGACGGCTCACTGATTCGGCCGTCCCGACCTGACGTCATTTTCACTATGCCCCGGCGTTAAATTGCGACGAAGCACCGGGCCTCGGCTATCAATGACTGGAGTCCGTTTTCGCTTCAACGGCACTCGTGGCTGATAATTGGTAACCAGCAATCCGCAAAATAACGCAAATAAGCAAAACCGGAAGCAAGGAAAAAACGTTTATCAAGATTAAGTGAAGTCGATCAGGGCCTCCTGCTGACATGCCTAAAGTCGAAATGAGTGGCAATTCAGCGACTGTGATTGGCAATACGAACTTGGATCGCATATTTCCAGGTACTTCCTACTTCTTCGCCAACAGCAAAGCGAGTGTTTCGGCCAATCCTCGCAGCGCATTGTCATCGGGCAAGCTGATGGTGAGCTGCGGTCGGCCGGAGGCGTCTCGCTGCACACACTCGGATAAACTACTTGAGAGTTGGTCGACTGCTTCCGAGCTTGGACGAGGAACGTCCTTGGATACAACCAGCTCTCCGACCAGTTGTAGCGCCGCGCTGAGCAACTGGCCACTTGCCGCTGAGACGCGTTCGCGACGCTGCTGGATCGATTCAGCTTGCTGTTCAACGGCTCGCTTTTGACTTTGATCCTCAGCCGCAGATCTTGTTGGTAGCAGGATTTTTTCGAGCTTCTCTCGAATATTGGTGATACCGCTCTTCATCGTTATCTCGTTGACCTCGGAATCAAAATCGAGAGCCGCGTCTGCCAAATCTTGCTTCGATGCCAGCGTCTCGAGCAGTCGCTCCTCGATCGTGTCTTCTGTCACCAATTTGTAAACAGTAACCGGATTCTTCTGACCCATGCGATGTGCGCGAGCGATTCGTTGCTCAAGTACGGCTGGATTCCACGGCAAGTCGACATTGATGACCGTGTTGGCGCTCTGCAGATTCAGTCCTGTACTGCCAGCGTTGGTCATCAGAATCACGCGGCAATTCGGGTCGTCTTGGAACTTTTTAACGATTGCTGCCCGCTGCTTCTGTGGTATCTGGCCATCCAGTCGGACGTAATCGCAGCCGAGCGCATCGAGTTTGATTTCGATTCGATCGAGCATCGTTCGCCACTCGCTGAAGAGCACAATCTTGCGATCCGGCACTTCGATCAAGCTCGATAGCAACTCACCTAGCCGCTCCAATTTGCTGCTGAACTCGGGTTCCTTTTTGTCGCACAAGAATGTGCTATCGGCTGCCATTCGTGCGAGCAGCAGTGCTTTTTGCAATCGCAACAAATCCATCTCGGTTAGAAAACTCTTTGCCGCGATTCTGGCCGCGATCGTTAACTGATTGTTGCTAATCTCTAACTGCTCTTCGGTCGGTCGGATGCGAATTATTTCATCGGTCCGTTCTGGCAATTGCTTGGCGACTTCAGCTCGTGTGCGCCGTAGCAAAATGGGACTGAGTGCCTCCCGCAATTCGTCCAGCTTTTGGTAACCGACTGCACGGCCGCGATCATCGACCACACGATGCTTGTGAAAAAAGCGGTAGGCCGGACCGAGTCGACAATCATCGACAAATTGAACAACGGTGTAGAGTTCGTCGAGCCGATTTTCAAGCGGTGTTCCCGATAAAACCAACGAGAATTGACTGCGCAGCGCACGAATCACTTGGCTCGTCTTGGATTCCCAGTTCTTTATGCGTTGGCCTTCATCGAGGATGATCAAATCCCAGCCTACGGATTCAATCGCTGTGAGATCGCGCATCACTTGTTCGTAATTGCAAACGGTAAAAAAGGAGTCAGACTGATAGAGCGCAGCGCGTTCTTCACCGTTGCCCATCACCAACTGACAAGTGCGATTGGAGAACTTCCCCACTTCGCTTCGCCATTGACTTTTCAGTGACGCTGGGCAAACGACCAATACTCGACGGATGTCAACCTCTTTGGCTAACAACTCCGCGACGCCGATCCCTTGAATGGTTTTACCAAGGCCCATGTCATCGGCCAGGATTGCACGTCCGGCACCAACGGCGAATGCGATACCGTCAAGTTGATAAGGCAATAACTCTACATTGAGCAATTTCTGACGCAGCGGATGGGTCTTGGGGGACTTGCGAATCTCTTCACAGCGTTGGCTGAGTTGCTTTTGCATCAGAGCACGTTGTATGAACTCTTCGGCGTCGGGATATACATGAACATCAAAACGTGCTTGCTCGAGCGCTTGGATTTTGTTCATCATCGAGCAACCATCGGTCGGCACAGTGGCGCTGTCGCCAACGATCTCCGCCAATTTGTCTGAGACAACGTCGGGCATGTTGAACAGCAAGCCGAGCGGTTGTTGGTAGTTGACACGTACCGAGATGTTCTTGCGTTTGTACACGACTCGCAACTTGCTGGCCGAAAATCGCTGCTGTACTTTTTTCAGTGTGTGAAGAATGTGCTTGCAAGTGCCGAGATGGTTGGTGCGAAAATCAGGGCAGCTACAATAAGAGTGTCCGGGTTCAACACCGCGGAGAGCGACCCGATAAGTTTTTCCAGATCGTGCGCTGGTGACAATGTAGTCCGACCATGGGCGCTCTTTGTCGACGGCGCGAACTTGCATCTTTTCTTCGTTGGCTCGTTTTTCACGCTCCGCCAAGGCTCGCTGCAGCAATTCGCTTTCCGTCAGATTTTCAAGAGGCACAGCTTCGTCTGGTGGCGCGGCGAGCCCCATCGTCGATTTTGCATCGAGCAGATGTGCTAAAGCGGCGCCCATGTGTTCGCAGTTTTTGTTGCACTGTTCACAGTTCATCTGCAACTGTTTGTCGCGACCGCTGTTCATGGTAATCGTTACGACTACGACGCTCCCGGTGTCCGTTGGGATGCGGACGCGGTAGAGGTCGCCGCCGAGATACACGTCGCGTTCGGTTTCAACTTCGCATTGCTGCGAGCCGGTTAGAATGAGCTTTCGGCCTTCAGGACCGAGCATTTGACAAGCTTGGTAGTGAGTCAATCTTGCCAAGCGTTGATGAAACGGGTTAACCTTTTGTTTCTTTGATTCCAGTTTCTGTATTTCTGGGTTGCCCATTGCCTTTGTTTTTTTAACCACAGTGCTCATCGTCCGTCTCCGTCGGTGAAGAATCCGTTAAGGCCATCATTCTTGTCGACATTTGAGCATTTCTGTGGTGGCGTGTCTATCGTCGGAGTACCGTTGGGTGTTTGATGAAATTAAGCTTGGCTTTGTTTCTAAAGTCGCCTTTCGCTCCGCGAAAGTGGCTCAAACAGCAGCCAGCGAATGCGGACGCTACTTTCGCGGAGCGAAAGGCGACTATCATAAATTCACAGCCTCGGAGCGAAAGGCGACTATTTTATGGTTTAGAAACGTGGCTAGGCGTGGGACACGGCGTTATTGCTTGTCGAAGACTTTTTCTTGTACGATGTCGAATTCAAAGAAAACCAATCGACCAACAGTGAGGGGCTCCAGTTATGCCCCGACCAATTCCACTTTCGAGGGCTTCAATGTGTCGAACGCGAAAACGAATCATCTTCAACCCATCCCGTACCTCGGCTTTGATGGTAACTGTGCCGAAGCAATGCGGTTTTATGAAAAAACCCTTGGTGGCAAAATCAAGTTGATGATGTCAGGGGCGGAAACGCCGATGGCCGATCAGATTCCGAAGGAATTTGCTCACCGGATCATGAACGCACAGCTCGAGTTGCCAGGTGGCGCGATGCTGTACGCTGGCGACGCCCCATCTCATGTGCCGTATGAGGGAATCAAAGGTTGTTCCATTGCTTTGAATTACGATAGCGTCGAGGAAGCAGAGGCGATCTTCAATGCACTCGCTCAGGGCGGAACGGTGACGATGCCTTTTAGTCCAACGTTTTGGGCGAAAAAATTTGGTATGCTAATCGACGCCTTTGGTGTCGCCTGGATCATCAACGGTGAATTAACACCGATGTAGATATTTTTGGCGAGCAAGGTAGCTGGTTTCGTGAGAAACCGGCTGCACAATTGACCTGTCCAGTGCATCCGGTTTCTCACGAAGCCAGCTACCGAACTAAATTCTAAGAAGGTTCATCATGCGAAGTCATTCAACCATCTTTCTATTGCTTAGTGCTATAACTTGTTTGGCTGGTCTCCCATCCTATGCACAGGAGCAGGGAAAAGCGGCGCCGCCAGATGTAAAGCGAGTCGTCTTTCTTGGCGACAGCATCACACACGCGGGTGGATACATCGATGCGATCGAAACAGCGTTGATTGTTCAGTATCCCGAACGTCACATCGAGTTGCTTAACCTTGGTTTGCCAAGCGAAACGACTTCGGGTTTGTCCGAACCAGGGCATGCTGGTGGGAAATTTCCTCGCCCCGATTTGCACGAACGGCTCGACCGGGTACTCGATCAAACGAAGCCGGATCTCGTCGTTGCCTGCTACGGCATGAATGACGGCATCTACTATCCGTTGGGTGAAGACCGCTTTGCCAAGTTCAAATCAGGTATTGAACGATTGCATAAAGCAGTCGAGTCTCGCGGCGCGAAGATCATTCACCTGACACCCGCCCTTTTCGACCCGGTTCCAATCAAAGCTCGCTTGCTGCCAGCTGGACTGGACAGTTACACGCAACCCTATGAAGGGTATGACGATGTGCTCGAAGCATACTCGCAATGGTTGCTTAGTCGTAAAGCGGACGGTTGGCAGGTGCTTGACGTGCATGGTGCGATCAAGCAAGCGTTAGTTGCTAAACGAAAAGATGCACCGAACTTTACTTTTGCGGGTGATGGGGTTCATCCGAATGCCGAGGGGCAAGTTGTGTTGGCAGCTCCGCTGGCGATGGCCTGGGGATTAAAGATCGAACCCACTGGTTTGCCAGCTCATCCCAAAGCGAAAGAGATCTTGGCGCTCGTGCATCAAAAGCAAACGATGCTTAAACTTGCATGGCTTACTTTGACAAAGCATGTTCGGCCTGGCATCGCGGCCGGCTTGCCGCTTGAAGAAGCTCAGGCCAAGGCTGCAAAGTTGGATGCCGAGGCGCGAGAGCTTGCGAAGTAGCGCGTAGCCTAGGCCTCCAGCCGGTATGGCGTAAAGTCGGTAGCGGAATGCGTCAAGCATTTCGTCCATGTGATTTTGCCCGCGCAAATTCAGTCTCCGAAAGCCTTGACGGCTTCCGCTACGCTATCCCCTCGGGCTACGTGGCCTAGCGTTCGGGTTCGATACTCGCGGTCATGCTTCCAGAACATCTTGCAAGCAGCGGGTCTTTGCCAAATGCGTGAATTTGATCGCGTTTGAGTTCAGCGTGTTCTTTCGTGGTTGTCAGACACACCGCACGGCCCGAAGTGTCAACTTCTTTGGCTAGTTGCATAGCGCGTTCAAAAGTGGCGCCAAACAGCTGCTGCGTCATCATGATTACATAATCGAACGTGTGGTCCGGGTCGTCCCACAAGATGACGTGGTATCTCGGTTGTTGTTTGGGCTTTGCCGGAGCCGGCTTGCGAGTGGTTACAACTTCCGGTTCCATTACAGCAATATCAGAATCAGCCATCGATCTTTGCTCCTCCTACAAACTCTGGCGTACCCAAGTAGCCGTTAACGTCGAACTGTACGATGTTCAGTGCTTACAATCAAGCGTTAGGTCAGTAACGCACAATGTTACTGCAATCCATGTTACTGCAATCCGCGTTAGTGCAATCCGCGTCGTTTAATTCTCCGCTGAATTGAGTATTCGCGGTTCTGTCGGGGAATTCCTCGCAGGCGTTGCGTTAGTCATATTGTAACGCATGGTGTGGGTGGTATATCAAGCTCTTTCGTTATTTATTAAGCTAGAAAATCCGCGAAATGCCCCGCTTACCATCAACTGACCTGCATTTTTAGCAAAGTCAGCCCAGTCACTTAGATCGACTTAATTCTCTTCGTCGTATTTCTAGCATTAGAGTCGCGACGGACTCGAGTTGGCCGCAGTGAGTAATCCAGCTTACCAGCGTTTTCTCATCCAAGATCGGTCCCATTCGTTTGGCCCAATGCGCGAACAGCCTAGAGCCTGTTCAGTGGCGTTGCTCTTCCTCGCTGTCATTGTCTTGGGGTGCAGTAAAACACGCTAGTCGCGTCTGTGATGTGGACCAAGGCTGTTTCTCGAGTTGCAACACCTAACGGCGAGTCGCTTCGGCACGTCGATTAGGCTCGAAGAGACCCTGCGCTTGAATTACACGTCGAAAGACTCTCTGGAGGGCATCGGTCGACACTGTTGCGGTGCTCGTTTGACGCTTACGCGGCACTCTAATGTGAAACTAGGGTCTATTAGACGTCAAGAATATTCACAAGTGGCATTGATAGTGTAGTATTACGTCCTGCCCAAAAAATGTCATTTCTGCCCTCCTGGTGAGTCCGCTCGCTGGCAACATCAGGAACCCCATTCGATTTCCCCAACCTAGAGGCAAAGCTGACAGTGCAAAATCGCCAATGTGTTCGGCAAGATCTTCTCGAATTGGCAGCGGCCTACGCTGAGTATTCAGTCATAATTACCACTGCTGAACTTGAGGCACCGGGACCTCAGTTTCTCTATGTCAATTCTGCATTTACACGGATGACGGGATACTCGGTGCTTGAAGTATTGGGGAAGACTCCAAGAATACTGCAAGGACCAAAGACCGACTTTGTGGTGCTTGCTGAACTTCGAGAGACGCTTTCGTCGGGCAAGGATTTTATTGCACGAGCAACAAATTACAATCGCGATGGAACTCCGTTTGAGCTCGAGTGGATTATTAGTCATTTACGAGATTCAAGTGGACGCACCACTCATTACATCGCTTTGCAACGTGACATCACAGGGCAAGAACGCGCTGAAGCGGAGTTGGTTGGATACGATGCTGAACTACGAAGTGCAAGTCAACGATTCTCAACGGCAATAAGCGCGCTGGAGCAATCGCAGAATAGCGTCGACGAACGAGAGAGGCTGGCGTTGCTTGGCGAGCTGGCGGAAGGGGTCGTGCATGACATAAGCAATGCAATTACACCTGTTTTTTCCATGGTTCAGCTACTACAGTCCCTGGACAATCTTCCTGAAAACGCAATTTCCAATGTCTTGACCCTAGCAGCAAGCAC
Organism: Planctomycetia bacterium; assembly: GCA_031412515.1. Classification (GTDB taxonomy): domain Bacteria; phylum Planctomycetota; class Planctomycetia; order Pirellulales; family Pirellulaceae; genus Aureliella. The sequence goes on along the minus strand of JANODD010000103.1, from coordinate 5,913 downwards.
CCAACATGCGGTCGACTTGTTGACAAACCTGAAACTCTACTTTCGAAGTTCGCGTCTGGCAATTGTTCGAAAACAACTTGATCTAAAATCGCTTTTAGAATCAATTCCCGCGCTAACAAAATCCAAATGGTGGTCGATTGAACGGCAGACCAAGCATCCAGTTAAGTTTGACCTTCAACTCGTTCAAGTTCCCACAATTTGCGGAAACGAAACGCAATTGACGCAGGTCTTCGCCAACTTAGTGAATAATGCTATCGACGCGATGCCGAACGGAGGAACGATTAGGATTGAACTCAGGTTTGACGAGACCAACGTCATTGTGCAAGTCTCAGATACTGGCACCGGCATGTCCGATGCCGACATGCATCGTTGCTTCGTTACCTATTTTACTACGCGAACCAACGGTTCAGGGCTGGGATTGACCGTCTGTCGAAGGATAGTCGAGGATCATCAAGGACACATTGATGTCATTCGCAATGCACCGGATGGTATGACCTTTACAATTCAGTTGCCGATTGCCGTATCCGTTGAGCGGCAGGGTGATAGCCAGGTCGCCACATCTGGGACAATTTTGCATATTGACAGCAACCACTCCCGCGAAGAGTTGCTTAGTTCGAGGCTGCGCCGACGGGGTTACCAGGTCGAAGTTGCATCTAGTGGCGATGAAGGATTAAGTAAGTTCTTCCAATCGGATTATCGTTTGGTCATTGCAAGCTCCGATATGCATCCTACTTCCGGATACGACGTCGCGCAGGCAATAAAGCGTGCGCGACCCGATATTCCCGTGGCTGTCTCTGTTGATTCGGCGGTTCGACTCCTGCCTGGCAACTTACCCGTGCATCTGCATCCTGACGCTGTTATCAATTCAGATTCTTCGGATCCTGAATTGAACTTGGCTCTTAACAAGCTCGGTTTGAAATAAGCTTGGCTTTCTGTGTGCTGCAGGTTCGAATAGCATCTACTTTTCTCTGACGGATATCGTCAATTGTTCCATGCTTTGAAGCACATTGAGCATGACCGGAATCAGATTTTTGTCGTTCAATGAAGATTCTGAAAATTTGATATGGTCCGCGCCAACTCCGGTGGAGCCTGCGAACGGATCGAGTGGCATCCATCGATCCCCTACCCAAGCTTCCACCCACATGTGATAAATCGCATAGAGCTGATCGCCGTTTTTTCCTCTTACAATGCGCAGTCCGCTGGCTGCACGCGCCGGTATCCCACGCTCTCTCAGAACAGCAACCAACAGGATCGAAAGAGCTTTGCAGTCACCCTTTCGCTGCTGAACTACCTGCGATGGAGTTGAGAAGTCTCGCGAAAGCGGTGCCTTTTCTACCTTCCGAAAAACCCCACCGGTCAATTTCGATGCAGTGGAAAGTGCGTCCGGCAAATTTTCAGGAAGCTCGCTGAGAAACGTTTTTAATTGGGGAGCGTCAGAATCGAATTTCGCGAGGTGCGATTCGTGAATCGGATCCTGCGTTACTCCCGGGGGAATTGGATCGGTGGGAATTGCACGATGGATTGTTAAGGCCGCACCAAGTGCACTCAGCGATTTAGCTTCCTGGTTCACTTTGCGGGAAAGCAATCCGTATGGATCCACTTTCGTTGAGTCGATTAAGAATGTAACGTGGGCAGGTCGAAGCTGTTCGATTGTTGCTTGAACGGGTATTTTTGTTTCAATCAGTTGTGCAGCGCGAATCGAACCATCAATCCGTTCGGCTTCGTCACGCGTGCATTGAAACAAAGTAAATCCATCTTGGCTGACAGATTTTATGATTTCGCCCTTCGGGTTCACCCAGTTCTTAGTGAGCGCGCTCTCAGTTTCGGTTGCAAAAAGCGTTTCGATCAACAGGAGTTCTGCTACGATGCCCCCGGGAAGCGTGGTGAAATCCAGTTTTTTACTTTTAAATTCAACCTTGACGATTTTTTCAAGCGACGGCACAAATACCTTAGCCTCACGGTATTCATCCGGCATCATGGGTTTCTGCTGCAGAATGGCAATGACCCCTAAGGGGCCCCAGGCGCCATCGGGCCATAGCAAAGTATTAGAAGTGGATTTATCGCCAGCTACGTTTTTTATGGTTAACGTGTTGCGCTGTACCGCCGCCGTTGACTCGGAGCGACTTTCGCCAATGCTTGAGGTTTCGGTGTAACTTTGGAATTGTCCGTCTCGAGTTTCGAGTGACTCAAGCAAAATTTCTTGCCGTTGGACTGGACTGGTCGAAGTTGCAGCGACTTCGAATACGTCTCGTTTAGTCAAACGCAAACGGCTATTCCCTAGAGCTTCCGATGTGATGGCAGTGAATTGCGAAAACCCAACGCACTTTCCGTTTAGATATTGTGAATACCAACTGCTATAAGGAAGCGCTTGCAATCCCAGCCAAGGTTTTTCGCCCGCAAGAATTGCCTTCGGCTGTTCGGGCTCAACTGCAATTTTCGGCGGGCTCGGCGGGTTCGATGGCGGCAAGATGCCGCTTTCTTCAGGCTTTACAACAACGGCTCGATCCTTGCAGCCAATGACCGTCATTGCAATTAGAATCGCGCCGAAGACCCACCCCTTTGATAGATGGCTGGCGGATTTATTCAGTTGAGCAGGGGCTGATCGCATACTTAAATTCTCGATTGGGTTTTTTGAACTCTATTCAAGTCTACTCTCTCTCGAGCACACTCGTTAGGTTCACTGCGCATTCGCATACTCAATTCGAGTCCGTGCTGCTTTGATGTTCACATGTTGCAAAAACGCAACCCTTCGCCGGACTTGGGGATATGGGGGCCGGTTGTAACGATTAGCATGAACTTTACCACCTTCAGCCATAAGGAAAGTGGACAACTTTGCAGCAAAACGGATTCGGTTCCAGAAGCTGACCTAGTTTTAGTTATCTGCAAAACGGTCACTCGCTTCGCAGACTGCAAATAACACCTCCGACTTCTGCGCCTCAATTGTCTCGATGACAACGAGCAGAACGCGAGGAAAAACATCCCCCGGAAATGGCAAGTGAGATTCTCATGGGTTCGCAGCAACGCTCCCAGACAAGCAATTCGACTTCGGTCACTCCGTCAACGCCTGACGCTCTTACGAGCTTCGGAAGCTTGTCGGATGAGCAATTGGAGGCGCATTTGGAAGTGTTTCGTTATGGCGCGTTCGATCTAACCGATGCGATCCGTCCATCGGTTGGATTGCAAGTCGTTCCACGGCAAGGATTCCGTCACGATGTTTACGTCGATCCCGCTTCCAAAGCCAAAGTTCCAGTGATTCTAGCTGCCGCGTCCAGCGAACGCTTGTTTGATCTGTTTATAGACATGATCGATACGCTCGGCCCAGTCGTCGACGTGGTTCTTGAAACCAGCCACTATCATACCGGCGGTCATCAAGACCACTACCGAGAACATATCGATATGCCAGTCCTCAAGAGCATTTTGTACGACTTCGAAGATATGCTGCTCAATGACGGATGCACCGGCATCGCTGTGCTCAATCCAAAGCGTCAACAAGAAGTCCAGTTCGACGAACACAAGATGATCATTTCCTACGGCTCACCGCTGGAGAGCTTCGAGCGAGTCTTGATCAGCCATGATGTGTACATCGACAAAGATATTCACTTCATCACCGAAGCTGAACACGTCCACACCAGCAGCGACAAATTGTATGACGAATTCCAAACGCTCTGCATGCGTCTCGGTATGGAAACAGAAGAACAGTAAGTCGGAAGCGAAATCCCAGTTAGCTGAAGTCTAGTTGACACAAAGCAGAACCCCGAGCGCCTTGGTCGTGTGCACGAACGATCAAAGCGCTCGGGGTTCGCTTATTAACTACATTGACTATGTGTCCGTTCAATCCCGCCGGCTCGCTTCTGTCAGCACAAGAATCCCGCCGGCTTGCCCTGCGGATTGTTCGGCTTCTAACTAACACGCCGAGGCACTTCACTAGAATCCCGCACGCTTGTCGTGCGGATTGTTCGGCTTCTAACTAAGTTCCGGTTCGTGCCGTTATTGAAGCCGAAAGATCCGCAGGGCAAGCCTGCGGGATTCTGGCAGGCTCTGACTTGCGTTGTTAGTTGAAAGCCGAAGCTTCCGCAGGTCAAGCCTACGGGATTTTTAAATGCGAAGCAGAATGAGTGAAGCCGAAAGCCCCGAGGACCGGACTGTTAGAAATGACAATGCAACTAGAGTAGCTAAAAACACTAGGCGGCCCTAAGTCCGATGAGCTTCTACTAATTCGTGTGAACCTTGAACCTACAAACGGAAACCCAGGGCTAACTGCGTCGCTACCAACGTATGAATCCCACAGGCTTGTCGGCGATTCATTCAGCTTCGTAATACACCCGTGACCGCCGTACCTTGCCGACGTCGTGACACACCGAAAATCCTGCAGGCTTGTCCTGCGGATCATTAGGCTTCTCACTAACACCCGCGATCGCCAACCCTTACCCACATCCTGACCCACCGAAAATCCCGCAGGCTTGTCCTGCGGATCATTAGGCTTCTCACTATAACCACGCTAACCAACCGCCAACCGCTTCAGTCAATGTTACTCCCCTGAGCTATAAGCTCGCACTAATCGTCCACCGATTCAGCCCAGCGTCGCATGTAGGATGAAATAGCTTTATTTGATAAGTCACCGAAGGATCCAACATAGGCACTCGCTTGCCAAAGCCGTTCGATTCCAGCGTTAACGACCGAACTTGGGAACTTTTCCCACATGACTTCCTGTGAGCTAGTCATCAACTCGCAAGCGACCACAGCCGGCGAAATCTTGGGATGGAGCGACACGGCGATGTGCACGTGATCCGGTAGAAAAGAGACTTTGTCAATTAAGAATGGTCCTTCCAGCTCCAGCCATCGATTCGTCACTTCATCGCCTGCTTCAGCATAAAAGACTCCTAGTCGTTTGGGGACGACAAAAACTAAATGGTACCGAAGCCGCGTCACGGCATGATCCGTTTGCAGCTTTCGAACAACTTCGTCTGGATGAGAAATCGAGCGTACAAGAACAGGTGGACGTGCACGGTCGGCATACCCGTGATGCTCTGATTGATTTTCGAGATACTGGTCCACGGCGGCCGCGTCGGCTTGTCCGACAGTTACTGCGAAATAGCCCGCAGCGAGATACTTATGGCTCGCAGAATCGTCTGCGTGATCGCTGAGCCATTTGCTGATGCGGCCTTTCGTTTTGCTGATTGCAGTAGAAGTTGCTTCGCTGGCCTTGAGGCTAAGCAGGCCTCGCAGTTCGTGTTCCGATGAAGTAAAGTCGAGCAGGTGGATATCGTATGGCTTGAGAGTGTCAGCAAGCTCGTTAGTACTCAACGCAGCCAGGGAACCGATCGTCGTTCGGCGATGGGTTCGTGTACGAAAGTAAATTCGATTGCACCACGCAAAATGCAGTTCCTCCAACTGGTATGGCTGGATCAACATGTTTTTGGCCTCGCTACTTTTTTTATCGACAATTTAGTTTAGCGAAGATCGGAGCGATCCACACGCTGATATCCAAAAATCCCGCAGGCTTGTCCTGCGGATCATTCGGCTTCTAACTAAAGAGCGGCAGGCTCAAGCTCGGAATCCCGCAGGCTTGCCCTGCGGATCATTCGGCTTCTAACTAAAGAGCGGCAGGCTCAAGCTCGGAATCCCGCAGGCTTGTCCTGCGGATCATTCGGCTTCTGACTAAAGTCCGGCAGGCTCAAGCTCGGAATCCCGCAGGCTTGTCCTGCGGATAGTTCGGCTTCTAACTAACCACCTAGCGAAAGGGGATCTCCGCCCGGAACCGAACGACCCCGCCGGGGCAAGCTGGGGAGCCGGCGTCGCGGGTGCGTCGTGGCCTTTATTTAGAAACCGAACTATCCGCAGGACGAGCCTGCGGGATTCTGGCAATGCGGTGGCTGCGATGTTAGTTAGAAACCGAACTATCCGCAGGGCGAG
>JANODD010000102.1:0-40333 GCA_031412515.1 Planctomycetia bacterium | reverse complement strand
CGCAAGCAATTCAATGCTTGTCGCATTCCAATTCTCGTCTTTGGGTAATATTCTTTGGCAAATTCACTGCCAACCATTCTTTTTGTAAAGGCTAAGTTCATGAGAGTTAACCAATCGCGTTTTGCATTCACGCTGGTAGAGTTACTGGTGGTGATTGCCATCATCGGCATTTTGGTTGGCTTGCTGCTACCGGCTGTTCAAGCGGCTCGTGAAGCAGCTCGAAGGATGCAGTGCAGCAACAATTTCAAACAGCTTTCGCTGGCTTCACTGAACTACGAATCAACTTACAAGAAATTTCCCAGCGGAGCGAGCGGATCGGGTTGCCGTGATAGCGGTATTTGCCCGACCGGTACGACAGCTCGTGGACGCATCAGTGGACACGTGCCATTGTTGCCATTCTGTGAACAAAATGCACTCTACAACCAATACAACACAGCTCAATCGGCCGCATGGAGCGGCGCCAGTTACTGGTCGAATCAAGTGCCAACTTTACTATGCCCTTCCGACATTCAATTTCGTCCGGTCACGAATATCGCCATCACCAACTACAATTTTTGCGGCGGTGACACTGCAACCTTAATGTGCACAGTCGACGAACTAGGCGATGGACGCAACTGCAAGAACCCACGCGGTATCTATGGCGCGTTTTCATTCTCAACCATCGCTTCCGTAACCGATGGACTTAGCAACACGATCTCCATGTCCGAACACATGACGCCTATCGGACCTTTGACTATGGGACGTGCTGCCACCACCGGCGGTGGTAGGACTGATACTCCAGCGGCTTGCAAGACGCTCTTCGTCAATGGTGCCTACATCGTACCGGTCAATACCGACGTCGGCAGCCAAGGCGGACGTTGGAGCGACGGAGCAGCACTGTTCACTCGCTTCAGCACCGTTCTCCCACCGAACAGCCCAAGCTGTATGGAAGCCAACAATCACTGGCTAGGTGGAATGTACTCAGCCAGCAGCCGACACACTGGCGGAGTCAACGCAGCTCGCGCCGACGGTTCAGTGCAGTTCATCAGCCAGAACATCGACGCCGGCAACCAAGGCTTACCGCAGGTTACTACCGGCCCAAGCCCTTACGGTGTTTGGGGAGCGATGGGGACCAAGAGTGGTGGCGAAGTCTTTAATAACGATCAGTGATAGTACAGCTTAGTTAGAACTTAGATAGATGGAACTTAGAATGAGTGCGTTGCAAATGCGACTCGCGGTGGCACTTGTCGCCGCGATCGGTTTCGTGTCACTGCCTGCATGTAGCCAATCGGATGAATGGTCTGAAAAGCGTCTGAAGGTCTATAAGGCTGGCGGTACAGTGCTGCTTGATGGCAAGCCCTGCGCGGACGCCGTTGTTACCATGTTTTCCGATGCCAATGCAGTCTCTGCTACTGGCCGCACGGACGCCGATGGGAAGTTCAAACTAACAACCTACAAAGATGGTGACGGCGCCGTCGAAGGCAGCCACAAAGCCACCGTTGTCAAACGTGAATTCGTTGAGGAAAAAACCAAGTACAATTCCGCGAAAGAACCTAGCGTCGCTCTCATTCCGAAAGAGCTGTTGCCCAAGAAGTATATGACTCCCGCTACCTCAGGTATCAGCTGCAGTGTGGCGACATCAGGCACCAACGATTTCAAGATCGAAATTACCTCTAAATAGCGACATTTCTCGCTGATCGCCACCGAGTTTACTCGGTGGAATCCCGACTTTTGCGGCTAAGTTCGAGCGAATAACGCTGCTGCCCGCTCCCACGCGTTCGGTTGCGAGCTACGCTGGCAACCGAACGCGTGGGAGCGGGCGAAAAGTCGGTAGCGGAATGCGTCGAGCAGTTCGTGCCCGCAACATTGGCCCGCAATATCAACTCCCGTAGGCCTTGACGGCTTCCGCTACTGCGTTTGTTCACGACTTTCCGCCAGCCCAGCCTCGTTCTCCCGTTAGAAACTTGGGACCATTTGTCCCGAGCGTTCTTTGAATTCAACTCCAGACTGGTAGTTTTTATTTCGAGTTTCGCGCGTTTATGGATCTAAGTGTCCAACAAAGTACGCGGGTAATTAGGCGACGCTACGCGACAACCGAGCCTAGCTTGAGGTGGGGTGATTAAGCAACCATAAGGACAGTGAATCGGCCTCGCGACCATTGCATTTCCTCCGAGTTCGATTACTTCGCCTGCCACTTGATTGGTAACTTCTATATCGCCAGTGGTCGCGTCGACTGCCTTGTTGACCCACCGGCGGATGGTTAAAGCAAATCAACTGCCGTCCATATGCCTTAGGGGAGCATGACTTTCCGTTAACCGACGGCTGCCGTGTGACGTACTTTGGTGTAATCGAGCAATCGACAAATCGAGCTGCCGCGTATCGTCGAGCGACGTACTTTTGATGAACCCGTATGCAACGGAAGCAGTAAGTAACTTTCGCGCAGCGATTTAACTCGGATAAGGTGAATTCACGTAGTTTCTGCTTGTCAGTAATGCGGACCGTGGTTTTAATGCATTGGTAGTCTTTTTTTATTTCGTTCGTTCAAGGAATTGGATAGATGGTTAACAAACCGCATCGTAACGGTTTCACGTTGGTAGAATTGCTGGTGGTCATCGCGATCATCGGCATATTGGTAGGACTTCTGTTGCCAGCGGTTCAAGCGGCTCGCGAAGCGGCCCGCAGAATGCAATGTCAAAATAACATTCGCCAAATGGGACTTGCGTCTCACAATTTTGAAAGCGCGCGTAAGTACTTTCCGCCGAGACGCGATTCAAAGGTTTTACCCAATGCGAGCGGAGTGGCTACGACTTACTATTCGGATGCTTCGCCACAGGTATTTTTGTTGGCGTTCATGGAACAGGGCAACAAGCTCAACCAGTGGAATCTGGATTACAACGTGAATTCGGATGCGCCGATCGCTCCTAGCATCCCAGCATTGGCTAACGCGAACGCGGTAGCCCGCGTGGGAGACATCCCGACATATCTTTGTCCATCGGACCCATCGACGATGACTCAGACAAATGCCGGTCGATCGAACTACATGGTTTCTACTGGTGCCAATGCGGATTACCGCGGCGGGCTGCCAGGCGACGGTATTTTTGCGATGCCCAATCCTAGCGCCGGACAGTTGCTGAAAGGACCTACTCACGCTTCGATCACCGACGGAACTAGCAATACAGCCATGTTCGCTGAAATTAAAAGAGGAAACTACAACAGTACTCAGACTGGGCTGTACGATCACACGACATCGTTCGTCGTATCGACCGCTTACACGGGTGCACAATTGACAGACGGACGCAATCTACCCGAGTGCGGACCGACTGGTCCATCAGTGGCTCCAAGCTACTTGCGATATGGCGGATTGCAATACTATCGTGGAACGGTAAACCAGGTGTTTGCCTATTCGCACACGCTTCCGCCCAACTGGAACCGGAATATTTCCAACCTTGCTGCGCAGAGATATGGATGTGGAAATAACTCGTTTGCACAAGCTCACTTGCCTGCAGCCAGCTATCACACGGGTGGTGTAAACGTTTGCTACGCTGACGGGTCGGTAAAATTGATCTCTGATTCGATCGACTTTGTTACGTGGCAAGCAGTCGGTAGCCGAGCTGGCGGTGAAGTTGTTTCCTCGAACGAGTAGAATTGAATTAGCAATGTTTCGAAAAGTAAGTTTGTTAATCGTCGTTGCTGTTGCCGCATGTGGGTGCACAGGCACCAACTCAGGCCCACAGTTGCCTGCAGGGGCGAGCGAAGCTATGGCGGAAACTCATGCGCTGCTTTTGGAGGCTTCCTACGGAGGCGGTCCCCTCAAGGGTGTCAAAGATGTTGAAGCCTACGAGAGCCGATTTCCGAAAGCGGCCGCTGCTGTCAAAAGCGGTGACGTTAAGATTATTTGGAACAAGGCGATTAAAGACAATTCCCCCTCCCCGGAGATAATCGCCTACGAGAAATCGGCGGAGAGTGGTGATGGCTGGGCTATCAAGGATAATGGCAAACTCGAGAAAGTGACGTCTGCAGATGTCGCGAAGGTTGCAAAGTCCAAATAGCACGTTCTTCGATCATTAGCCACGGGAGCGTCACTGCATACAAGCAGTGACGCGGCCCGGGGTTACTCTACATGTCGACGGAATGAATGTAAACCAACTCTTCGAATCCACCTGCCGGTTCGCCCAAGGCATCGGTTGAATTTGAGCAAAGTTCGAATCCACATTTCTCCAAGACACGAATCGATGCAAAATTATGCTTAGCGACGTGAGCGTGCAGAGGGCGATCAGCAATAAAGTCTAAGAACATCAAAAGCATTTGCGTTGCGACGCCCTTGCCCCAATGTTCTTTCCCGATCCAGTAACCCACAAGGCGTTGATCACCCTGTGTCCAACTACCGACATGGCCGCCGACACAACTGTCAACCACAACGGTCATGGCCACGAGAGCCTCATCTGCTAAAATCTTGGTCCAATGAGCCATGAAAGCGTCGTGGCCTCGGGCTGGAAAGGCCGCCATCGCATTGGCCTCGGGCTCCCGTTGATGTTGGAAAAGTATTGGAAGGTCACCGTCCGTGATACGGCGAAGATGCATTCCGTTCTTACGCAAGCGATCGACGTGTTGTGTCATCTGTTCACTCTATGAGACATCGCCACCGAACGATTAAAATTCATTGACGTTGCAAGAAATTAACGAGCCTAAAATGTAATCCTTTTGCTCAGCTTAGGTTTCCCACGGGACCTATCGTGCCCAAGAGCAGCCGATGATGTGTGAATGCAAGGAACCGACGGTCGTAGGCTGTGTTCATCGTTGAACCCTTTTTGTTCTAAATCGAGCGACGGGAAGTCCATGCTTCATAATTATATTTTGAAGGCAGATCTCGGGTCAACAACGGCGATGAGGGCTTATGAATCTTTGAATCGGATCATTTTCGATATCGCGACCCGCGTCCCACTAGTTTCTTCAATGATCAAGAAGGCTTTAGTGGTGAGAGGTAGACATCAAAGCATGATTTGCGACAGCGAAAGCGATCATGTGACAACATTGACAGATCCATGGGCCCCTCACCCCTCGGTCCCCTCTCCCCGAGTACAGGGCGAGGGGAAGCCAGGATCGACCTCGCGAGCTAAAGAGTTACGATTTAAGAGTTAGGACGATAAGTACACTGCAACGCGAGACCGCGTTCAGCCTTAATTCACAGTTAAGACGCTGTTTCGCAAGTCGGCGAGCACATGGTGATGGCAACACGAACTGAGTGGCATAGCAACGCAAACAAGGCTGAACTAAAGTTCTTTCAAGAACGATACGGCGTAGCCGATCTCTTGAATCGCTGTAGGGGATGGCTCGCGGTCAATGACGTACCAGCCGTTGTACTGGCGCTGCTCAAGGTTTGCCAAGATGGTAGGGAACTCGGCTGAGCCGCGGCCGAGCGGTACGTCGATGCCGCGACCACGGGCGAGATCTCGAACCGCGTCGCGCGCATGAACGAGCAACACATGAGGCGCGCACGCAATCAACGCATCCTCAGCCGAAAAATTGTTGGCAATCAAGTTGGCTGGATTGAAGGCGATTCCAATCGTCTTCTCGGCTGTACTGTCAATCAAACCCGCTAAGCGCTCGCCCGGTTCCGATCCCGTCTCAGCGGCCAGCATCGCGCCGACATGTTGGCCAAAGCGAGCCAAATCGGTCAAACAAATCTGCAGTTGGGAATATGACGGATGTGCCACATCTTCAGGCACCATCCCAATTTGATTTACGACCACATTGCAACCAAGCGTATAAGCTAGCCGCATGGCTTCCTTCGTCGCATCGATACGCTGCTCAAGATCTTGGAGGACATCGTAACCACGTCGAGTCCGAAAACGCACCGATGCAACCCGCAAATTCAAATCGTCCATCCACTTTTTTAGTTGACGTCGACCAGTATCAGTCAATTCTTTTGGCCTAATGTCCGTTCGAGCGTCGATTTCAACCCCGGTAGCCCCAAGTCGCGCAGCGGTTTGCAAAGCCAACTTCAATGGCTGTCCCAAACTGGCAATTTGAATTCCGATTTTTAGTTCCGGCACTCTGGTTTGTTCCTTATCTTTCAATTGGCTGATCACTTGCGGACTATGCATTACAACCGGCACAGTAGCTGGAAAAACACGCCGCTTCAAGCATGGCTTGGCTGGTGCGGAGTTTTATTTGCCCTGAGCGGCTTTCCACTGCATGGACAAGACCTAGCGGCGGATCGAGTCCAGTCATGGGAATTCCAGCGTAGCGATCTAAATCCAAGTGACCAGTGGCCCAAGGGCTGGAAACGTCGCCAAGATCGCGAGCATCCCGCTTATTTGACGATGAAAGTCGTTCCACGGAATCCCGAAGCGGCTGCCGCTGCAAAGACGCTAATCCAACTCTGGGCGAATTATTCGAACGGCAAACTCAAGGCCGAATACAACCCAGAACTCCCGCCGCCGCAAGTGACGAAATTTATGGACGCCGTGGTCGACCGCTGCTTCGAATTGCAGATGGACGGCGCCTCCGCAGAAGTTACTGGCCCGATCGTACGACTGGACCCGCGTTATAGCTATGGGCTTGAGGCCTCGGTGCAGTGCAACCAACTGAACGGTCACCGGGCTTGGGTAGAACTCGAATTGCTAGACGGTAATTCCAAGCCGGTTAGCTCTTCAGCGACGGAAGCGGTCACAGGGACCATAAACTGGAAACGCGTTCAGTGCTTCAGTGCATTGGATGACCAGCACGAATTCCGCGCTGCGAGAGTGCGAATTATGGTCAAACGAAACGAAAGTCGACAATTCAAAGGTGTTGTACGGTTTGACAATATCCGCATCAACCGAGTTCCTCGATTGGAACTGACTAGTAGCCTAAAACTTAATATTGCGCATCCTGGACAAGAATGTGAAATCACATGCACGGCGATTGGGATCAATAATAAGGATGAAAACCCGAGCGTTCGATTCCAGTTATTGAACGAACTGGGAAAAATTGTCGAGCAAAAATCGGTCCCCCTCGTACCAGTCGTTGAACCGCGAAACTATCCGTCGAGCTCCAACGATTTGAACCATTACGTATCCGCAAAATCGGACAATCGTCGCGGTTCGGGAGCCGACAATGCGAACGGACAAGCCAAGTGGAAATTGCAACTGAACACACCCGGCCACTATGTTGCGAGAGTTTTCCTAGGCAAACACGCTGGCCGCATTCGAGACCGAGAGCTGCCGCTCGTGGTCGTCGACCCGTTAGCCTTAGAAAGCCAAGGGCCGTTCGGATGGTCACTGCCACCAGGGCTGGACAATGAACAACTTCGCAGTATTCCACAGTTAGCTCGAACGTTCGGCGCGAGTACGATCAAGATCCCGATTTGGTTGGACATATACGGGGACGCGGCGTCCATTGACCAAATCGCATGGCTGATTGAGCGATTGCAAGCGCAACACGTCCAGTGTGTGGGGGTGATTGACCAACCGCCTCGGTCGCAGCGAAAGCAGTTTAACGACGACGACGACCTGCTACCGATTGTAACTATCTTTCAGAACAAAGCCGTCTGGGAACCGCTTCTCGATCCAGTCCTTTCTCGTATGACGATGAAACTGAGTTGGTTTCAACTTGGCAGCGATAGCGATCATAGCTTTTTGGCTAACGAGAAACTTCTTCAAACACTGACCGAGATTCACGCAAGCGTTCAAACCTACAGTCAAGAATTGCATCTGGCGATCGCCTGGCCTTGGCTTGATGGGCTGCCGCAGGGGCAAGCGATGGCTTGGGAAGCAACGCAATTGTCAATCCAACCTGATTTGCGATCCGAAGAACTCCCAAGTTACATCGCTAGCAAGGCACATGAGGGAACGACCAAGTGGCTAACGCTAGACTTTCTGCCCGCTAATCAATACTCTCTGCTCGATCGCGTACGCGACTTAACTGAGCGCGTCGTGATGATGAAAAAGCTCGGCGTTTCGGCTGCATTTGTGACCAAGCCGATGGACCCGGATGTTGGGCTCTTCAATTCAAACTTTGAACCACAAGTCATTTCCGTTCCATGGCGAACACTGGTTGAACATACCGGTTCAGCCAATTACGTCGGTAAGATTACGCTGCCAGGCGGAAGCCAGAATCACATTTTCCAGGACGGTAAAAGAGGATGCATGGTTGTTTGGAATGACAACGAAAAGGTAGAGCAGCTCTACCTTGGAACGGGTGTGGACGCGGTTGATTTGTGGGGGCGTTCTGTACCTGTCGAATCAGCTCGATCGCCGCGAAATGGCTTGGAACAACGTGTAGCGGTCGGTCCATGGCCGATCATCGTGCGAGGCATTGATATGCCAGTCGCTCGTTTTCGTATGCAGTTCGAACTGGGTACAGCGACGCTGCAAAGCCTAGTCGGCCGTGGCCAATCGGTACCTATCAAAGTTGGTAACCCGTTCGGCAAGGTAGTTCGTGGCACAGTCGATCTAATCGCTCCCACGTTGCTTGAGAAGGAGTTTGCAAGCATGTCTTTACAAGTGACTCACGAACGCGTGCTCGAAAAAGACTTTCCACTTGAATTGCGATCCGATGTATCTGCGGGCAAGCATGCCGTTCGTTTTGATTTTCAAATCGAAGCCGACAAGACAGAACGGTTTAGTACCTATCATGAGCTCACTGTTGGCTTTGACGATATCGATTTCCAATGGCAGTTGCAGAAAGTCTCCGATACTTCGGTGCTGCTGCGGCTAACGGCCAACAACCGCGGCAATTTGGAAACGACTTTTCAGTGCAAGTTCTTCCCTCCACCGTTTCCTTATCAACACTTCCAAGCCGATCGACTGATGCCGGGCAATAACAACCGTGAGTATTTGATTCAATTGCCGGTTGTAGATGAGAACGCTGAATTCTGGATCCGCTGTGAAGAACTCGAGACCCGCCGGACGTTAAATTATCGCGTTAAAATAGACCGAGGCGCTGCCACGAAGTGAGTAAACTGATTTTAGGGTGGCACGCTCTGAGGCTTTGCGAAGGGCGTGGTGAGTGACCTGCAAGCCACGCCCTTCGCACGGCCTCAGAACGTGCCACCCAGAAGCGACCAACTCGAGAATAAAATTGGCCCGAGCACTAGTCTTAAGTCGGATTCAAAGAATGCTCGGGGAAAAATGGTCCCGAGCTACTAACGGAGTCTCGACTGTGCCATTCGTGCTCAATTCCACGCATCAGTAGAGCGCTATCAAACGTAACCGAGCCTTGTGGAAAAACAGTGCGATCCTCGAAGAATGATGATCTCACTTGCAAAACGTCGAGAGGTCGTAAATTCCAGCTGCGCGTCCTCAGTTCCAATCCATCGAACTCTTGACTGGAATTTGAGGGTGAGTATCCCACCGAACCAGCCTGAAAAAAATGCGAACATTCGGCGACATCCGAAAAAATAGAATCAATCGGCAAGTCATTCGTCGCGATACCGTCAACGGAAACGTGCGCCGAACCATCCAGGCTATCCATATTGAGGTGATAGTTGTTATCTGTTTCGCGAACATCAAAGCGCGCATGATGATGAACGCCAGGAAAAATCCGACCGCCTGCAAACACATTCAGCAGCGATGACGTGTCCCTTCTCGGAACATAGACCCCAGTCAGCGTCCTACCATTTGCTTCCCATTCGACCGCAATTCGGTGAGCTGCATTTTCCGATGAAATTCCCACGAACGCTGGCAAGAAATTTGGTCGGATGTGTTTAAGTCGTATCAAGCAGATGCCTGCAACGCCAAAACCATTGACAATCTGTGGTCGAAATGGCGACGGACAGAGACGAGTCAGTACTTCTGCATCAACGCGAAAATTGACAAGCACACGGCGGTCAATGACTCCACGAATAACTGGGATGCGCATTTGCAATGCCTTTTGGGAGAATTGTATTGGTTCAATAACCGCAGCGAAGCTTCGATAATAACCCATGCAATCGCTACAAACTCTACATCCTCGTGACAACGCAGCGGGAGCATGTGAGAAAGTGTGTAAAACGTTAGAAATCGGATTAGGCTGGAAGCGGTCATAGCCTAGGCTTCTAGCCTGGGTTTGCATCATTTTGCAGCAAGAGTTTCCCAGGCAGGATGCCTAGGCTACGAAAGCAAGATGCCTAGGCTACGAAAGTTCGACTATTGCCCTTTCGACGGAGTTTCCGACATGCCGACGTTTTACATCCGATATTTGGTGTTGCTAATTGCAATCGTTATGTCGTGCACGGAGGTAACGCTGGGAACCGACTATTGGGACACGCACCTGCACCAGCATACTTGCAATGCCAACTGCGGCTATGGGCATCGAATGAGGACAATGGATTCGTCTTACGCTAATAGTGCCACGGACTTCACCTCTGATCAAATCACAAGTCCTGCAGACAGGGATGACGCAGCCACACACTTGTTCCTTTCAGTACTCACTGCTGATGGCATCAAGCGATTCTCCTCCGGCGCGGTCCGGTCTGGCAAAGTTGAGTACGGCGCGCTAACATTCGAAATGAATTCAACGAGCATCGAGGTACCCACTGAGTTTCGAATGTTGCTGGACGGCGAAGGGGCTCACCCAGAGACTTTTGAAGCCGGTAATGATTGGCAGGGAAGAGTGCCAAGCAATGAGTATGACAACGGGCAAGGATGGAGTCGCACAGTGCAGTGGAATTGTCCACCGCTGGGACGGCATTCGATTCAATTTCAAGTCCGATTGAAAGATACGCTCGTCACATCAGAACAGCTTTGGATCGAAATCGTGGCTCCGCTTAAACCCGAAGTCGTTGCAGTCGGTTCTAGCGAACTAGGAACATCGCCGACTAAATCCGGCAAAATTGTAACCGTCTATCAGGATACCATGGTAGTTCGCTTTGCCATGCCCGCCGCCGCAGAGATGATCATGCATCGACCTGGGCTGGAAGATGTCAAGGTTCAAGCCGTCGACGAATGCTGTTTTCAATTTGACCTGAAGGATCTTTCCGTCGGTCGTCATGCCTTGAAGTTCAGTCGCGTTGTAGACAGTGGTTGCTCCATGACCAGCGAACCGTCAGATCCACTATGGATCCAGTACGAACCGACACAGGCACTGCACTCACTGCGAAATGAAAACGCGATACGTCGCAGGGCGATCGTGGATGAGATCCGAAAGATCTCGGCTGCGTCCCGTCCAACGCTTGATGCAACTTTGATGTACGATGACGTCAATTCAAAGTTCTCGACATTCGATTTTGATAGCGAAATAGCGCAAACGGAGCGGGCCAGTCAATCCGCCTTTGTCGCTGAGCCATATATGAACTTAGGCCCGGCAGGCGCTGGCGCGCCACGTGCCAGTGCACCTACGGCTCCACCCATCGCCGCACCTATCGCCCCACCTACTTCCCCACCTGCAGCTGCTCCGACACCAGCGAGTAACTCACAGGACGGTGTGCAGTCTGCTCCGAGATCTAGTTCTATTTTTGTGCCCGAACCGAAGTCTAGCCTTGTCAGAAAGAACGATATCAATCTCGTTGCGAAGTTGAAGCTCGGTCAGGAAGAGCATTTAAATGTAGCTACAGTTTTCGCACCCAAGGATATTGAGACGTCATTGTTGCTGCGGAAAACAGCGCAAGCGGACGCGGATCGATTAAGCAAGTTCGAAGACGATCTTGCAATAGCCGAATCTGTTTGGCAAGCCAACAAAGTTGTATCGCATGTGATCTTCGACGCTCCGGCATACTTCACGCAGAAAGGTTATGGAACGTCGGGAGAAGAGGATGCACGCAATGGCTTGGTGTTGCTCGAAGGCATGGAGTTGAGCACACAAGCGAGTGGTCATTGGGAACTTAAAATACCGTATATCAAGTCCGCGTCGCCCGCTGTTTTGCATCTACAGATCCAGTTTAAAACTGCGGATGGCTATTGGAAGCCCCTTACTTTACAACCGGTTTGCTTCAAAGCCGGACGTCCTTGCATTGACCCCAGCGACTGCAATTGTGCTCACAACGGCAAACCCGATAGCGATCAGACAGTGCGGTGCGAGTGTCCCGAAGGTGGCCAGCCCATGGTTACCCTCAATGGCTTTTCCCCAATCTTGCGGCGTGAGGTTGGAGTCTTCACCGACGTGCGACGCCGCGGCTCCACCGTCTTCGGCCACGGCTATGCCGCCCTACAGGATAGGCGTAGTTTTTAGTGGCGTATGCTTCCAGCTTGCGATTTAGCATTCCAGCGACTTCTCGTTCTAGCAAACTCTCATTCCAGCAATCCTCTATTCACCTAGAATCAATTTCTATCCTTAAACGTTGGTAGTTTCCAAACACCCCGACTTAATGCTAGCAAGTATCGCATATACCACGGTTAATGCTGGCAAGCAGGATCCATACCCCACTTAACCCAAGGCGGAATTACGTCACAAAATATTCGTAGATTCCGAAACGCATTCACCCCACCGAATGAGTTTGCCGATTGTAACGGATACGCGGCACAGTCTACGGATCTGTAAAGCTCTTTGATAGCGTTGACAGGAAACGAACCTCGGCAGGAGGCCCCACGTGCGTCAGTTACTCGTTCTCGTATTTGGCTTGATGCTCATTGCTGTCTGGGGTGTTGGTCTGCGTTTCGCATTAAATGGAAATGGCAGAAAAACGGGTCCGGACCGAATTCCTTCAAACTCGAATGCGGAACCTCTCGCTAAGCACTCACGCAGTTCAGTTTCTCATCTCGATAACACGCAAGTTGTTCCAGCCGCTTTTCAGCAGTCAAGCCTACAGCCACAACTTGTTTCAGTTCTAGACTCCAACGAGACACCGGGCTGGTTGTGGCAAAAAGATATGCTTCTAGAACCCGATTCAATTGTTTGGTTGCGAGGCGATAGACTCGTAGTTCGCTATAACTTCAAAGGGCAAGTGAGCGGCACAGCGATTGGAAAACCCACCTCAGGCGTCGGAAAGGACATCGCGATAAATCCACTTACCAGGGACGGCGATATCCTACCGTTTAATATTGATTTATCGAGTATAGAAATTAATGATTTTCGCCTTGTACTAACTGCTACTCCCTCGCAGACGCAGTCTACATTTGATTTAAGTGTGAAGATCCTAACATCAGGGAGTGAAGGCTTCCGTGTTAGGAAGCCTTCAAAGAAAGGGCCCTATGGACCGGTCGTCTTAGAAATGCAGTTAAGCGAACACTATCCTTGGACTCCTGTCGCAGGCAATCTCCCATCGCTCAGTTTATTCAGAGAAATTACAAGTACAGTAGGCGCCAGACTTCGTACTTACGATCAAACAGATTTCGTCTTGGGAATAGTAATTGCAACCAATCAAAGTTCGCAGCCCGCAGACGTACTGGCAGTACAGCTAGAAGCGGTAAGAACGCAAGCGAATCCGTTTCCGCTCAAAATGGCGGTCAATTTAAGCACTCTGAACTTCGGCGGGCATCAGTCTGTTAACCTCCGCTACGCATCAGTGAGCAACAACGCGAGCATCGCTGGGCACGCGTTCGGCGTACAAACGATTTCAGCGACGCCAATCGATAACGACATCGGCACAGCCAATGCCTTAGTCACCAAGGTCGGAAATCGTTCCGCAAATCCAAAGAAGTTCTATTCGACGAACCAATCAGGGGCGCCTGAGGTAGAAGTGACCGTTACGTCACAACGTCCGATCACAGATTCATCCGTAGCATGTCAGCTATTTCGCGGCAACCAACCGATATCCGAGCCCGCTGTCTTAAAAAACAAGAAAGCGACATTCACTGCAGCAAAGCTCAACGAAGGAACTAATATCGTCGAAGCCAGACTTTCCGCGGGTGATCAACAGTTAACAGATGTAACAAGTGCAGCTTCAGAAATCGAAGTGGCAACCAATGGTTTCAGAGTTAACTCCGCGGGTCCCGACGCATTTGGCGCATCACTTAGAGAGAAAGCAATTCAGGTTACCTTCTCAAGACCAATCTCCAATTTTGACGCAGTCAAAAGTTCATTATTTCGCTTGAAATACAGTACATCCGGCCAGTTTGACGGAGGAGCTCCTACCGATTCTAAAGATTTTAGCGCAGTTTTGGATTCGTCGAAGACAATCGTCACGATCACCCCTACGCCCGCTGCTCCAATCGAGCCAGGATACTACGAGTTAACTGTTATCGGTTCCGAGGTTGTCGACAACTTCGCGAATGCGTTCGAAGGTCCCGATCAAGTCCTCCGCAGTAACTTCGTAAAAACATTCGGTGGCGCAGCTCAACTAGCAGCAGAAGCCTACCCAGTTACGCCCGGTGTGACTCGCGGCAATGCGAACATGGTCGAATTCCCTGAGTTCGTCCAGCCTCGAAAAGTGCCAACGGGTTTCAATCCCAACGACAAAGTTGAAACACGCGTCGCCCGGCTTTACTTCTATCGCGACGCGCATCGAGTCGCCCAAATTCTCAACCGTCGAGTCCAATCGTACAATCGACAAGAAGTCGCTGTGCGTCGTCAATTGGCTGACAAAGCACGACAAGAAGCCGAGTCGCGAACCACCAATCGACAAGTAGCCGAACGAGCGGCTGTGCAAGCGGCCCAGCGCACCCGCGAGCTTGAGAACCAACTTAGCGACACACAGCGCTCACTCAACTCAACGCTTCAACAACTGCAGTCCGCCGCAGGTCAACCAACGACGCCCGACACCGCAGCTCGACAACAGCAGATTATCGACCAACTGCAATCGACCGCTCGCAGTTTCGCTAAGCAAGCCGAAACGCTTGAATCGCAAGTCCGCTCAGCTCGGGATGCTGAAGTCGCCGCCAATGAACGCTGGCAATCAAATCAACGCGAAGAAGATCTAGCCCGCACCGACCAGTTCCGAATGGAGACGGCAGCCGCACACGCTGATCCAGATACCTTTGCCGAAGGAAAACCGGACAGCCAAGATCCCGTGGCTCAAGTTAGCATCTCCGTCATCGGCGAAGGTTTGATACATCTCCGCGGACCGCTAAAAGGTGTCAATCAAGTTCGCATGATGATCGATCAAATCGACGCGCCGCAGGGCCAAGTTCGCGTCAACGTGCACTCGACTCAGATCAACGGCGACGAAGCCGACGAACTCGAGGTGGTTGCGAACCGCATCCAGACTTACATCGATCAAGCTCGTTTCCTGACGGTCCAGTCCGCTGAAATGCTTCGCAAAGCCGTGATCCAAGTGGCTGCTACACGGGCTGAAGAAGCGCGAGGACTCTATCCAAGTGCATCGCAGGCCGACCGAGACCAACTGTATCTGCACGCATTCTTTGGAGTGGATTTCGTCAACGAACTACGGACGATGGACTCGGAGCTCTTGCATACCGGTAACAAATTGCTTTCGTTGCATTCGATGGACGTTACTAGCCTTTCCAGTGCTTTGATGTTACTCGCGCTGGCGAACAACGGAACTCGCCTCGCGATACTTGAAGAGTTCCAACGATTGGTGCAATGCGATCTGTCGACGGCTGAGCAACAATTTATCCAAAATGGCATTGGTTCATGCGTGGGCGGTTGTAAGAAGGGCTGCAAGCATCACCAGTCCGGTCCACCGATCTGTCATTTAGCAGGCAATTCGTCGTTCACTAGCCTGAAGGGTTTCTTTGATTCCCAGTTGCAAAACAACGACACGATGAGCCCACTGCAGCGCGAAGCGATCGGTTTAGCGCAGATCCTAAAAGCTCGTTTGGTTACTGAGATGGAGTACAAGCAGCGAGTTATGGAGCGGTCCGTGATCGAAGAACGGACGCAAAACGTCGAAAACTCTGAAGCGCAGCTCATACGTGAACGAAGTGCGGAAGACGAGGTTCGAAAAGCACGCGAGGCCCAGGTGCGTGCGCGTGGAATAATACTGCCAAGTATTGCAAAATCTAACGCAATGTTGGACGAAACTGAGACCGTTCTAGCTGTTGCAAACAATGCAATGCAGGGAGTCGCTAAATTCCTCAATGACAACCAGATAGCGTCCATACCTCCACAAACAAAATCAACTGCCTTGGAAGCAACTCTGCGCTCTGTATTGGCTAAGTTCGAGGACACCGCGGCAATTCGTGGCAGATACCAGACCGACCCTCACACTGACCGGATTACCAACCCAGGTTTATATGGTACACAGCGAGATCTTTACTTCCTCGACAGCAATGTAGTTAGTCAGCGGCTAGGTAAGAACGAGAAACCGCAGGGAAACGACGCGCACTTCTTTGTCTATGTGCCTAATGTAGAGAAACGTCAAATTATGGCTCAACTTAAGCAGTTAAGTGCCGCTCTAAAGCAGGTGAAGCAAGTCATTGCGACGTTTCACAGCGACGATAGTGAAGTAATGGTAAACCTTGGGAATCTGATATTTGGAGTGGATCGTATAGTAATTCGTGAAAGCGAACTTCCGATCAAGCGAGATCTAACAACGGATGAAAACCATTACGCGATAGCAAGCATCTACGAGATCCGATCGGCAATTGAACTTTTGCTGTTTTTATACGCTCAAAACACCGAGTTCGAACAAAAAGCGGCTTACATTAAAGAAGCACGCGAATCGTTTCAAATCAAGTTAACTAAGTTTGGAAGCACGAATAATTCTGGGTCGCAACTGGAAAGTGCAGCTGAAGTTTTCAGGGCCTGGTCAAAATTTTCGACTGCCGGAGCGCGTCTCTTTGATCGGCAAGTAATTAATAGTACGAAGCAGGGAGCCGAGGCACAGTTGATTGCTTCTACTGCGGCACTTGAAGCTTGGCTAGAGGCCGTGAGCAAGTTGGACGCGGCACAGTCGTTAGCACAAGATGCGCGTCGTCCACTCGACCACAAGAAGTTCTTGGACATGCTCATCGACGAGCTGGAAGAAAAGTACATCGAACTGCTCGAAGGCACACGAGCACACACTGCCAACATCGACAACTATCTAAAACGCCTTACCACGTCGCTGGACGATGACTTCAACACACAATACTATTACCCAGTGTTTCGATTGGTCCGCGAAGCGAGTCAATTCAAACGGGTTGAATTCGGTCAGACGGAAACAACCAACATACTTGTCAACAATCGCGAATTCGGAAAGGTCTCTCCTTCGGCAACGATGGAGTTTGATTTACCCAAACGCGATATCCTGATCGAAGAAGGAATCGATTCGGCTCTGGCGATCTACAACGATGTCGGGGCACTGGTTAACGATCCAAACTTGCTCGCGCTTGCAAAAATGCAAAGCGGCAGCTCGGTCTCGTCGCCAGGTGCAGGCACGACCGGTGGCATGGGGACTGTCCGAAATGTACTGCCGGGTTTGAAGAGCGAATCGGCCGAACAGTTGATGGCGCAAAACGCGGGCTCAGGTCCAAAGTTCGAATCGAACGTCGAAAAACTGATTCCAGATCCCGCGATCTACAAGTTCGAGACGGGAACTGGATATGAGATTCGTCCAGTGATTGCACCCGACGGACAAGCAGTCGTTTTCAAATTTCATTACTTGTACTCAACGCAGATCCGCGAACCAGTGCGTGCCGATGAGAAACATCTCGGCCGCGTGAAACAACATTTTATTGACACCGACGTTCAACTATCGAATTTTGAACTGCGTGAAGTGAGCCGGTACGTGGTGGCGCTCAAGGCCGAACGGACTGCGAACGGCGTTCCTCTGCTAGAAGATATCCCAGTCATCGGTGCGCTATGGCGTCCCTTGCCGAACCGGGAAAAATCACTTCAGCAAAACATCATCATGGCTCAAGCGACCATTTTTCCGACGCTGTTTGATCTCATGGGCCTGCGTTGGGCACCTGCCATCTCGGACCTCGATCCCCTCCAGCTGAGCAATCGCGAGTACCTGGTCCGTGGTCGACATCAATACCTTGAGAATCGCATTTACGACTACAGCAGCGCACGTGTCGACGAATTCTTGCGGATTCCAGAAGACATCCGTCGCGCCGACTTGTACCGTTCACAGGAATCGATTTCCACCGTCCATCCAAACGGTTATCGCGGACGCGGTCTGGATTACGAGAACAGTCAGATGCGAGAAGGGTACAACCCCGAGGAGGCTCATGTGGCGCCGGGCTACGTTCCCGGACAGTCGCCTGAGGGATCAATTTACCTCCCCAATCAGCAGTACAACCCTTACCAACAAATGCCCCAGGGAACGATGACCATGGAGGCACCGCGCAAGATGGAGCTGGCTCCCCCAAGTCGCAATCCTGGCATATCCACTCCCCCATCACCGCCCAAAGCACCCCCTAATAGAATTCCATCTTCGCCGACTTTGAATGATTCATCGTCGAGTCGACGCTCGGATGGTTGGCAGTATCAACGCGCAAACTAAGCCAAGGCAAGAATGAAGGTCAATCGAATGGATTCGTCTCGAAAACCAAATCGGCGTGGCTTCGTCATCGTTGTCACCGCAGCGGGAACTTGGCTGGCCGATTGCGCGCTGAGCCTCGCGGATGATTTTCTATCATTGCGTAAAGCAAGACGACGCGTAACGCCGCTGTGCTCAGTACCCAGCGCGGATTATCAACACGGGGCACGGACGCCGTCGGTATTGATCCGAAGTCTGCCTGCCATTCCGCAGTTCTCTCAGGAAGATGTTGCACTCGCACTGGAGATTGTCTCCCAGCAAGCTCGCACCGTTGCGGCCCTCACTGCGCCGCTGTCCGAGGCGAATGGACTCGACATCGATCAAATTTTGATGCGGTCAGATGCAGCCCTTGATCGTCGAGTGCAGTCGCAGGAGATTTCACGCCGCGCGACAACCTCCAAAGCCAAGCTGATGCAGTTGGCAAATCGCGACGTTCAAATCGCGCATTGCAGCATCAGTGATGTAGCTCTATTGATCGAGCCTTCGGGAGCCTGGCATCTCAGTCTTCGCGGAGATCAAAATTTTCTGCGCGAGGATCGTCGCGATCAACGCAACGACGAACTCCACATCAAGCGGAATGCGTTTAGCGTCACGATGCGATTGCTCCGTTCGAGCCGCAGCGGCGGTGAAAATCTCACTCCAAATGTTGGCGGCGAATCCAGCTTTAATCAAGCCGGAAAGCTTGCTTATGTCGAAATCAAGATTCCGGAGTTTTGGGTTCAACGTGAAGCCCCGCAATTGATCACGCGCGTGGGACACAATGCCATGATCGCATACCACTATGACGACATCGATCAAGTGGAGTATGAATTCTTCGTTCGGTTGGATCCATTAACAGGATCCGGTGAAGGTGTCGTGTTTCCCATACAAAATGACCGCTAGTGCTTCAAAATAATTTAATTTTTGGGCTGAGTGTCGCACAATTGTTTCAATTGTTGCAGCTACGAATGGGACAGTCGTGCGACAATAAAACATCAACCCCGAAATCAAACTTGAACAAACCAGCTACAGATGTCGAGCACACGAACATGCACTCGCTACTCCAAATTAGTCCGAACGATCGCGTGTTTCGTATGGCCGTTAGATGTTTCGTAATGCTTCTCGTATTCAATATCGTTCCCGCGAGTGCGCAGCAGCCAAACAGTCTGGCACCCAATCGACTAAGTGTCGTTACGTCACGTGTCTCACCAGTACTGGAGATCGAGCTGTTGGATCCCAACAAGGATGCGCGCGGCAATCCAGCCATCGTTACCAAGATCGATGCAGCTGGCAATACACAGATTGACATTCCTCCAACGCTGATCGTACATCGTTACTACTACACCGGTGACCGCAGTTTCCGTGGCCCCGATTTTCCTGGAGGGCCATCGATCGTGATCACACAGAATCCATGCGACGGACAGCAGGTCTACCTTCCCGTGCAGATGCTCCCTGGTTCACCAGTGGTGCGTTACACCGCGCGTTCCATCGAGTATGACTTTGGCAATCGGGCCGTAATTGTTACCTTTCCGAAGATAGGAGATCCAACAGTCAGTTATCGCAACGGCCGACCACTCGGCGAGAAAGCGAGCAAATTGCTGGGCGTCGACCGAGCCAAAGCCGCGTGGCAGGGAACTAGAGACCATTTGGCGACGGCAAGAGCAAAAGCAGGCACGGCGGCTAAAGCGACGGGACAAGTCGCCGGAGACCTTCTACGACCAATAACCCTGCCAGCCCAAAACCTTGCGCGTTTAATGCCGGGTAATGCTGCTTTAACTGACCCGAACTTAGAAGCCAAGATCACCGAGCGAGCCGCCGTCGATGCCCGCCAACAGGCCATCGATAAAGCTCGAAATCAAGTCAGAACGGCGTCGCTCGATACGCCCGCGCAGTAAGCCTTGCAAGGACTTTGGTAGCTGGTTTCGTAAGAAACCGGCTAGCACGACGGATCAACCCCGCTTCATCCGGTTTTTTACAAAACCAGCTACGCCCAACTGGTTCAGGGCGTCTTTACTTACGGCGACGTTCGAATCGTATCAAGCAGCCGACGGGAACAGTCTCGGCAATGGAGACTGGCTTGCCAGCCGTTAGAGAATCGACGGCTGACTCAAGATACTTCTTCGTAACCGATTCGGCTTTGGTGTTGTCGTCCATTGCGCCCATGTAAAGGATCTTGCGCTCCTTGTTAAGCACAAAAAACTCGGGGGTGCGAACTGCACCAAACTGTTTGGCGACTTCTTGAGCTTCATCGAAGAGATAAGCGAACTGGAACGACTTTTCTTCAGCACGTTTTTTCATGGCTGGCATTAAGTCGGTCTCGATCTTGTTCGAGTTGATCGCAACAACTGCCACGTTCTGTTTCAAATCGACAAAGCGCTTGGCCAAGGCATTGATGCGATCTTCGTAATCGACTGCATAAGGGCAACTGTTACAAGTGAAAACGACCACGACAAAATCCGCGGACTTAAGATCTTCCAAGGAATGATCTTTGCCGTCCGTTCCTGGCAGTTTGCTCCAACCTGTAACTTGATCGCCGATGTTACGAGTTGGGTTAAATTGACCCGCGTAAACGGTTAAGTTCATTGCGGTGACTGCAATGGTCAGTGCAGAGGCTTGGGTGATCCAAAGAGTGAGCGATATCAACTTGGATAATTGTTGTGAGTTCATGTTTGTATCCAGTTTGTTCGGCTGATGCTTCAAGGGCTAACCAAGGAATCTGTTTCCGCGTAGTCTATATGCTTAAAGCCTATATGCTTAAATCGGACTATGTGTCATGAACGACGAACGCTCCGTTCACCCGCGGCAAGCGCCAACGGCTCAGAGATTCAATTGCTGATAAAATTCCCATTCTCATCGTACTGCACGAATGCGAAACGTATGAAAGTGATGAAGCATACAGGAAACGTTACCAGAAAAATGGGGCTGAAAACAGACATGACCGTGGCGGCGACTCCAAAGGCCAACCACAACCACCATGTGTCCCTGAATAACGATTGAAATCTCTTCACAACTGTCCCCAATTAGAAACCTACCGGTCGCACTGCAACGCACAAATGCTGTAAAAAAGACACTTCTCGCTGATCGCCACCATCCTAGCTTGGAGGGCGTTTCACTTAGAACATCGCAATAATTGTCGTCGCTACAGTGAATTAGACTAATCAGCCGCAAGGCGTTAGCCTCCGGTTCAATACCCAACCGGAGGCTAACGCCGGCTAACGCCTTCCGGCTGATTAGTCACGTGCAACTGTGAGTTTTCTAATGGCTCCTAAGCGAAGCGCCCTCCTTGCTAGGTGGGGCGGAGGGTAGCGTTTACCGCTCGCGTTTAGCTATCAAAGTCATAATCCCACCGAGTAAGCTCGGTGGCGATCATCGAGAAGTGTCTAAATTTCGCTGCCATTCCAACGCGTGAACGCTTCCAGCGCAAAGAACTCGGGCAAGCCGATTTGGTTGTATTTCTCAGCCGTACCTTTATTGCGATCTTCGGCGCGTTGCCAAAACTCACGCGGGTCAGAACCCGGAAAGAGCGCTTCGTCTTTCTGGCTCTCGTGCATAAAAATAGCTTCGCGTTTGAGCGAAATGTCGCTTGGGCTAAGCGGGACGGCAATCTCGATTTCATGCAACGCGTACTCTTGCCATGCACCGCGATAAAGCAAGACTTCAGGAATGGTTTGACCACTGTTGCGCATCTCAGTAAGCACTTGAAAGATGGCTTCGGCGCAGACGCGGTGAGTGCCGTGTGGATCTGCCAAATCGCCAGCGACATAAACTTGATCTGGACGAACGCGCTCAAGCAACTCTCGAATAATGGTTGTGTCTTCAATTCCCATCGGCCGTTTAGCAATCGTGCCCGTGCGATAAAACGGCAAGTCAAGGAAATGCAGGTCTTCTTCGCGACAGCCGACTTGAATTCCACCGGCCCGAGCCTCACTCCAGCGAATCAAGCCTTTGATTTTCAGTATTGTTTCGTGGTCGGGCTGCCCGGGTTCCTTTTTGCACAGTCCTTCGCGGACTTGCTGTTGGACTTCAACCGATTTCTGTTGATCGATACCGAACAAGCGGTTGTATTCGGTGACCATATCTGCGACGCGTCGAGCGTCATGGTCAAAGACGGCGATGTTGCCGCTGGTCATATATGCGACATGAACTCGGTGTCCGTCCTCGACCAATCGAATCAGTGTACCACCCATGCTAATCACATCGTCATCAGGGTGAGGACTGAAGCACAGAGCGACTTTCGATTCTTTACCAGCGGGATGGTAAACGATCGTGTCTTGCATCCAGCGAAAGACGTGATGAGCAATCTTCTGCGCTGGGCCATGGTGCCGCAGAAGCTGATGTAGATCGTGTTGACGAAAATCTTCATCGTCTAGCTTGAGCAATGCCTTGCCGGTTTGTTCACAAAGCCACAAGACGGCACGCTTAATGAGCGCCTCGTCCCAAACGACTTTGTCGAGCAGCCACGGCATGCTAACGCCGGTAAGCGATCCTGCGGCAGGGAAATCAAGCAGAACACGAGCGTCGGCGTGCTCTTGCAAGTAGGAAGCTGGAACGCGATCGGTGACTGCACCTTCCAACGTCTCGCGAACGATCGAGCATTTGTGTTCACCTAAAGCTAAAAGCAAGGCATGTCGCGCAGCCAAAATCGGCGAAAGTCCAACCGTCAAGCCTTGCAGCGGTACGTTTGCTTCACCAAAAAAATCGCTCGACGCAGATTGTCTTGTAATGGGGTCGAGCGTGCACAAGCGAGTGCGACTTTTGCGAACCGAAAACGGCTCATTAAAACCAATGTGTCCGTTACGTCCGATTCCCAAAAGCACCAAGTCGAATCCGCCCGCACTTTGAATCGACTCATCGTAGCGTCGGCAGTGAAGTTCTACGTCGTTGGGTGGAACTTGACTGTCGAGGCAATGAATGCGTTCAGGAGCGATGTTGATATGATCCAGGAAATGTTCTCGTAACCAACTTCCATGGCCTTGAGGGCTATCAGGCGGAATTCCATAGTACTCGTCCAGCGAGAACACGATGACTTGCGAAAAATCGAGTCCTTGCTCGCGGTGCAGCCGAATTAATTCGCGATAAGTTCCGACGGGCGTACTTCCGGTCGGTAACCCAAGGACGGTGTTTTGCCCTAGTTCAGAGCGTTCGCGAATCAATCTCGCGATCATATGTGCGGCATGTCGGGCAAGGTCTTTACCGGTTTGAAAAACGAACGACGGTAAATTGGTGCCCGGAATCGGACGTGCACGGCCTGATGAGGGTAAGATCACGTTATTTGCGGTTTCTGCGATAGTCAAGATTGAAACTTATGATGCAATCGTGGATGAAATTTGTATAAATTGTTGATCGCTTACGACGTCCGTTGATTGAAATGACAATGGCGTCAAAACGATTATAAACGGAGTTTGGTCGGTAGTGAAATTCCAATTTTAGTGCGAAAGTGTATTCTATGTCTCGTTAATGAAGTTCGCAGTTCGTGCGAAGACGACTTCCGCATCGGATGTATGGCCTGTTGCAGGGCGGCGCGGATGCTTATCATACCGTCATGTTGATTGCCGCTTGGCTAGAATGCCGGCGATTTCGTGCATCGAAAGAGTAGGAACAGATGGCTGAAAATTCTCCGAAAAAGTGGTTCAATCTCGAAGAACAATTCTTTGCGCAGATGGACCATCAGTTGCTTGAGAAACTCCGCAAGGAGCAATCCGTAACCCAGACCGCTGAGTCGATTATGCGGATTACAGGAATAACCGACGCAAAAGTCGCCGCTGAATTAGCTCAAGTCGGAGTCACGATTGAGACTTTGACCGCGTTTCGATTGGTTCCATTAGTCGCCGTCGCCTGGGCCGATGATCGGTTGGAAGAGAATGAACGGGACGCAGTTCTGCAAGCTGCCGAAAAATCAGGTATTGATCCTGCGGAACCAGCCATGGCCATGCTCAGATCATGGTTGACGACGCGACCAAGCACGGAACTGCTTGACGCTTGGTGCCATTACACAAAGTCCTTGTCAGCCTCACTGAATGGGGAAACTCGCAAGGTATTGCAGAAAGAAGTCCTCAACCTCGTCGATAATGTGGCCCGCTCTGCCGGTGGCGTGCTTGGCTTCGGCAGTGTAAGTCCTTCCGAGAAAGCCGTCATAGATCGCATCGAACAGGCACTTGCCTGAAGTGGCGTATGCTTCCAGCTTGCGTTTGTTTTTGGTTTGACTCTCTAACTTTCTAACGGCAAGCCAGGATGCATACCAGCACCTTGGCAAGCAAGGATGCATACCCCACTTGGCAACGCTGTGAAGCATTTTTCTTAGTAGGGTAGCTGGTTTCGTGAGAAACCGGATGCATCAGAAAGGTCACTTGTGCGCGCCGGTTTCTCACGAAACCAGCTACATTTGCTCGTTAAAATGCTTCACAGCATACCCCACTTGGATGCAAAGGTCGGTCAGATGCATCGTATTCGGTTGCGGGAGCCTTGGGCAGCGAGCCTAAACGCTCAATCAAATACGATCATTTATTCAAGAAAATTCCATAGACCGACAGGCGTCGACGACTCCTCGCTGAGTCTAAAAATATTTCTGCTTCCGCCCGACCCTGACCATGTCGGCACGCTAGTGTCAGTGCAGCTCAACGGCCGCGAACTTTTCGCTCAACCCCCATCGGTAGCGGATCAGTTCGGCCAAGCGATCGTTCTTCCACTAAGCGATCTTCAGGCTTTCAATTCTCTCGAGCTTTGGATAACCGATAAAACCGGCGTGACCACCCAAGGCGCGCCGATACCGCGCGTAACCGCTATCCCGACATTCGGCAGCTTCGTTATCGAATCTGTCGAATTGCAGATCGATTAACTTAAACTCGGTCCGCGCGGGCTTTTGATTGCCCTTGGAACCAGTTAGAGTAAGTAGAAACCGAATTGTATTCACTTCTATTCGACTAGCATTTCAATGAACCAATCACTGCGACCAATCATTGCCCGAATAACGCTCGCTGCGATCTTATTGATTTCTTATTCAGGCTGCACAGACAAAAAACCGGCCAGCGAACCCTCCGCCCCCGTAGCGACTACTGAGCCAAAGGCGCAGGAAGCGGTTGCGGAAACGCCCATCGATGAACCTGCCGAGTTTGAGGTCGACGCTAAAGGCCTGCTTGCTGCCGCCCTTGACGAAGCAACATTGAAAGAGGGCTGGGTTAGTCTATTCGACGGGCAATCATTGTTCGGATGGTCGATCGTCGGAAAGGCAAATTGGCGAGTCGAAGAGGGTGTGATCAAAGTTGACCGAGGTGAAAAAAGTTTTCTTTGCACTAACTTGAAACTGGCCGATTGCGAATTGTCGGTCGATTTCCGAGCCGACGCGAAGACAAACAGCGGCGTGTTTCTGCGGACGCAACCGAGTCCAGAAGATGTAACGATGGACTGCATCGAACTGAATATCGCTCCACCCGAAAATCCATTTCCGACTGGCAGTCTTGTACAGCGGCAGAAACTTGAGCCAGCGGACCTCGACAAGCAGCTTGGCAAGTTCGATCCGACTCAGTGGCACACATATCGCATTCGCATGAATGGTGACAAAATATCGATTGGGCTCGATGGGAAAAAAATCCTCGAGTATGTAGACGATTCGAATTTGCGAGATGGACATATCTCTCTGCAACATAATGAAGGCCACGTCGAGTTCAAGAATGTGCGACTCCGTCCGCTGACCGACGGTGCAACGTCAATGAAGCTCGACGCAGACTGGGAAAAGGACTGGGACAAATCCGCTAAAGAAGGCGCCGAATTCAGTGCAGAAGTCACTGATGCAGGCCTCAAAGTGACCGGAGGACTTGGTCAGTTACAATCGAAGTCAGACTGGGGTGACTTCATCCTTCAAGCGACTTACCAATTGGCAAAGCCGGAAGTTAATTCTGGAATCTTTTTCCGTTGTGTCCGCGACTCAATGCTCGACGGTTACGAATGCCAACTGAATCATGCAATCACCCATAATGATCCGTTGCAACCGGCCGACGGTGGAGCTGGCGGAATTTTCCGGCGCGCTCCTGCTCGAGTGGTGATCGGCGATGGCTCAAAGCCAACTTATGTCACTTTGATTGCCCACGGACCCCACCTAATGACTTGGGTCAATGGCGTACAAGTTGTTGACTTCGTTGACACGCGCGCTGCGGCTGAAAATCCACGCAAAGGGCTACGAACCGCTCCAGGGCCAGTATCGTTGCAAGGCCATGACCCGACCACCGATGCAACTTTCAAAGCCATCCGCATCTCAGCGATAAAGTAACTTTCAAAGCCTGGATGTAGACTATCCGGACGTGTCATAGATCGCACCTGAAAATGTCCGAAGAGCCGCAACCGTCAGCAATTTGCCTAAAAGAATGCACCGCAGAAGAAATCGGCAAGCGTCTGCGCGCTTGGGACACGAGCGTAGATGGCAATACGATTTCGATTGCTGATCAGAAATGTGCCCACGGCTTTGCGGCGGGATTGAACCAGTCATTTTCGCTTCACATCGAGGGCGACTTGGGTGATTTCGCATTCATGTTGAACGAAAATGCGGAGATCGAGGTCAAAGGCAACATAGGAAGCTGCGGCGGTCATTCGCTTTGCTCAGGATTTCTACTAGTTAATGGAAATGCGGGTGACGGCTTTGGGGCCTATGCTACCGGCGGTATCGTGGCATGTATTGGACGATCCGGGATGCGGTGTGGACTGGGGTTGTCTGGCGGTGATGTTGTCGTGCGCAGCGATGTAGGCGCTGAAGCCGCTTTCGGTATGTCAGGCGGGACATTAGTTTTGGGGAACACCGTCGGTGAACATCTTGGTGCCGGCATGACAGGAGGTACGATCTTTGTTCGCGGAGCCGTTAGGTCGCTTGCGCCAGGCATCCGAGAGAATCGCTTGAAGGATTCGGATACCATGCGATTGAGCCTATTGCTGGCACGTGCAGGCATTCGCGCTGCGGCAAAAGAATTTCGAGTCTATCGAGTTCAAGGCGGGGCCACATGATGAACGCCAAGTCGGTTTTGGACGAAGTCGTTGTTACTCCCGTCGCTCTCATGCCTGCCATGCCGCCAGGTTACGGTCCAGCTATCAGTACTGCGCTGGCGATTGAAACGGCTACGGGTCGCAAGCTGCAACTGAACGCGCCCTTCTTTGCAAAGGGATTGGCTTCCTCTCAGATAGGCGCCAACTGGCCCGTCATATGCGGAATTCTTCGCGCGAAAGGCCTGCCGATTTATGCCACCGTCCAAGAGCTCCAATCGGTACCAGCACCGCAAGTTCCAGCAAGGATCGCCCAGCGTTTCTTAGGACAGCCTCTCATTCACAATGAAGTCAACTTGGCAGATGCGTTTGAGCTTGCGAATTGCAATCGTAACGGAAACGGGTGGAGCTGGCCTTATGAAATCGGTAGCGGACGTGACCTAAAGACGCTTGTGACAACTCTCAGGTCTGCTACGCAGGGCGAAGTTCCGATAGGCATGACCCTTCCGCTACACGCAAAGCCCGCGGATCTGCGGATGAGCCTCGAAGCTTCAGTCGATTACATCACGCTAACTCACTGCTCCGAAAGCTTGGCATCGCGAGCTGAAGACATTGTTAGTCAGTCTGCGTTTGGAATAGTATCCGCGCGCAAGTTGTGCGCTCAGTTTGGCCGTGCCAAAATCCCACTGCTTCTTGATGCACCGATCACCGACCATGAACATTTAGTTAAGTTGCTTGCCCTGGGTGCGTCTGCGATTAACGTAGCTGCACTCATTCGCAACGCGATGCCGACCACAGAGCCGAAACGTTACGACTCCATGCTTACCGAGAATCTTCTAGGTAGTTTACCCAGCGTTCAAAAAGCAGTTCGTGAACTCCCGCAAGTGGAACGCGCGATCACCGAAGTGATCGAAAAACTGCATGAAATCATGCGTTTTTCCGGTCTACTCGACATTTCCGAACTCGATCTGACTTGCTTGCAGAGCATGAACGCAATCGTTGCCGAACGACTTGGTGTCGCGGTGCTGGGCAATCGAGTGAGTTAGTATAAGTGCTTCATCGAACTTTTAATTTTGGGAATAGCCGACATGCCCCACCACTGAATGAAGCACTAATTAAAAGCGATTAGGACAAAAATTCGACAGAATTCATGAACAATTGAGACAATTGTTCGACACTCAAGCGGTGCACAAATGAGCAGTTCAACAAGTAACCAGTTAACGAGCCAACCGGACAGCGCAAAGAGCGATGCGCGATGGGTCGAAATTACATTCGACTGCGTACCGCTTCGTACCGTCGCACGGACAGATATTCCGATAGATGCTTCGCCAAAATTGGCAGCCAAAATGATGCGAATCAAATCGGCAATCGAAAAACACGGGACACTCAACAGCTATTACCTACACAATGCAAGTTGTCGATTTCATTTCACCAACGACCCACTGCAAGGCATGGTTCAATTCAGCTTCGAAGGAGTCGTTATGACTGACACGAATGACCTCGAAGCTCGGAGCGCTGAACTGCAGGTTGAACTCACCAGTGAGACCTGTAGTTGGATCAACCAAGCCATCGTCGACTGGCTAAACGCAACGGTACCGCAAGCCGTTCGAGTCGAATTCAACCGTTACATCGCGGCAGGTGATTTGAGCCAAGCGATCAAGCGAATGGAGCAAATTCAGCAGGCAAGCGATGAAGCCGGCGGCTTTGTCGGAATGTACTTGTAGGGCGATAAAGCCTGCCTGTATTCTGAAAC
The DNA here is from genome assembly GCA_031412515.1 of Planctomycetia bacterium. GTDB lineage: Bacteria > Planctomycetota > Planctomycetia > Pirellulales > Pirellulaceae > Aureliella. The sequence goes on along the minus strand of JANODD010000102.1, from coordinate 11,396 downwards.
ACTTTTCACACTGGGTTTTCCAGGGTCGATCGTATTTGGGTTGTCCATAACTGGACCGTAATTGGATGGCCAGCTCTGAACTGGGTGGCAAGCTCTGAGGCTTTGCGAAGGACGTGGTTTGCGAGATGTTTCATCACGCGATTCTCCCAGCTTCAGGGCGGTCTATCCCACTTCATCGTTTCTGGCAATGCGTTAACTGGCTGTCCCACAAACCACCTCTTCAGCTATAAAAAACTCCTTTGTGGGGCGCATAGCCCATAAGTTAATAAAAGCTTGCGAAAGCGCAAGATTTAGGCAATCACTCTCTTGCATTACGTCTACGTGATGTAAATAATTAGCGGTGGGTCTTTTCTCTCTATTTAATCCGAAGGAGATTTTTATGCACCAAAGATCTTTGGGGCGCTTGGGGGGTTTTACCCTCGTCGAATTGCTAGTCGTTATTGCCATCATCGGAATTCTTGTTGGATTGCTACTTCCCGCAGTACAAGCTGCTCGCGAAGCCGCCCGCCGAATGCAGTGCAGCAACAATCTCAAGCAAATTGGACTGGCTTGCCACAATTATGAATCGACTCACAAACGATTCCCACCCATGCAGTGCGGAACTGGCGCTGTGAACCCAGGCACCATTCATGGTGCCTACCAAAGATTTGCGATGTCTGGTCACTTTGCACTGTTGCCTTACATTGAACAAACGTCGCTTTACAATGGCTTTGTAACCGATAATCGTCAGCCTTGGGACAACACTCCTAATAACACCGCGCGAGCACCTTACCTGATCTGCCCAAGCAGTACCGGTGATCGAGAGCCTACAGATGGCAATCGAACTCGTGGCCTATCAAATTACGGTTTCTGCGCCGGAGACAATTACGCCGGTTCTCAAGTGATTCAAGGCGGAACGCAGGAGCGAGATGACGTCAATCTTTCTGCTCAAAAGTTGCCCATTCGCAATCGTGGAGCCTTCGGCCGATCGTGGCCAAAACTGTCAGAAATTACCGACGGAACAAGTAACACGATAGCGATTGCGGAATACATTCGCCCGGATTCAGTAGCTTCCCTCGGAATGGTTGCAATGATCGCTGCTGATCCAAATAGCTATTCACCGCTCTCTTGCCGAGCACAGTGGAACGGCAGAGCGTGGGTTACTCCCGCTCTGGTCTTCACCGGCGACACGGCACGCGGTTACCGTGCATGGGCTGGAAATCAGTTCTTCAACGGTGTGACCACGATTCTCCCACCCAATGCTGCTTCCTGCATCATTGCTTCGGCAACTAATAACCCACACTGGTGTGCCGGGATATTTAGCGCGGGAAGCAGGCATACTGGCGGCGCCCAAGTAACACTATGCGACGGCTCGGTTCGATTCATTTCAGACAGTATTGATACTGGAAACCAAGCGACTGTCGCTCCTGCGGCTACCGCCGGTGGCATTAGCCCGTACGGCGTCTGGGGCGCTATGGGTTCCAAGAGCGGAGGAGAAAGCGTCAGCTTGGAAAACTAGTAATTAGACTTTGTTAGATTAAAGGGCTGCAGCTTAGAGCTACAGCCCTTTTTCGTTTTCATTCTAGATGTGGATTTCTGCAACCGGAGATTTGATTTTGATAACAATTAGACTTTCTGTATTTGGACTAATGGCCTTGCTGCTTGTCGGCTGCGATTCGGGTCCAAAATTGCCTGCCACCGTTCCTGCTGAAGGGACCGTTACACTCGACGGTGCTCCCGTGTCGGACGTAACGGTTGTGTTCATTGCAGAGCAAGGGACCTACAATGCGACAGGAGTAACCAACAAGGAAGGTAAATTTGCGATGAAGGCGTTTGATGCAAAAAGTGGAGCCGTCCCAGGCTCTTATAAAGTTGAGCTCAGTAAAACTGTCGTCGAAACCAAGGGAGCTGGAGGAGGCGGAGAATCCAATGTGAATCTTAAATTTGGATTACCTCAAAAGTTCGGAAACTTTAAGACTTCGGGACTTACTGTTCAACTGAGCGAAGGCGGGAAGAAAGACATTGCCTTCGACCTGAAGTCAAAGTAGGTATTTCAGTAGTGGTCCGAAGCCACTAACGGGAGTCTTGCGTGACTAGCTGACTCCACTGTACTTGGAGGGCACTTCGCTTAGGAACCGTTAGAAAACTCACAATAACCGGTGACTTATCAGCCGGAAGGCGTTAGCCTCCGGTTGGGTATAGAACCGGAGGCTAACGCCTTCCGGCTGATAAGACTATACCACCGTAATGACCAGCTTCAGTTCAAACTCCTAAGCGGGACGCTCTCTAACGCCTTCCGGCTGATAAGTCTAAGCCACCGTAGTAACCACACCTATTTCGATGTTTTAATTGAAGCGCCCTCCTTGTGAACGTGAACTAGTGAGCATGAGTTCTCATTAAAGTGATGGATGTCTATAAGTACGGCGGGAGTCGAAAAGGGCTGTGGAGACTGGCTCGGCAGAGCCTCGTTCTCCCGTTTTTAATTTGACGCTCACATTTCAATGGTCGCTAACTTCGAATCCCAAAGTCTAATCTGGACAAAGCACTATGGTCTACATCGTGTTTGTGACGATTGACCGGAAAAATAACTACTCCCCCGTTTCCCCGACACTTCTGAGAATAGAGTCGGGGATGCGGGGGGCCAACCTTGTGTAAGAGGCTAACTTCAACGGGCGATACTACGTCGCCACAATTCGACTTTTTCCGGGTCGATAGATGTTGTGCGAGATTGAACTTGTTGACTTAGATCCAAATGACAAACGGCGCCACGAACCGCAAGGGCTGCTGGGCGGAGCCTTAACAATTCGGCAACGTTAGCGATTTTGAGACTGCCCGCGAGCACGATGCCGCAATGGAACTCACGCGCCGCCCGAATCACATTACTCAATTCATCCAGGCTCAGCCAATCTAACAAGCCACTCCCGTCTTTCACAAATGTGTCAATGAGCATGTGACTTGCTGAGACCTGCTGCGCGACTTGCTGAACTTCTTGCAAACTGGGGGCTCCGCAAATCGATGCATCAGCATAGGCGACTGGGATCAACTCGGATCCGCGTTCCCGCAGTTGACTTGACAGCGCTTCAAAACGAGTTTGCCAGCTGCCGCTGACTAAATCGGTTGCGCGACTCAGGCCGACTTTCAGGAATGGGAAATGGGGCGCAAATGCGAACGCAACCTGGTCGTCCAAGTCGAAAAGTTCGCCGAGAGCGGCGCTTCGCAAAGGATGATCAACGAGATGCCTCGCGACAGCCGCTGCGTCCGACAGATTGGACCGTCCAAGCGCGCCGGCATGGGGTTCCTTCAAGTCGATCCAATCCACTCCCGCTTCCCGTACCAAACCCGCTTCTTCAGCATTACGAACGCTAATCAAGAGCTTTGTAGTCGCCGGCAAATGCACTGATGTTCCTGCCTCCGTTCTGCACAATAGCGATGAAGAATTGGCAAATTGGGTGGTTTCGACAGGGTTTCGCATGTGGGTTTCGCGGAAAAACGAGCACTTTTTATACTTTTGTCCTGCAAAATCTAGCCAAGTCGTACAGAAAGTGAAGACCTTGCTTGGCAGTCGGCGGCTCGCGCAGTTTAATGATCAATTCATGAATCAAACCTTCAGAACAGGGCGATGCGGTTGAATTATACGTTAGTCGAGAACGATTCGCAGCTGCCTATGCTGCTGGAAGCCATCGGGCAATCGGATTTGGTTGGCTTTGACACCGAGTTCGTTGCTGAGGATTGCTACAAGCCGGATTTATGTCTGCTGCAAATCTCGACCCGAGAACACGTGTACATTGTCGACCCCAAATCGATGTCGGACCTGCAACCATTGTGGGTGCTGTTGGTTGATCCTCTGCGAACAATTGTTGTTCATGCCGGCCGAGAGGAGATTCTGTTTGCCTACCGCGCGACTGGCCATACCTTCCCTAAATTGTTTGACGTGCAACTCGCTCTTGGACTGCTAGGCGGGGAGTTTCCGGCTTCTTACGGAAAACTATTGCAGCGATTATTGGGCGAGAGTCTGTCCAAAGGTGAGACGAGAACAGACTGGCGCAAGCGACCGCTTTCTACCGCACAGTTAGACTACGCAGCGCTGGATGTGCTACATCTGCCGCAGTTGTATGACGCACTTAAGCAGCAATTGATTTCTGCGGGTCGTGAACAATGGTTGATCGACGAAGTTACACGGAGACAACGCAATCTCATTTCGGCCCAGCTGCGTGAAGGTTGGCCGCGTATAGGCGGCGTGCAATCGATGCATGGTCGCCAATTAAGTGTAGTGCGCGAGCTGTGGTTGTGGCGCGAACGCCGTGCCGAACAACGCAACATGCCGGCGCGCCGCGTCCTTCGTGATGACTTGATTGTCGAACTCGCACGTCGAGGCACAGCCGACCCAAAGAAGATCAGCCCCATCCGTGGATTGCATTTCCCTGGTTTTCAAAAATTCATTCCTGAAATCGCAGAAGCCATTGAAGCAGGTTTGGCTGGGCCGGTGCCCGTGTCACCTTGGAGCAGTTCAATGAAACGGCCACGACCGCCGGCCTTGCTGCAACAATTCTTAACAGCTGCGATGTCCTACCTTTGCCGCGTGCATGGCATTGCGCCCGCGATCGTCGGCACATCGGATGATGTCGGTCGTTTGGCCTCGTTCTGGTTAGACCCGACAACGACACCTGAGTCAGATGATGAAGACGATCCGCTTGCACTGCTCGGCGGTTGGCGCGGTGAACTGGTCGGAAAACCTCTGTACGACATCTTTGCAGGTCGCAAAGCGATGAGGGTTCAAGATCCGCAAGACGACATGCCACTGGTGCTGTGCGATATCGATTAGTAGCTTGGACCAATTGTCCCGAGCGTTGGTTTAGGTCCTACAATTTACTTGCGTTTTACTTACGTTTTACTTGCGTTCATAAACCCGAACATAGTCAACCAACAATCGCTGTGGAAACGGAGTTTGGTCGCTTACCGGACCGACGAAACCACCACCGATGGCAATGTTCATGACCAGGTAAAACCGTTGATCAAAAGGAGCCGGAAACTTACCGCCAGCAGATGACCATTCTTTCTGCGTCTGAACTAATTCCTGGTCTACATACCACCGCATCTCGCCTGCTTCCCACTCGAGCGCGTAAAGGTGAAAGTCCTTGGTGAAATCGACAGTGGGCGATGTGAAGATGCCGCTAGTGTGTTTGTTGTTTGGCCACTTGTCACCATAGTGCAAGGTGCCCCAAATGCGATTGGGTTCTTGCCCTTTGAATTCGAGAATGTCGATCTCGCCACTGGATGCCCAGGGCCCATATTTCTCGTCAGTCGGCAGCATCCAAATCGCTGGCCAAACGCCTTGACCCGTCGGCAATTTGGCACGAAATTCGAATCGGCCATACTTCCAATCGCCTCGAAACTTGCTGCGAATTCGACCTGATGAGTAATCACGCACAGTGCCTTGGATATCTGCACGGGTTTTATGAGCTTCCAGGATCAGCGAGCCGTTCTCAACGCGGACATTGTCTTTGCGATCGGTGTAGAGCTGGAGTTCATTGTTGCCGCCGCCGAACGCGTTGATCTCACATTCCCACTTGCTGTAATCAAGTCTGTCGTTGTTGAACTCGTCTTGCCAGACCAGTTTCCAACCGGCAGGCGGTTCTTGGGATGCGGAAGGTTGTTCAAGAACGATGGTGGTGGTTGCGGCGATCAAGAATAGATAAGCAAGTTTCATGCAAGTCATTTCGTAGTTGTTTCGTAAGAAACTGGACGCGATGGAAGTCGTCTCGGATGCGTCCGGTTTCTCACGAAACCGGCTACATAAACCGCTATTGAGCCGGTTCTTCACGATATTTTACTTGCACTTCCAAGCCAGGTATTCTATCCGTCAACAGTTTCGCGCCAGCTTCGGTGGTCGAGGTACGAGTGACCTTCAAATCCTTCAGCTTGTTCAGCCCCAGTAGTTTGGGCATTCCAGCATCGGAAACGCCTGTTGAACCAAGATGCAGGAAGGTCAGTTCAACCATCCCCGCGAGATGATCCAATCCTGCGTCCGTCAACTGCGTATTGTCAAGGTTGTACCAAGTGAGTTGGGTCAGTCCTGCAAGCTTGCTGAATCCTGCGTCCGATATCGGATCACGCCACAGATTCAAACGCTTGAGCGTTGTGAACGTTGCCACTGCTTCCATGGCTCCATCATTGATTTGACTACATTCGCTTAGATCCAGATCCTCGAGCTTCAATCCGGCGAGTGCCTTTAAACCAGTTGCGCTGACTTGAGTCTTTGCCAATCGTAGTTTTTTCAACTGTTTAAAGCTGGCCACGGTAGGCATCGCGGCGTCTTCGATCAAGGTCTGGGCGATATACAGCTCAACTAGATTCTTACAACCGCTCAGCTTCTTTAGGCCCTGTTCACTAAACCAGATTTCATCGGCGGCCAGGACTCGCAGGTCGGGACAATTGGCTAGTACCGCTAAGCCGTCATCATCGACCGATGTCGAACCTCCCTTGCCGCTCAACCGAAGCGCCTTGAGCTTGGCGAGCGGTTTTACGGCGGTCGTCAATTCCGAATTGGATAGCTTGCACTCACGCAAATCCAACTGTTGCAGCGTTGTCAAATTCGCGATTTCACTGATGACAGCTTCGTCTAATTTGCACCCGCGCAGGTCAATCGCAATGACTTCGCCCTTGGCATCACGAGTTAATTTAGCACTGGTGGCTTCAAGTGCCGTGACCTGTTGGGTTGATACAGCGGCAGTATTCGCGGGCTCTGTTTTGGCTACGGTTTCGGCGTTTGAACCTGGTTCCTTGGTCGAAGTCGCGTCGGCTGGATTTGTTTTAGCGGGTGGAGATTTTTGGCTCGAATCACAGCCAGCGGTAATAATTGTTGCTAATCCAAACAGCCATATTGCTGTTAGGGGCGCTCGGTAAGGCATCTTCTTTTATTCCTTGATTACTTCAATTCGAAAGACCACGAGCCCAGATTGTACAGGTCTTTGTGGGCGTAGAGGAGTTGAGCAGAGATTGCATGATTCGTTCGCCCCGTGGCCAACGGAGAGTGTTGACTTAATCGCAATTCACAAACGATCTCAGAAGCTAGCCGAAGTGGATGACCGGTTTTTTGGAGCGCGGGCATCCCCGCCCGCTGAACCCGCTAAGTGACTCTGAAGACAGCAATTGGGACTTTGTCTACATAGCGAGAGCGACCCTCACGGTAGCAAGACAGCGAGTCCCGTGGCGGGCGAGGACGCCCGCGGTCCGTAAAACCGGTCAACCGTTTGCTTATGCGACACAGGAGCAATTGCTACTAAGTCAACAAGCTCCAGCGGCTATGGGTCAAACGAAGGATGCGTTTGAGGGTCAGCTTTAGATGTAAAACATGGCTTCGGGCGAGTGGTCGATGGCTTGCTCAAGAAGAGACTGAAGCGTGCGTTGCTCGAGCTGACTGCGCTGCTGCTGGATGACGTCGTCCCAAACTTGCGACATGACCCGATTGAGATCTGATTCGCCAACTTCGGTCGATGTTGACTGAGGCGAACAAACTGCATCGACAATCTCGGCAAGCGTTATCAACTCGGGAGACCGCTGCAATTTGAATCCGCCACTGGAGCCACGCGAACTGCAGACCAAGCCAGCCGATCGAAGCTGCTGAAGGATTTGAACTAAGAACTGATTCGGTACATCATGCTCAGCCGATACCGTCCGCGCTGATACCAACTCGCCGTCGCGATAACGAGCGGCAAGTGCCAACATGGCGATGGCTGCATAATGTGCTTTGACAGGGATTTGCATACTAAGATCACATTAGGAAATTCATTGCGAGGTTTTCTGTAGCTGGTTTCGTGAGAAACCGGAGGCTGAGTAAGTGTCCTCAACATGCTTCCGGTTTCTTACGAAACCGGCTACACAAAGCAACGTGGCTAGCTGTTGTGCAGTCCACATTCGGTTTTAGCAAAACCGCTCCAACGTCCGGCGCGTTCGTCTTCGCCAAGCCCAACGCGACGCGTGCAAGGTTGGCATCCGATGCTCGTATAACCCAAATCGTGCAGTGGGTTGTAAGGTATGTCTTCTTTAGTGATCAGCGACCAGACCTCTTTCTTTGTCCAGTTCGCTAAAGGGCTAACTTTCACTAAGCTGAATTTCTTATCCCAGCCAACGATGGGTGCGACAGCGCGATCGGGAGTTTGATCGCGTCGAATTGCGCTGGCCCACGCATCGAAGCCAACTGCCGCTTCTTGTAGCACCGAGATCTTGCGATCGTAGCAGCATCGATTTGGATCACGACTGTAGACGGGGCCACCATTGGCCGCTTCATACTCAGCCACAGTCTGCTTTGGCTGCTTCATCTCGACTTCGATACCATAGCGATCTTTGACCCGTTCTCTCAGCTCGAGCGTTTCCACGAACTGGTAACCGGTATCAAGATTAAAGACGGGAGTTTCAGGCGCAAATTCGGCGAGCATGTGGATAATGCACATGCCTTCGGGGCCAAACGCGGTTGCCATCGTGAATCTGGGCGCGTAACGCTGAACGGCCCACTGTAAAATTTCTTGCGGCGTGGCCGTCTCAAGTTCGGAAGAACAGCGAGCTAAATCGGCTAAAAATTCCCTCGAAGGTTCAGGCACCGCGCTCGTCACGTTATCCTCGGCATCGTCAAGCCGTATCACTTTTAGCTGCGGCAGGGCCGTATTGGCCTTGAGATTTTTCGAAGAAATCGCCATGAATATGCCTTTCTCGCTCGTTGCTGCTCCAGGTCTGATCTATATGTTACTTATATGACCCTTTTAGTCAACTATCAATATCTATTCGGAATTATCGGACCGAAACTGGATTTACTGAAGTAGATCTGAGAGTGCAAAATCCAATCGGGTGGTTTTCATCTGCAATCTCAGATCAGTGCTTTCGCGAATGCAAGCTCATTGGCGATGCCCTTGGCTAGATCGGGCTGCTGCAGTTCTGCTGGCAACACAGACCAGGCATAAGTCTCGACTTCATAGTGACCGGTAAACCACCGAGCCCCATCGCAGTCATCCGCGCCATGCTGCTTGAGATAGTCGCAAGCGACCTTGATGTCGGCTTGAGTCGTTTCGAGCTCACCGAACTTGTCGACATAAATAGGCACATGAAAATGAACCCGCCAAGGAGTCGCCGGATATTGCTCGTTGGCAATCCACTTCTCGAGTGCAAGTCGGACATCTTCAACTAAGCCATCGAAAGAACCGTTTTCTCGAGCACGGGTGGTCTGGTGCAAGTACTTAGGCTCGTTGAAGCCTCGCAACTGGGCAAGCATCGCGGATTGCCGATCGGCTTGTCCTGTTACTTGATCCCAGGGGACGTGTACGGCCGATGAAATTTGAGCTTTACCGATACGTATTCCATTCTTGCGATAGATATCGAGGGCTCGGGCTTGTGGTTCGAACATTACGCCGCTGTGACAGACATCGTGACAAACGGTTATATAACGTCGAGCTAACTTGGCATCGGGACCGCTAAACAAGTAGTGCTGAAAGAATTCGCTAACCTCTTCAGCCGTGTTGAGAATGCAACCTGGTTCAGGCTCCATGGCGAGCACAATCTCCCGACCGCTGTGCTGGGCAAGATGATCAAGGAACTTTGCAACTTCCAGTAGATTATCGGCGGCCAAATGAAACTCTTCAGCGTGCCATGGACAATGAGGCCAACCGATGGGAAGTGTCGAAATGGAACCGTTCGCGCCAGCAGGTAGCAGGACGTCGAGCACCTGAGCCAAGCACATACTGTAACGAGCCCGTGAATGGCAGCTCCAAGTGGGTTCATACACAGCGTGCTTTACAACCGGCTGGTGAAAATCACCCTGGGGAAAGCCGTTCATCGTGTAAGGCAAAAAGTGGTTTGAATCTAGCCAATCACGAAACTCGATCACCGCCTGCTTTTCAATCAGTTCATTAGCGGCTTGTTCGGCCAGCCAAAGACCGACCGGTAAGCGACCTTCGGGGGCAAGCTGATTGCGGACTTTGCCTGCGTACTGCAAAAGATTCTCGCGAACATGTTCAAGAGAAGTACCAGCGTGAACGTTGGTGCAATAGCCAATCGGATAGTCAGCGGCGGGAGGATGTTGAGTCAAGATTTTTTGCTCTAGATTTGAGGGGAGGAGCATCAAAGAGGACAAATCGTATTGTAGCGGTGTTTAGTGGCGTATGCTTCCAGCTTGCGTTTCTGCCTACATTTCTGCAGCCTACATTTCTCCGATCTACGCGACGGAAGCCCACCCACTACGATCCGGATTCTCACCAATCCAGCTACGTGAAAAGTGTGCTCGGCTGGAATGAGTGGCAAGTGAAGGTTATGCTCTGGCTTGTGATAATGAAAGCGACGCTTTTGGAGGCATTCAGTGATTCGTATTGGGACGCGTGGTAGCAAGTTAGCGCTGTGGCAAGCGAACTGGGTTAAGTCGCAGTTGATCAACGCCGGATACGAAGCCGAGCTAGTGATTATCACGACCAGCGGCGATGTATCGACGCGGCCGCTCAGCGAAGTCGGCGGTCAGGGATTGTTCACGAAAGAAATTCAGCGCGAGTTGCTCGCCGATCGCGTCGATGTTGCGGTGCACAGCCTCAAGGACCTGCCGACGATCGCTGTGCCGACCCTTGTCTTGGCAGCGGTGCCCGAGCGTGAGACGACGGAGGATTGTTTGGTAAGTCGTTCACGAGCCGCTTTCGAAGACTTGCCCGCGGGCTCACGAGTCGGAACCGGCAGCTCGCGTCGCCAAGCTCAACTGCGAGCCTGGCGGGGCGATGTCGAGGTGCTCGACATTCGAGGCAACGTAGATTCCCGATTAAGAAAGCTACACGAAGGTGAGTTCGACGCGATCGTATTGGCGGTTGCTGGTTTAACGCGATTGGGTTTGGCGGAGCACATTTCCCAGCGGTTGCCGCAAGACCGTATGCTGCCAGCAATTGGCCAAGGAGCGTTAGGTTTAGAATGTCGCGAGTCGGATCATGAAGCGCGGGGCGCGTTGAGTACGCTGAACGATCCACCAAGTATGGCTGCCGTGGTTGCCGAGCGCAGCTTACTTGCTAGCTTGCTTGGGGGCTGTTTGGCTCCCGTTGCTGCGCACGGAACGGTGATCGAGCAGGAGCTGACGCTGCGAGCCCGTGTGCTTTCTGTCGATGGTAGTCAGCAAATCAACGGCACAGAAGTCGGCGCGATTTTCGAAGCAGCGCATATCGGCCACCGGCTTGCCGCGCGTCTCAACCAGCAAGGTGCCGGAGCCCTGATTGCCACCGCCCGGGCAACTTAGTGGCCTATGCTTCCAGCTTGCGATCGTGGCGTATGCTTCCAGCTGGGATGGCTAAAAGTTTAACTTGTTACGGAGCAAAGTGTTAGGTGTTTTTTGCTACGAGCTTCTCGGAAGGCCTCTTGCTTTCGAGACGTGACTGTACTTGGGATGTTCGATGCAAGCCATG
>JANODD010000101.1:0-13683 GCA_031412515.1 Planctomycetia bacterium | reverse complement strand
GTGAGCCGACGGCGCAAGCCGCGGTGAACGAAGTGGTTGTCCTGCAAGATGAAAAGTTTGTCCAACGTTAATTTGTCGACCGCAAATCGTTGGTCTTAGATTGTTAGTAAGTTACGTCGAGTCAAGTACTTCGTTCACCCGCGGCTAGCGCCAACGGCTCACATCTACGACTCCAAAATTAAAGATGGGTGAAGCACTAGCTCGGCAGGAGCCTCCCTCTCCCGTTTCCGTATCATTGTTTGGTTGGGCGTGTAAAAAACTGCCTGCAGAGCAAATTCGTACCCGTGACAGCGGGTTCGATACAAATTGCTATCGAGAGCAACTAGAATTGCGATACCAAGAACTTTAGTTCTCCCTCTGGCTACAAGTGAATCCGATGCGTTCCACCCGTGCTTTTCAGTTCCTGTTTATCACAGCAATGCTTGCTGCGTCCAGTTTCGAGAAACCAAGTGCTGCTGCAGAGCGTCCGAACATCGTCGTTATTTTGACTGACGATCAAGGTTGGGGCGATCTAAGTATCAACGGAAATGTAAATCTGTCGACGCCCAGTATTGATTCCATTGGTCGTCAAGGTGCAAGGTTTGATCGCTTCTTTGTTTGCCCTGTCTGTTCGCCTACTCGAGCGGAGTTTCTGACCGGTCGCTATCATCCGCGTGGCGGAGTGCACGATACGTCGCGCGGCGGAGAGCGATTGAATCTAGGTGAACGTACAATTGCCGAAATCTTCAAGTCAGCGGGCTATCAAACAGCGGCCTTCGGCAAATGGCATAACGGCACTCAGTACCCTTATCATCCCAACGCACGTGGCTTTGGGGAGTACTATGGATTCTGTTCTGGGCACTGGGGAGATTATTTTTCGCCACCGCTCGAGCACAACGGAAAACTGGTGACTGGCAAAGGCTTTTTAAATGACGATTTCACCGATCACGCGATTCGCTTCGTTGAACAGAACAAAGAGCGCCCCTTCTTTTTATACATGCCATTCCCAACGCCACACGCGCCGATGCAAGTTCCTGACGTACACTGGGCGAGATTCAAGGATAAGAAACTTGATTTGACGGCCACCGTTAAGGATAAAGAAGACGTGAACTTTACGCGGGCCGCGCTCGCGATGGTCGAGAGCGTCGATTACAACGTCGGGCGTTTAATGAAAAAGTTGGACGAGTTGCAGCTGGCACAAGATACGATTGTGGTGTTCTTCTGCGACAATGGACCGAACAGCGATCGGTGGAATGGTGGCATGAAAGGGAAGAAGGGATCGACCGATGAAGGCGGAGTGCGATCGCCTCTGTTGATACGCTGGCCGACGAAGATCACGTCCGGAAAGCTCATCGCGCAGATCAGCGGTGCGATTGACTTGCTGCCTACTTTAGCCGATCTGGCACAAGTTCCACTCACGGGCACCAAGCCGCTTGATGGCGTCAGTCTTGTCCCACTGCTCAGCGGCGAAATTAGTTCCCTGCCGGATCGCAAGCTCTTTTCGCACTGGGCCGGCAAAGTCAGCGTACGTACGCAGCACTTTCGACTGGACGATCAAGGGAAACTGTATGACATGCTGACCGACGCAGCTCAAACCAAGCCTGTGAACGACAAGTTTTTGGATTTGGCAAATGAGTTGAAAGCGGACGTTGCAAGTTGGAAGAAGGAGCTGCTGACCGGTTTGAACGACGATCAGCGTCCATTTACGGTTGGGCATCCCGATTGTATTTACTCGCAACTACCCGCTCGCGATGGCGATCCGCACGGCGCAATCAAACGCTCGGCAAAAGCTCCGAATTGTTCCTATTTCACAAACTGGACCAGCACCGAAGACAACATCACTTGGCCGATCGAAGTCATCGAAGGCGGGCGTTTTGCCGTAGAAATGCACTACACATGTGAACCTGATGATATCGGAGTTGAACTAGCGTTACGTTTCGGCAAGTCCGAACTGAGCACAACCATCACTGAGGCTCACAACCCACCGGCGCGAGGTAATGAGCATGATCGAGTCCCCCGCAACACCGAGTCCTTGGTCAAAGATTTCAAGTCGATGGAATTAGGTGTGATCCACTTAGACAAAGGCCCAGGTGAACTCACTCTTCAAGCCACCAAGATACCCGGCAAGCACGGTCCCGAAGTGCGCTTGCTGATGTTACGGCGTGTTCCCTAAATGATTCGCAACTTTTGATTGAACCTATATGACCTTGCACCAACGTCTGCTCGCGCTTCTCCTTTGCTTTTCAACGGCTCTCGCATCGCTCGGCCAGGAACAAGTCGCTGCACCCGATAAGGCGGCCGCAACCCGAGAGACAATTGCGCAGTTTGAATCGTATGTTGAAACGGCCCGTCAACAATGGCAAGTCCCGGGTTTAGCCATTGCGATTGTTAAAGACGATCAAGTGCTGCTGAGCAAAGGTTTTGGTAATCGCAGGTCGGGCGCCGTAGAGACCGTTGACCAAAATACACTATTTGCCATTGCTTCGAACTCAAAAGCTTTTACATCCGCCGCGCTGGCGATTTTGGTTGATGAAGGCAAATTGAAATGGGATGATCGCGTAACACAACATCTGCCTTGGTTCCGTTTACGAGATGAATTTGCCACTCGAGAAATTCGGGTCAACGATTTGTTATGTCACCGCAGCGGCTTGGGAACCTTTAGCGGAGATCTGCTGTGGTGGGGGACAGACTACACGCCCAAACAAGTTCTTCAGCGGGCCGGGGAGTTGGAGCCGGCCAGTTCCTTTCGCTCTGCCTACGGTTATTCGAACTTAATGTTTCTCGCGGCAGGTGAAGTGATCAGTGCAGTCAGTGGTCAAAGCTGGGCGGACTTTGTACGAGATCGCATTCTGCGTCCACTTGAAATGAATCGATCAACGACCAGCATCCGCGACCTCATCGCGTTGGAAAACTTTGCAACGCCACACAAAACTCATCTCGATCGATCGCAACCGATTCCGTGGATGAACTGGGACGCTATGGCTGCGGCGGGCGGAGTGATTTCGAGTGCCGAGGACATGTCTAAATGGCTGCGATTGCAATTGCGACAAGGCGACCTGGATGGAAAGAAGCGAGTGTTTAGCGCCGCAACCGCCCATGAAATGTGGCAAGCTCACACGCCCATCAAACTCAGCAGCACTCCTTCGCAGCGCTTTCCATCGACTCATTTTCGAGCTTACGGGTTGGGATGGGCGCTGTCGGACTATCAAGGCATGAAAGTAGTCGGCCATGGGGGAGGTTACGATGGGATGTATTCGCAGGTGCTCATGGTACCAGAGAAAAAACTGGGAGTCGTCGTTCTCACTAACAGTATGACATCAATTAGCAATCTGCTTGCTTATCGAGCCTTGGACGTGCTTCTCGATGGCGACAAAAAGGATTGGAGTGCCGAGAATCTCGCTCAGTTCCGCAAGTCACGCGAAGACTTTGCGGGAAAAATCAACAAGCTGACTACGCCCGCGGTCGCTGGAACGAAGCCTAGTCATCCGCTTAGTGACTATGCTGCAAAATTCCGCTGCCCCATGTACGGTGACGCATCCGTATCGCTTGAAGGAGAGCAACTTGTTTTGCGTTTACTTCCCTATCCGGCGCTGGTGGCTGAGCTAAAACACTTGCACTACGACACCTTTGAGATTCGTTGGCGCAATGAATTCGCGTGGTTCGAAGGGGGAACGGCTCATTTCATTGCGGACGCCCGCGGCAAGTTTCAACGCCTTGAGCTCGACGTGCCCAACGACGATCTTTGGTTCCATGAGCTCAAGCTGCAGAGAATTGCTGATTGAGTCAGCAGGGTTATTTGAGAAATTGCAAGCTGGAAGCATACTGCAGTTATCGCAAGCTGGAAGCTGGTATGGCGAAAAGTCTGTAGCGGAATGCGTCAAGCATTTCGTTCATGTGACTTTGCACTCGTAAATCCAACCTCCGAAAGCCTTGACGGCTTCCGCTACGGTATTCATCTACAGACTTTTCGCCACACCAGCTGGAAGCATATTGCAGTTATCGCAAGCTGGAAGCATACGCCACTTAGGCATCTTCTTTGAGGAGTTGGTCGATGATGGCTTCGATTTTCTTGTCAGTTGTGGCGCCTTGCCAGTTCAATTCGCCTTGCCACCAAAATCGGATGTAGCCTTTCTTATCGATGATGTAAACGGTCGGCCACATCGTGTTCCCCCACGCGCTCCAGTTCTTGCTTTCCACATCAATTAAAACAGGAAATTTGAAGCCCTCTTTCTTGGCGGCGCCAATTACCTTTTCTGGGTCGCGCTCCGATGGTGTCTCGGGAGTTTGAATGCCAACGACTTCGACACCTTTCTGCTTTAGTGTCTCATCCCATCGCTTGTAATGATTAAAATTGGCGACACAGTTGTGACACTGGAATGCATAAAAATGCACCACGACAACTTTACCTCGCATCGAAGCAAGATTAACAGGTGTTCCTGTCCAGTACTGAGATTCGACTAGCTCGGGAGCGAAAGGATAAATGCGTTCGACCTTGGTAGTATCCAGCGGCTCGCCGAGCGACTGACGCAAACGTTCGGCTTGGTCGGGCTTAAGTAAGGCAATCGCCTTTTTAGGTTCTTCCTGCTTAGCGGTTGCAAGCTGCAGCGTCTTCTTTTCGTCGTTGGAAGCAATGTCTTTGCCAAGCCTATCCGTATCAGCGAACAACTCAGCCAGCCGCTTGTTCTGATTTGCGTCGAGTCGCAAGAATTTGGCAACTTCTGGGCGAAGCAGTACGCGAGCGCTCTGAGACTGAAGCTCGATTTGGCGCAGCCGACGCACAGAACTATTACCATGAATACGTTCCAGACCAGCCACTAATTTCGTTTCGAGCTCAGCGATGATTTTTCGCTGTTGGTCCAACGGCAGAATCCGCGCTGGCCACCATATCTTGTCGATGTCGCGTAGAGCCGATTCCCACTCTTCAAGCTCTTTCGAATCTAGTTTTAATTCCCGCTGGACTTCGGGCGTGTGACTTAGTGCCAACAAGTTTTGTGGAACAGCTTTCAAGTCCGCTGAAAGTGGAGCGTGTGCCAAACTCGGCTCGCTGGCGGCTAAATGGGTTGCCATCCAACTGCTGCTTAAACCAACTAAGATGCAGCAAAGCGACTTAAGTATCAGCATTTGTGTCATACTCCTTCTGGGTGCCGCAAAACAGTGTTTTCCGGTTGTCAAATTTACCAAACCATTGCTACTTAGACAGTCAAAACGCAGAGATCTTACATCGGGCGACAGTTTTTCTGAATATTGTTCGCGAAGCAGTAAGATGGTGATTCCCACCGCGTCCAAGATCTAGAAAGCCACTTTTCAGGATCCAAGATTCGAACGTGAACGACCTCAAACAGGTAAGTCAAGATCCTTGGTTGCAGCGATTGCAATTGGGCGAAAATGATCGCGGGCAAGCGATTGAGGAGCTTCGTACTTATTTAGTCCGTGGGCTAACTCGATCGTTGCGACATCGATACGGCGGCAAGGTTGAAGTAGAAGATATCGCTCAAGTCGCGTTGCTCAAGATCCTTGGCTCGCTGGATTCATTCCAGCACCGAAGTCGTTTTGAAACGTGGGCGATGGCGATTGCGATTCGTGTGGGCATCAGCGAACTGCGAAAACGTTATTACCGCGACGTCTCGATCGATTTTCCTTCGAGTGACGGTAGTTTGCGAATCGATGTTGTTGATACGTCCAAACAGCCAACTCAAGATCGTGAAGGTCTGCAAAGCCTGCTGACGTTGTTGCAACGAATGATTGATGAAAGATTGAGTGACAAGCAACGCGCGGCGATTCGCGGATCGCTGGAAGGGTTGCCAGTGGAAGAGATCGCAGCGCGGATGGCAAGTAACCGTAACGCTGTTTACAAGCTCGTTCACGATGCAAGGCTGAAACTGCGGCAAGCGTTGGAAGCGGATGGATTTACGGCTGAAGAGATCTTCGAGTTGATGGCTTAGGTGAAGCGTGGTTGCAATTACACAGGTTCAAAAACTGTTCACATCGATATTCTCGGCGGTACCCGATGCATTGGACTGCGATGGCTGCTTCGAACTCAGTGCGCAGTTTGCAGAAGTAGAGATTCATGGCGGAGAACTTAGTGAAATGCTAAAGGAAGTTCAAGTCCACCTCAGCCAGTGTCCGTGTTGTGCCTACGAGTACGAAGCGTTACTGGAAGCGGTTCGCGCTGCAGATTCCGTATCGCTTTAGCGGATATGACTCTGCTTTGGGTCGCTGAACGCGACAAGCGGAAGACGATATTCACACTAGATCGAAGAGACTTCTCAGTAATTCAAAAGAAAAGTCGTGGGAAGCTGACCTTACTCCCTGCAACTTTTGAGTAGCCTTTCAAGTGGCGTTTAAAACCCGGCGGTTCATATGGAACTGAATCCCACACAACGACGGCCTTTCAAGGTGAGCCCGTGACTGGTACGAATGTCAATCGAGACCAAGTGACTCCGCCGGAACTGTATTTCAACCGACGCCAGTGGATGCGTGCGAGTGCTGCAGTGGGCAGTGTTGTGGCTACTGCTGGACTGTACCGTTGGTTCAATCCTGTAGCGAAAAAGGGTGTACCGACCGCGCCCATCGAAGCCATCGCTGCTCCGTCAGAGTCACGAGAAGAGTTGTTGGCTCGCGGTTGGGGCGTGGACGAACCATCGACCGCTGAAATCAGTATTGTTAATTACAACAACTTCTACGAATTCACGACCAGCAAAGAGGCAGTCGCATCCGTCGCAGCAGGATTCAAGACCGACGGTTGGCAAATTGTGATCGACGGTTTGGTCGACAAGCCTCGAAGTTTCACCATCGACGACTTGCACTCGCTGAGCGCACCTCAAGAACGAATCTATCGTATGCGTTGTGTGGAAGCTTGGTCGATGGTGATTCCATGGGCCGGCGTGCCGCTCGCCCATTTATTGGAGGCAGTTGTACCAAAGGCGAACGCCAGATACGTTGCCTTTGAAACGCTGCTGGATCCAACCCGAATGCCCGGCCAAAAAACGGATGTTCTGGATTGGCCCTACATCGAAGGCTTGAGAATGGATGAAGCCATGCATCCCTTGACGCTGTTGGCGACGGGGCTTTATGGCAAAGCTTTACCTCCGCAAGACGGTGCTCCGGTGCGTCTAGTTGTTCCTTGGAAATATGGTTTTAAAGGAATCAAGTCGATCGTGAAGATCACCCTCACCTCAGAAGAACCCAAGACAAGCTGGGGGCAGTTTGCACCAAACGAATACGGATTTTATGCCAACGTAAATCCGACCGTCGATCATCCGCGTTGGAGCCAAGCAACTGAACAACGGATCGGTGAAGCCAAACGCCGCAAAACGCTGATGTTCAACGGTTATGAGCAGCAAGTTGCAGGACTGTACACAGGTATGGACTTGAGACGCTTCTATTGATCAATAGACAGTTCGATGAAGTCAGCTTAAGTGGCAGGTCCGCGTCGCCGCTGGCTTACCGGTTAAACGATTTCACTGATAGACACATACGACAACGCTGTGAAGCAGTTTAGCGAGCAAATGTAGCTGGTTTCGTGAGAAACCGGGCCCACTGGTGACCCTTCTACTGCATCCGGTTTCTCACGAAACCAGCTCTACCCTACTAAGAAAAATGCTTCACAGCGCTGCCCCTACGAGTTGAAGATGAGCCCACTGATAATGAGTCCTGTGAAAACTAGTCCTGTGAAAATTAGTTCATTGCAGTTCAATCGATGGCTGGTAATCGTCAACGGGTTCGTTCCGTTACTTGTCCTCGGTTGGGACGCTTATCATGGGCAGTTGGGTGCAAATTCGGTCAACTATGCGCTCCACGTGACAGGAATTCTATCGCTAGTGTTTTTGTTTTTATCGCTGGCGATTTCTCCGCTACGATGGGCCACCGGTTGGGGCGGATGGATCGCGTTTCGACGCGGGCTTGGATTGTATGGTTTCTTCTATGCGGTAGTTCATGTTGCCATTTATGTCGGGCTCGATCGAGAACTGAGCGTTGCAAGCACGGTTAGTGAGATTTGGTTGAGGCGATTCCTTCAAGTCGGAACGTTAGCCGTGTTCCTTATGGTTCCACTAGCGGTCACTTCGACCAACGGCATGATCCAGAAACTTGGACCAAAACGCTGGAAACTCTTGCATCGACAGGCTTACGTCGTCGCGGCGCTGGGTGTCGTCCACTATTACCTGCTTGTGAAGTCGGACGTTCGGCAGCCGCTTGCTTTTGCTGGAGTATTGACCGGCTTGTTGGGCGCTCGACTCGGTAAGCGTTTGTTCGATATGCGGAAAACGACCGATGGGACAAAACGAAAGCCTAACCAAAGTGCAACGCCAACGCGTCGATCGCAAATCTGGAAGGGTGAGTTGTCTGTGGCGTCGATCATGCAGGTGACGCCCGATGTAAAGACATTTCGATTTCAGGCGAAAGATGGTGGGCCGTTGCCTTTTGAGCATCTACCAGGTCAATACATGAGCCTGCAATTAAAGATTGATGGAAAGCGTGTCAATCGATCGTATACCATCGCGTCTTCACCGACCCTGAAAGGAGCCTGCGAACTGACGATTAAACGCGAGCCGAACGGACTGGCATCGCGATTTCTACATGACACGTTGAAGGTTGGCGATTCGATCAAGGTCACCGCGCCGACTGGCAAGTTTGTGTTCACTGGATCTGAATCGCCAGCGATCCTTATGATCGCAGGCGGTGTGGGCATCACGCCGCTCATGTCAGTGGCTCGCTATTTGGTGGATTCAGCTTGGGAGGGAGACATCTACTTTGTCGTGGTTGCAAGGAAAGAAGGTGACATTATCTTTCGTGAAGAGCTTAAAGAAATCAGCAATCGTTTTTCCAGGTTTCATCTGTGCATCACACTGACTCAACCTGATCCGGAGAGTTCTTGGCCGGGTCATCGCGGTCGCGTCTCGGAAGTCCTTCTTCAGAATCTCGCTGGAGATTTGAAACGTTTGCCGATTCACGTCTGTGGTCCGAACGCAATGATGGAAGCGACTGGCGAGTTGCTCGTGAAATGCGGCGTGCCCAAAGAGCAAATCAAGACAGAGGAATTTGTCTCGCCGAGAGGGATTGAGGCGAGCACAGAGGAGCCTCAGCTTGAGCCATTTTCAGGTTCGTCGAAGATCGTTTTCAAACAGTCAGGGGTCGACGCTGAGATTGATGCAGAGACGACGGTTTTGGAAGCGGCCGAGGCGGCTTCGATCGAATTGCCGTTTGAGTGTCGATCAGGGATATGTGGACAGTGCAAGCTGCGATTGGTATCTGGATCTGTGGTGATGGATTCAGAAGAGGCGCTCAGTGAGACAGAGAAGAAGGACGGTTGGATTCTTGCTTGTCAGGCTCACGCACGTTCGGATCTTGTGGTGGATGGGTGACCTGTGGCCCCTAGTATCTAACGTGCCGTCACCTTTAGCAATTACAGTTGGCACTGCTGGAAGCCGGTTGCAACGGATTCTGGCACAGCTATGCAGGGCTTAAATGCCCCCGGAGACATTACGAACTGATGATCCACGACATGGTACGCAATGGAGAGATGTGGGATCCACTGTAGAAAAAGGCCAATGACCAGGTTGTTGCCAACCTCGCCACGGGCTCTACGTGCTCGGCAGGTCATTGACTCACCGGCGACTAAGTTATCCCTCACAAAGTTGCGTCCCCGCAGAGCTTTGCTATGTTTCACTTAGCACTGTTCATAATAGTGCCCTGAGTACAGGGCGAGGGGAAGCAATGCTCACCAAGACCGCTTCATGGTGTCCGCCATCCGCTCAGGTTAACTCAGCGCCAGTTTCCGTTTTTGTAAAAATGCTCTACTGCGTCGACCAATCGATCGGCGCCGTCGCGGATGACGTCGACGACTGGCAACTGCATCTCGTTTTCAATCTGCTGGGCCAAGCGATGTGCGTCCTCAGGTGACAACTTACGACCGTTCATCGCAAAACCAATCGTCGAACATGGCTGGTAAAGACTTCCCATGGTTTCGAACAACTTGCGCTGCTCGGCCAATGACGGAAGCTTTACTTGCTCCAACCCGCCGACACAGTCACGACCCGCTTCGAAGACAAATACAAGGGCATGAGGCATGCAGCCATGCAACAAACTAAGCGTTACGCCTGAGTAAGAAGGATGCACCAAGCTCCCTTGGCCCTCGACGGCAATGATCTCATGATGCTGGTTTTCTAAGACTAGTTGCTCGGCTCCGCCGCTGACAAAGTCGGCAACGATACAATCCAGCGGTAACCCAGCACCTGCGACCATAATTCCGGTTTGACCCGTGGCAACAAATTGTGCATCGCGTCCTCGAGCACTCAAGCCTCGCGAAAGTTCAAGACTGACAACCATCTTGCCGACACTGCAATCATGACCCACAGTGTGAATTCGGCAGCAATTGGGATTGATTCCCTGGCGACGGGCAATCTGTCGAAAATTGTTCTTGCGAACGTCGGTGATTTTAACATTCTTGGCCGCCGCGGCCTTTGCCAGTTCGGGATCATCCGACAAGAAATCATGCAGCCCGCTGAGCAAATTCATGCCACGGTCAATGGCTTCCAATAAGACGGCACGCCATTCAGTTGGAATGCGACCGCCCGGCGGTGCAATTCCCATTACCAACGTGTCGGCTCCGGGAGCGTCCGCCAGTTTGGCGATCATCTTTGTGTCGCCACCGGTATCTAGAAAGTCTTTAGCCAACCGACCTGCATTATCTGGATCGAATACGGCGACACATTCATCGGGGCAATAGCGGAGCAAACCGGCCGCTGTCTTCGCAGTCCGAGGGTTCGAGTGTCCCCAAGTCAACAAAACCATTTTACGTTTCATAAATTCAGCTTTCTTTCTGACGCGTTTGCAGGGTGCCGACTGCGGTCGCATATGCAATCGCGTAACTTCGACAATGCGAAATACTAATCAGGATCTTTTGGATACCCTGCCGTTGACTGATCACTTTGGCTTGGCCGTCCAGTTCGATGTAAGGCCGGCCACCGATCTCGTTGACAACTTCGACATCCGTCCATTGAATGCCGCGTGTCCAACCGGTTCCGAGGGCTTTTAATACGGCTTCCTTGGCAGCCCAGCGACCGGCGTAATGCTGATTGGCTGATTTGCGGCACGAGCAGTAGGCGATTTCGTTACGAGTGTAGACTCGATTCAAAAACACCTCGCCGTGCTTTTCAATCATCTTGGCAATACGCACACACTCGATGATATCGGTTCCGATACCAATCACGGCGCTGTCCACGGTCTGATTCGACTCGCTCATGTGGTGTACTCAGAGTTGAATCGCACGTAGTCGAGCGTCAAGTCGCTGGTCCAGTGCTTGCAGGCACCGCTACCACTGCCCACATTCAATTCAATCAGCGTCGTGTGATTCTCTTTGATCGAGCGACTAGCAGTCTTGGCATCGAAAGCAATCGGTTCGCCCGATTTGAAAAGAGGAATGCCATTAATCTGCAAATCAAGTCGATCGGTTTCTATCGGTACACCTGCATAGCCAGCCGCTGAGACGATGCGACCCCAGTTGGGATCACCACCGAACACAGCCGATTTGACCAAGTTGCTATTGGCGACTTCTTTCGAGATCTTCCGCGCGTCGGCTTCTGTCTTCGCGCCGGTGACGCTGATTTCGATCAAGTGCGTCGCGCCTTCACCGTCTGCTGGAATCTGCTTGGCCAATTCAATACACATCGCTTCCAAGTGCTCTGCAAAAGCGGCCTCTTCTGCGCCAATTAGTGCAGCCCCACCAGCCGCTCCGTTGGCCATCAGCAACATCGTGTCGTTGGTGCTCGTATGCCCTTCAACGCTGATGTTGTTAAACGATTTGTTAGCGGCTGCGTTGAGCATACGTTGGGCCTGGTCAGCGGTCAGCGGCGCATCGGTAAGAATGCAGCATAACATCGTCGCCATGTTGGGGCCGATCATGCCCGCGCCTTTGGCCATCCCGGCGATATGAATCTCACGGCCCGCGACTTTGCATGATCGGCTAGTAATCTTGCGACCGGCATCGGTTGTCAAAATGCCATCGGAGGCGTCCAAAAATGCCGCTTCGCCAACAGCCAATGCTTCGGCCGCTAAATGAATACCAGCTTCCACTTTTTCCATCGGCAAGAAGCGACCAATAATGCCAGTGCTCATCACTAGTGCGTGCTCACCTGAGATCGGTGAACTCAATTTCTTGCTGCACGCAACGGCCACCAGTTCGCACATCTGACGTGCGTCAGCGTCGCCTTTGATTCCGGTGCACGCGTTGGCGTTGCCGCTGTTAACGACAATCGCGCGAGCCGTCGTCAGGGGCGTGCGGCTTCGGCAGAGGACAACGGGTGCGGCCACGACTTGGTTCTGAGTGTAAACGCCAGCCGCGACGGCGGGTCGCTCCGATACGATCACGGTCAAGTCTTTGGCACCAGCGCGAGTTTTTATTCCGCATGTGACACCTGCAAAACGAAATTCCTTCGGCAAAAAATGTGTCACGTTTAACTATGCTCCTAATCCTAAAGTTTGATCCATATTGAACATCACGTTCATACACTGCACCGCTGCGCCGGACGCGCCTTTGATCAAGTTATCGAGTGCCGAGATTAGAATAATCCAACCATCATTTTCGCGAACGGTTATGTCGCAATAATTCGTGTTGGCAACATACTTGGTCACGGGCAAATGACTGACAACGCGCACGAACGGGTGTTCTTCATAAAACTGGCTCAAACACTCTCGAATCTGGTTGGCCGTTGCGCCGCCGCGAGGACGAGTATAAATCGTCGACAGGATTCCACGGTCCATGGGAACCAAGTGCGGTGTGAAAACTAAGCCCGGTTCGGTACCAGCGAAACGACCTACGATATCGATAATCTCTGGCTGATGTCGGTGTGTTCCAACTGCGTAGGCTGAAAAGCCCTCGTTGATTTCGCAGTAGAGTGTTCCGACTTTGGGAGTCCGACCGGCTCCGCTGGCTCCACTTTTCGAATCGACGACGATGCCGGACGCTTCGATCAAGCCGTGCTGAATCAAGGGTGCTAACGGCAGGATCGCGCTCGTCGGATAGCATCCGGGATTAGCGATCAGATTCGCATCGCGGATCTGGTCGGCGAAGAGTTCAGGCAAACCATAGGGAGTAATTCCGAGTCTTCCCGGATCAGTATGTTCATCGCCATACCATTTCTTATAGAGCTCTGGAGTGCTCAGGCGATAGTCCGCGCTCAAGTCGATGACGCGACAGTTGTTGGCCAAGAGTCTCGAGACGATCGGCGCCGAAGCACCATGCGGCAAGCAGCAGAAGGCTATGTCGCAGCGACTCGCGATCTGTTCCGGCGATAGATCTTCAACGACCAAGTTGAGCCGATCGGTCAACTGCGGATGCATGGCGTCGATCATGTTGCCATCCGCTTGGCGACTGGTCGCTGCTGTAATCTGTGCTTCAGGATGCCGCAGGAGGAGCTTGATCGCTTCGATTGCGGTATAACCTGAACAACCTACAATGGCCGCTTTGATCATGGGTTTAACTGTTGTAAAAGTCGTGTGAACGGAAACGCTTTGGACGCGACTGACCGGCTACCCGGAGATTATAACACTGGCCCGCCTTGACCTTCAGGGGGGAGTGCTGAGGATTGATTAGCGGAAATTGAATATGAGACCAAGCTTGCTAGGTGGAGCGATGACTTATTTGCAATAAGCGAAAACGACGAGGAACACCCGCGGCCACGCGTTTGGTTGCGAGCTCCGCTCGCA
>JANODD010000100.1:0-12087 GCA_031412515.1 Planctomycetia bacterium | reverse complement strand
ATCAAGTTAGCAGTGTAACTTAGGTCGCTTAGATTCAAAAACCTCTTGAGCGTGTCAGCCGTTTCCTGCACAATAACCATGGGGGGAGTTCCTTCTCGTGATGGTTTGCGTACAACACGATTCATGAGAGAATTCCCCCTTTCATTGCAATAGCAGTTTTTTGACAGCATTAAAAACAGTGCAACATCAAAAGGCGCTAGCCGCGGGTGAACGAAGTGGTTCTCGTGCAAGATTAGAAGCTCGTCGAACGTTAAAATGTCGACGGTAAATCGTTGGTCTTTAGATTGCTAATAAGTCACGTCGAGTCAAGTACTTCGTTCACCCGCGGCTAGCGCCGACGGCTCACATCTACGACCCTAAAAATTAAATCTGGACAAAGCACTAGTCCCATTTCACCCCAAAGGATTTGCCATGACCTCTCGATTGTTACTGGCGACATATGTCGCAATGATGATGTTCTCGGTCGGAAGGGCTCAGGAAGCTGCACCAGTAGACGACTGGAAGCCGTCGACGATCAATCAAAAAGGAAAAGAGTATCCTCAAGTCAATTCGGAACGCCGCGCCCGCTTTCGCGTGGTAGCTCCTGAGGCTCAGAGCGTTTCCGTCAGCTTGGGCAAAGTCGCTTTGACAAAAGGCGACGATGGCGTCTGGACCGGCGTCACCGCTCCGCTCGATGAAGGCTTCCATTACTACAGTTTGAAAATTGACGGAGCCGACGTTCCTGATCCGAACAGTTTGTATTTCTTCGGCGCGATGCGTTGGGGCAGTGGTATTGAAGTGCCCGCAGCCGACCAGGATTTTTATGCGCTGAAAAACGTCCCGCATGGTCAGCTTCGACAGGTCCTCTTCTTTTCCAAGACGACGGACTCGCACCACAAAGCCTTTGTTTACACGCCACCGGGTTATGAGAAAGACACCGAAGCCCGTTATCCAGTTTTGTACCTTCAACACGGTTGGGGCGAAGATGAAAACGGCTGGGGTGCTCAAGGTCACGCCAACTTGATCATGGATAACTTGATTGCCGATGGTAAAGCCAAGCCGTTCATTATCGTGATGACCTACGGCATGACCAACGATGTACCACTGGGTGGGCCGCGAGGCGGAGCTGGCGGTGGTCGGCCAGCTTTTAATTTTGACAAGTTCAAAGGTGTGTTGCTCGACGATTTGGTTCCCTATGTCGATGCGAACTTTCGAACACTTGCCGATCAGCCGAATCGAGCCATGGCAGGCCTATCGATGGGCGGCATGCAGACCCGAACGATTGCACCGGCAAACCTCGACAAGTTCTCGGCGATCGGATTGTTCAGTGGCGGCAGCATCAGCGCCGACGGCCTTACAAACATGGACGAGTTTAAGCAGAAGGTCAAATTGGTCTTTGTGGGCTACGGCAGTAAAGAGATTGGCGGCAATCGTGGTGGTTTTGGTGGAGATCCCAAAGCAGCCACCGAGGGCTTGAAGACAGCCGGCGTCAATGCACATTTTTATGTATCTCAAGACACGGCCCATGAGTGGCAATCCTGGAGACGATGCCTTTATCAATTTGCGCCGTTGTTGTTCAGCGACAAAGTGGGTGACGATCTTACGGGAACTTGGAAAGCTGATTTTGACACACAGCGCGGGCTGCAGAAGTATGCGTTCACGTTCAAACAAGATGGAACAAAAGTAATCGCCAATGCGACTGCAGAATTAGAGGGTCAGAAGCGTGAAATCGAACTCAAAGAGGTCGAATTCAAAGATAACACATTGTCCTTTGTCGAACTCCTGGACGCACAAGGCAGAGAACTTCGTATTACCTACAATGGAAAAGTTGCTGGTGATGAGATCAAGTTCCATCGCGCCGTCGGTGATTTTGGTTCATCGGATTCCGTTGCTAAACGCGACGTTGTCAAGCCTGCGCCAGCCGCAGCAGCACCAAGGCCAGCATCAGCAACAACATCAGGATTAGGGCCAGGCGCTGGAGCGGTGCCTGGACCTGGGCCCGGTCGTGGACAAGGACGAGGCGGGTTTGGTGGCCCAATTGAACTCGGCCCCGACGACAAAGCCGATGCCAAGTCAACCACCTCGATCAAGCCGGATCCAAAATTCCTGATCTTCCTTTGCTTTGGCCAATCCAATATGGAAGGCGGCTCGAAGATGGAAGAGATGGACCGCGTTGCTAACAAGCGATTTCAAGTGATGGCGGATTTTGACAATCCGAGTCGTGAGTGGAAGAAGGGCGAAGTTGATCAAGTTGATTAAGACACTTCAATCGGAGAAGATTCCTGTTGGCGCAATTGGCACCCAAGCCCACTGCAACGTAACAACAACATTCGAAGCGATGGATCAATCGCTGGCGGAAATGAAGGCGCTGGGCTTGCCCATTCACGTCACGGAGCTCGACGTGAACTCTGCTGCGGCTGGTCAACGCGGTACAGGGGCTGACATCGGATCAAATGCAGGGACTACGCAAGGCGGATTGGTAGCTGACGCAGATACGCGATTGGCTGAAGCTTACGCAGGTCTGTTTCGCGCATTTGTGAAACACAAAGACGCGATTGACGTTGTAACCTTCTGGGGCGCCAACGATGCAGTATCCTGGCGAGCTCAAGGACGCCCCCTTTTGTTCGACGGCAGCAACAATCCCAAGCCTGCCTTTGATGGCGTGATGAAGGTCGGCTTGTAGAACATTGGGATTGTAGAACATTTGTCCTCAAACGCTCATGGGCTTATATCACAGTTCAGCTGGCGCCGAATAAAATAGCTTTCCAAGTGGAACCCAAGATATAATTCGGCGCCCAGAGTCTTGCGGCGCAATGAACATTTTTGATCATTATCGATACAAGGATACCCAGCTTTGCTTACTCGATGCTGCCTGCTAACTACTGTACTGTTAACTATCCTTTCTATTGCTTCTGCCCAAGATCGTGGCGAACGCAAATCAAATAAGTTGGGTATGTCGTTTGTCGAGATTCCCCAAGGTGAATTTTGCGTTTTACGTTGAAGACGACGAGCAATTGAACTTGCGCATCGATCCAAAAACCGGCCGCGCGATTCCGTAGCTTCTTTTCAAAACATTTTTGGCAGGAAAATTCTTGACAGAGAAATCTGCATTTCAATCTTCCTGTCATTAATTTTCCTGTCAATGTGTTCCAGCTTGGCTAAACCAGAGGGCGAGACGTCCGCGTTCCGTTGGCCCATTTTGTTGGCTGTTTTGCATTGCAGTCGTCCCAACTGCAGTAATTTCTAGCTAAAATCAGCTCTTCGGTAGCGACCCTCTCACCATCGATTAGGAACGTTTTTCATGAATCATTTGCCACGTCGCCAGTTACTTAAGTATGGTGCCCTTGCAGCATTGTTGCCTGTGCTTTCGCGTACATCATTAGCATCGCCGTTGAATTTTCTGGCTGATGACACTGATCCTTGGAAAGGTCTAAAAGTTGGTGTCGCAACCTACACTTTGCGTGAACTGCCAATCGAGGACACGATCAAAGCGGTGAAACGTGTGGGGTTGAAATACGTTTCAATAAAGAACGTCAAGAACCATATCGATCTTTCGCACTCGACCGAAGAGCGTAAGCAGCGGGCGCAGATGTTTCGGGACGCTGGTATCACTCCACTGAGCGTAGGCAATGTTTCGATGAAAAATGGAGAAGCCGAAATTCGAACGGCTTTCGAGTACGCTCGCGATATCGGCGTTACGACAATCGTTTGCGCCCCCAGCCACGATGCGATTCCAATCCTCGACAAAATGGTCAAGGAGTTTGACATCAGGCTGGCAATCCACAATCACGGTCCTGAAGACAAAGGCTACTTTCCGTCACCCTACGATGTGATGCGTGCAGTAGAAAAGTTTGACAAACGCATTGGCCTTTGCATCGACGTCGGTCACACGGCTCGCGCGGGTGTTGACCCAGCCGAGTCGCTCATTAATTGCCAAGAGCGACTGTATGATGTCCACATGAAAGACATTTCCGCAATGGGTGACAAGAACACGCCCATCGAGGCGGGCCGCGGAATCTTGGATTCGAAAGCAATTCTTGCAGCTCTCTTGAAGATCAAGTACCAAGGCTTAGTCGGCTTTGAATATGAAAAAGACGGCAAAGACCCTGTTCCAGGACTGGCTGAATCGATCGGCTATAACAAAGGCCTGTTGGCTGGAATGAAGTAAGCCCCTTTTCGTAGCTTGGGACCATTTGTCCCGAGCTTATTTTTCTTTCTTTCGTTGATTTATCCCTAACCCGTTGCGTTAGCGTGGGACTCCCAGCCCCTCGCCGCTACAGCGGGTTAGGTTCAAACCTTTAGGTTTTCTGAAACCTTAAATCAACAGCTACTTCTTCGAAGAATCGAAGGTGTGATTACAATAGGCAGCTTTGCTTATCAGTTTTCTCACCGTCCGTCTGGACCGTTTTCGAAAAAGAATTCTCCATGCGATATTGGTCTACGAAACTCTTGTTTTGTCTACTTTGCGTTATCCCAGCACTCTCTGTGTTCGCTGACACTCTGGACAAAAAAGAAACCGACGCAAAGAAGTGGAACGTCGAATCGCCTCCGGGCGAAACGTATCAACAAGCGATCGATGTCAAAGAAGGCACTTGGATCAATCTTGACGTATCGCCAGATGGAGCTGAGATCGTCTTTGATTTGCTCGGTGACATCTACACGATGCCTATTAGCGGAGCCGATGGTGAGGACGGAAAGAGCCCGAAAAAACTAACGACGGGAATCGTTTGGGACATGCAGCCGCGCTACAGCCCTGACGGTCAGTGGATTGCATTTACCAGCGATCGGACCGGCAAAAGTGAACGTGGTGGGGACAACATTTGGGTGATGCGCCGCGATGGCAGCAACTCCAAACAAGTGACGAACGAGACATTCCATCTTTTAAATGGTCCCACATGGTCGCCGGATAGCAACTACCTTGTTGCTCGCAAGCATTTTACCAGTCGCAGGTCGCTCGGCGCGGGCGAAATGTGGATGTACCATCGTTCAGCGGTCGATGCCAACGCCATGTCGGGCGTACAGTTGACTAAACGTCCCAACGATCAAAAGGACGTCAATGAGCCAGCCTACTCGCGCGATGGTCGCTATCTTTACTACTCTCAGGACGCAACACCCGGTGATGCATTTGAATACGACAAAGATTCCAACAAGCAAATCTATGTCGTCAAACGGCTGGACCTGAAAGCGGGCGAAACGCAAAACTATATCACTGGCCCGGGCGGAGCGTGTCGTCCTGTTCCATCACCTGACGGTAAAACGATCGCCTTCGTCCGGCGAGTCGGAGCGAAAACGGGTTTGCATGTTTTGGATGTTGAATCAGGTGCCATTCGATTGGTGTACGACGAATTGGAAAGAGACATGCAGGAAGCATGGGCCATCCATGGTGTATATCCGTCGTATGCCTGGATGCCAGACGGCAAGAGTGTTGTTGTTTGGGCAAAAGGCAAGATTCGCCGCATTTCGATTGCAGATGGTGAAGATGAAGTCATCCCATTTCATATTGTCGACAAAAGAGAAATGCGGAAGCCGGTTAGGTTTCCAGTCGATGTAGCGCCTGAAAATTTTGCAGTGAAGATGTTACGTTGGGTTCAAGTCTCACCGACGGGAAAGCAGGTCGTCTTTCAAACTCTGGGGCACCTGTATGTTCGTGACTTGCCTGAAGGCGAACCTCGTCGATTGACGAATCAGAATGACCACTTCGAGTTCTATCCAAATTATTCAGCAGATGGTAGGCACATCGTCTACACCACTTGGGATGATGAAAAACTGGGAACAGTGCGAGTCGCTTCTTCTGATCCTCAAGAAGCCGAGGGTTGGAAAGTAACTACGCAACCTGGTCACTATGTGGAACCTGCGTTTTCTCCCGACGGCCAAACGATTGTTTATCGCAAGTCCTCGGATGGCTATCTTCGGTCGCCGCTGTGGTCGCGAGAGCCCGGGCTGTATCGAATTGCAACTCGCGGTGGAGAACCAACTAAGTTGCGATCTTCAGGATCGAACCCGCAGTTTGCAGATGACAACGAACGAGTCTTTTTTGTTGACCGCAATAGCTCGAAGGATGCTGATAACGTCGGACTTTATTCGACTGGCATGGATGGCAATGAAGTTCGCCAGCACTGCAATAGCCAATGGGGAACCGACTACAAAGTTTCGCCTGATGGTAAGTGGGTTGCTTTCATCGAGCGATTCAACGTCTACTTGGTACCGCTTGTTCCAACAGGTAACTCGATCGACATCGGTCCAGCCAACACGTCTATGCCGACGGCAAAAATGAGTCAAGAGTCGGGTGACTTTGTCCACTTTTCTGGTGATAGCCAGCGATTGCACTGGACGGTTGGACCTACGCTTTACACACAGAACTTGGCTGAAGCCTTTCCTTTCTTGAAGGAGGAAACGGAGACCAAAGTCGAAAAAGTTGCTCCAACTAAAACCGGGCTGGGCTTTGAGCAACCTTTTGCGACACCCGAGACCGAGGTTGCTTTTATCGGTGCTAAAATCGTAACCATGGGCAAGCAAGGAATCATTGAGAATGGAACGATCGTGGTTAAGAACAATCGCATCGTGGCCGTTGGACCAAAGAACGATGTCGACATTCCAGAGGGTGCGAAAAAAGTGAAGGTGCCGGGTATGGTCATAATGCCTGGCTTGATCGACACTCACGCTCATGGTGCGATGGACAGTGAGGGGATTTCGCCTGAAGCCAACTGGGTCAATTATGCGAGATTGGCTTTTGGGGTAACGACAGTCCACGATCCATCGAACGATACGCAAGGAATTTTTTCGGCAAGTGAAATGGTCAAGGCCGGTACAGTTCTTGGGCCCAGAATCTTTTCTACAGGAACGATTATCTATGGTGCGGCGGGTAGCTTCCGCGCTGAGATCGATAGTTTGGAAGATGCTAAGTTTCATTTGCAACGCATGAAAGCTGTTGGAGCGGTGAGTGTAAAAAGTTATAACCAGCCTCGCCGCGATCAACGGCAGCAAGTAATCGCAGCCGCTAGAGAGTTGAAAATGATGGTCGTGCCCGAAGGTGGTTCGACTTTCATGCACAACATGACCATGATCGTTGATGGTCATACCGGCATCGAGCATACGTTGAGCGTCCAATCGGCTTACGATGACGTGATGGACCTGTGGCGGAATACGGAAGTGGGTTACACGCCGACATTGTGTGTGGCCTACGGTGGGATATCTGGAGAACGCTACTGGTATCAGTTCGATGATCTCTGGACGCATCCACGGTTGAATGCATTTATACCGAAAGCCATTTTGCATCCGCGTTCACGCCGTCGTGAGAAAGCTCCGCTGGAAGACTATAACCACATGCGCGTCGCCGAAATCGCCAAGCAGGTCGTTGAACAAGGTGGTATGGTTCAGACTGGCGGCCATGGACAGTTGAACGGTATAGATACGCATTGGGAACTTTGGAGCTTTGTTCAGGGTGGAATGAGCAATATGGACTCGCTGCGATGTGGGACGATTCTCGGTGCCAAATACTTGGGGATGGACGCGGATCTTGGTTCATTGGAAGCGGGTAAACTTGCCGACTTGGTTGTCATTGAACGCGGGCATGATCCGACGAAAGACATTCGGGACTCCCAGGAAATTGCGATGGTCATGACAAATGGGCGATTGTTTGATGCGATGACTATGGCTGAAATTGGCGGAGCGGAATCTCCTGCTCCAAAATTCTACTTCCAGGACCCCAATCAGCAAACCGGAGCGACGATGCCTAGAGTTCGGGGCTGTGACTGCTGCCGTCCAGGTGGATTGCCGAGTTGGATGATTGAGGAATAGGATAGCTTTTAGATGCTCGGGACAAACGGTCCCAGGCTACTGGCAGGTTGCGATGGGGAATATCCTTGGCCTGCCAACGTGGTTATTATCGTTTCTTTCAGCTTTCAATTAAAAGCTGCGGCCGCATGGAAAAAACCATTAATTCGCGGCTGATTCCACCGATCAAGCCTTGAGAGGGCAGAAGCTGCGAAGGAAAATCGTGTTCAAACGAACGCGAAACGCCTTGTTGCAGCAAAATGCCTAGAAAAAACTGAGTGAGTCTAAACGGTATGGGTTCAAAACCTGAGTCGCCAGCAAGTTCAACGTTGGCACAGGGAGCCGAGTCTAAGCAGTCGGAAAAAGCAATCGATTGGCACCGCGTGCGTCAAGCTACGGGCACTGTTTACGGTGATATCGGAACTTCCGTTCTCTACTGCATCATGGAAATCACCCGCGAAGCGGTCCTGCTCAAACATCATCATTCGCCTGAGATCGTTGAGCAATTGAAGACCACTGGCGGTGCCTTTCTCACGAGCTCCGAACACCTCGGCAGCCTTAGTCTCGTCTTCTGGGCGCTCATCTTTTTGACGGTCAAGTATGACTTGATGATCATGCGGGCAGACCATCGTGGAGAAGGTGGCACGTTTGCGTTATGGGGGTTGCTAAGGGGTTATACAGCGAAAATCTCGGGAATTGCGGTAATTAGTTTTTTGGTGGCCTGCGCTGCGGCGCTGCTGGCAGCCGATGGAATCATCACTCCGCCGATAAGTATGCTGGGCGCGTTTGAGCCACTCGGACAGTCGCTTTCAGTCGTAGCTACTCTCATATGCTTGGTACTTTTGTTCAAGGTACAATGGAGAGGGACCAGCAAAGTAGGCGGCTTCTTTGGTTGGTTCATGATTGTGGTGTGGTTTCCTTGGATCGCGATTAAGGGGCTACCATGGATTATCGCTCGCCCCGAAGTCTTTATGGCCATCAATCCGCTTTATGCGATTCAATTCCTGTTGGGCTTCCCTTTTGTTGGTTCGATGGTTGTGCTAGGGGTCGTTGTCCTGGCGATCACGGGCGGAGAAGCCAAATACGCAGATATGGGGCATTTCTCTCAATCCGGGGAAATACCGGTTCCGGAAGGCGAGAGTATTCGACCACGCAATTCAGGCCGTGTGCCCGTAATGCAGTCGTGGTTCTTTATCGTGTTACCCAGCTTACTGGTTTGTTACGCAGGGCAAGTAGGTTACATGCTCGAGCGCGGCGTCCCACCGCGAGCTAACGCCTTCTACGCCATGACGCCAAAGACGAATATCGAATGGCTGGACACGGGGATTCAAATCTGTGACATGTTTGTTGCAGCGATAGCCGCAATCATCGCTTCTCAAGCATTGATTACAGGCATGTTCTCGATCGTGAAGCAAGCTACGGTTTTGGGTTTCATGCCTCGATTTCGCGTATTTCATACCGACGCGCACGGCGAAGGGCAAGTTTACATACCTGCTGTCAATTGGTCGCTTTTCATAGGCTGCGTCACGGTTACTCTTTATTTTCAAACCTCGACCAATCTTGCTGCTGCGTACGGCGTTGCAGTGACTGGAACGATGGGCATTACGACAATTATCTTTGCCTATGTAGCCTTCTATCGTTGGCAATGGAAAATGGTGCATGTTCTTAGCGTATGCATCCCAATTTTGATCGTCGATTTGCTGTTTTTCGGAAGTAACTTGCTCAAAGTTTCTAGCGGTGGATACTTCCCATTGATCATTGCGGCCGTGTTGGTTAGCGTGATGTTGATCTGGCAATGGGGACGTACTACATTGGCCAGCGCCTTCTATGAATTCGGGGTTCGCGAAGGCAAAAAGATCGAGTGGTTGATCGCGCTCCGCGATATGCTCGATGATCTTGAAATCACGATTCAAGAGAATTTACCAGCCGCTCGTTCATTGATTCAAGGCAGGCGTCGACTAGTCGAAAGCGATCGTGCCGCCGTGTTCCTCTGTTCGCGCCCGATCCTGTCGGCTGATGACTACGTTCCCGTCGCGCTCCGTATTTTCTTGAAGAAGTATGGCGTTTTACCATCCCACGTCGTGCTGATGCATGTCGACCAAGCCTCAGTCGCCAAGATCAGTTCGCGACAACGTTACAAGGTTCAGCGGCTTGGCAACGACATCGACTCGGTGATGGTTAAGTATGGCTACATGGAGCAGCCCGATATCCGCAGCGCTTTGAAAGAATTGCAAGAGCGAAAGATGATCCACATCGCCGCCGAACGCTGGATCATCGAAGTCGGTGAAGAGGACATCATCGCCGATGCAAGCCTCAACGGTCTTCAAAAACTGCGAGTTAACCTATTTAGTTGGATTTTACGTTTGTCCACGCCAGCCCACAAGTACTTTGGCTTGATCTACGATGCGGCTCTTTCAAAGGAAGTAATTCCTGTTGTCTTCAAGCCCAACGGTGCGCGCGTCTCGTTGCCTGAGCTAGAGCTCGTTGAGCAAAAAATGGGCTCGAGCTGAAGCATCGATTATCCGCTTCAGTCTCCGCCTGTTCGCGAACTAAAGAACCCGATGGAACACAACGAAGTCCACGACTTTTTGACTAGAACAGGCACGCTGCTCCATCGATACGGAACCCCGTCACATCGGCTGGAGCGGGTCATGTCCCAAATTGCCAAGTCGCTTGGTGTGAAGGGAGTGTTCTTGTATACTCCGACGGCGCTGATTATCTCGATCACGGATGACTTGGGCGAAAGTACTTATCTGCGGCGTGTGGACTCAGGTTCGATTGATGTCGACAAACTCATTCGCTTTGATGAAACGCTAGAGGAGCTTGAGGCGAAAACCATTACGGTTGCCCAAGCAAGTCAGCATTTGGAGATTATCGCAACCGATCCGCCGCCTTACAGTGATTGGATAATGATCCTCGCGTGCTCAGTGTCGTGTGCAGCGGTTGCAGTCTTCTTTCGAGGTAATCCACAGGAGATAGTTGCCTCCGCCTGTATTGGGCTGTTTGCAGCGATCTTGGAAACACTTCAAGGAAAGCTAAATTGGGAACAAGGATTACTTGAGCCTGTGACTGGCTTTCTGTCAGCGGTTTCAGCCCTTGCTGTGGCGAAGTTTGTCGTTCCGATCGATGATCGTTTGGTGACTTTGGCGGGGCTGATCGTTATGATCCCTGGTCTGAAAATTACCGTAGCGTTGACCGAGTTGTCCGTCGGTCACTTGTCGGCCGGGGTGGCGAGATTGGCTGGTGCCTGCGTATCGTTGCTGACGATAACGGTGGGGGTGGGGATCGGTTGGCGTGTCGCAGGTGGTTGGCGACACTTACCGACGCCGTCGACTTGGCAATTGCCAGATTGGTTGCAGTGGTTAGCGATTGTGATTGCACCGATCGCTTTTTCGATCGTCTTCAAGGCGCGTTGGCGGGTTTGGCCGACCATCACAGCCATCTCGATTGCTGGGTTTCTTGCCAGTATTAGTTTTGGTCGCACATGGGGCATCGAAGTCGGCGCATTTTGTGGAGCGATGGTTGTTGGAATGGGGAGCAACCTTTATGCGCGAGTTCAAAACAGACCAGCACTCGTTCCGCTAACCCCAGGAATCATCGTGCTTGTTCCAGGTTCGCTGGGATATCGATCGTTGACCGCGTTCTTAGATCGCCAAACCATGGTAGGAATCGATTTCGCTTTCAACATGGTCATTGTCGCTGTCGCACTGGTTGGTGGAGTGCTAATCGCAAATGCCCTGCTCCCACCAAAGCGGATTTTGTGAGAGGGAGGTGAACAGCGTTGACATCGGGCGCAGTCTGGTCACCGCAATTCCGAATGGTGCCGTCGTCCTTGGGCATCGAGTCCACGATGTGGCGTGATCTGGTTTCGAACTTCAAGCGTTACTTCGGGCGTGCATCGTGTGCTGGCAGTCCGGAATCGATGGCTGCGGATGCACCGCGTACCGGCAAGCGATTTCATCGCGGTCAGAGCCAAGTCCGCGAGTGTTTTGCCACAGTAGGCTAGCAGACGACCAGTTACACCTACGATTCTCGCGGTTCAAAACTCACGGAAACCTATCCAGACCATACTCCAAGCACCGCTCCAGGCCAAACAGGGTACGGCATAGTGACCTTCGCGTATGACAACGCAGGCAGAGTCCTGCGAAAACAAGATCAAATGGGGGACACGTGTACGTACAACTACGATTTGGCAGGCAGAATGACATCCAGAAACTATCGAACGCTGGCAAACAGCCCATCGGGAACGATTGCGGATACCGATACGTTCACCTTCGACAAAGCAGGCCGAATGCTGACGGCAGTTAGTGGTCGCTACACCAACACGGTCACTTA
>JANODD010000099.1:0-31397 GCA_031412515.1 Planctomycetia bacterium | reverse complement strand
GGCCGACCTACCTGAACTCAATCGTATTGGTGAATAGGGGCGGGCCGACCGAAATGATAACCTTGGGCCGATGTAAAACCCATTGAGCGACATGCGTCCGCTTCGCCTGGAGTTTCGACCCCTTCGGCAAGTGGACGTATGCCAAGGTCTTTCACCAGGCTGACAAGCGATGCCAACATGCGTTGGCGTTCAGGCGTCGCCTTATCAATGTCGCGGATCAAAGAAATATCGAACTTCAAGAAATCAGGTGGAGCCTCAACGAGTTCGCTTAGCCGAGTCTGACCGGACCCGAAGTCGTCGTAAGCGACGCCGATGTTCAGCTCACGCAACTGAGCCCGCAACTCTCGCATTTCGCTCGGGTCGGTGACAGCAGCTTCATGGATTTCAAGTATGATTGGAACGTCTTTGCTCAATTGCCGTGCACTGGCCATTGAATCGATGAGTCCTTCACGGCGAATTTCAAGCGGATGTGTGTTGACGAATAGAACGGAACCTTGTGGCAACACGAGACCTTCGCGAATACCTTCCCAGCGAAGCATGCGGCTCAGTTCGACTTCCATATTCAAGCGAGCTGCCGCATTGAACATCGCGGCGCACGATTCCAAGCCGAACAAACGGCTGCGAGCGAGCACTTCGTATCCGATGTAGCGACCGTTGGATAAATCGATGATCGGCTGAAAGAATGGAGTGACTAGGCGATTTCCCATCAAGCGGTCAAACT
Source organism: Planctomycetia bacterium (assembly GCA_031412515.1). Taxonomy (GTDB): domain Bacteria; phylum Planctomycetota; class Planctomycetia; order Pirellulales; family Pirellulaceae; genus Aureliella. The sequence continues at coordinate 30,676 of JANODD010000099.1, read as the reverse complement.
GCACCAGCGCTAACGCTTGGTCGCACACATCTTCTTGAACTGTATGGCAACTGGTGACGTGACCTGCCCGTTTGACACGAAACGCTACGTCAGCGAACTGGAGCAAGTCTTCTTCGCGAAGTGGTGTCGATTCACTGATGCGGCGGCCGTTGACGTAAGTCCCGTTTGTGCTTTGGCGATCGATGACCCATAGTTGGCCTTGATCGATTTCCAAGTCGGCATGATGTCCGGAAACAGTGCGGTGGTTCAATTGCATGGAAGTGCCAGGTCGGCGGCCAACGCTAAACGGAGCCGATTGGACGGTTATTGACTGCTGGTCGTTACCCTCGGTCGCGCTACGCAAAAGCATCCAGACTGACTCAGCTGCTTCCGATGCGGAGACCGACCGTCTAATTCCATCGACTTGTACTGATACTGATTCCATGGCAGGTTTATTACTTAAGGGCACGGAAAATCATTCCGTCTGAGCAAACGACAAATACAAAACGCTCACAAACCTAGAGCGCAATAAAGACTCGTGCAAAGCAATCGGGTGCTGTTTTCCAAAAAATACACCAACCTATACGGAATTCGCGAATCCTCCAATCAAGCGGACCCAGGCGAACGTTGGATTGTCTTGAGGGGATAAAATTTTCTTTCGCAGTCATTCGCGTTCCAATCCGATTAATCGTCAAACTCTACGGCCGTGAGATAGGAATAGACGGTGATCGTTAGCAATCTTTCAGACTCCCCACATTATATATCCTACGATTACGAGGAAAGTTTTCAGGCTGCCTAAGTTATGCAGTCGGCAAGATTTGCCGATCGAATAGCAGCCATCAGGTACAAGCCCTAATACGCAGACCCGAACATGTCCGAACGACTTTCAGTAAACATAAACAATGATACCAACGCCCTCGGAATCGGCCGCTCGCTTCCCTCGGTAATGCACGACGACTGCTTCTGGCCATCGGAGCCAACGTCATTGGAAGATGCTGGAATCGGCGAGACATTCGTAGAAACGTTAATTTGCCAGTTGCTGTTGAGTGTTGGAACTCTAAGCGGTCGGAAAATCGCCGAACGAATTGGTCTGCCTTTTGGGCTTGTAGATCTCCAGTTGGCTGGACTTCGCACGAAGCAGTACATTGCACACGCGCGATCGGCACCGCTTAATGATTTTTACTACAGCTTAACTGAGAATGGGCAAAAACGAGCCGTCGCGTCGCAGCGCAATTGCACTTATCTCGGACCAACGCCTGTTCCACTTACAGAATATCTTTTGTCCGTCGAAGCTCAAGCCAATCAGTTTTCGCCTATCGGACGCGATCAGCTTCTACAGGCACTTGCGGGCATCACATTTGAACGCCAATGGTTGGACTTTTTAGGACCAGCGATCAACAGCAATGCGGGTATCTTCTTATACGGTCCTCCAGGAAACGGTAAGACGACGCTCGCAAAGTGCTTAACGAAGTTGCGTGGTGAGAGCATCTGGATTCCTCATGCGATCATTGATGACGGCGTCATTATCAAATTGTATGATCCGGCCTTCCATGTTGCGGAACAAGTCTCTGATCGCTCGAACTCTCCGACCAATCTCCAAGATTATGATAAGCGTTGGGTTCGGGTACAGCGACCAACAGTGGTCGTCGGTGGCGAGCTGACACTTGACAATCTAGAGATTCGCCACGATCCTCGCAGCAACACTTGCGAGGCACCGATTCAAATGAAGAGCAACTGCGGTAGTCTTCTGATCGATGACTTTGGTCGTCAACGTGTAACACCGGCCGATTTGCTGAATCGCTGGATCGTTCCACTTGAAAGCCGTCAAGACTATTTGACACTCCCAACAGGAAAGAAGATTTCCGTTCCTTTTGAACAGATCATTCTTTTCTCCACGAACTTACAGCCCGCTGAATTGGTCGACGAAGCTTTCTTGCGTCGAGTTCCATTCAAGATTGAAATCTGTGATCCGAGCAACGCGGAATTTGTCGAGCTGTTCCGCAGAAGCTGCGAGTCGTTTGGTTTTCCATGGCGTGTTGAAGTTGCAAAGCAATTGGTAGAGCATCTGCAGAACGTAGTTAAGCGTCCACTTCGACGTTGCTATCCTCGGGACCTGCTGTCCCAGGTGCGGGCTTACTGTGCGTATCGAGGCGAACCGCTCGACCTGCGTTTTGATTACCTTCTGCACGCTTGCCGAAACTATTTCGGTTGCGTTGATCTTGCTTCCAAGAGCGCGATACTTCAGGAGAATCGTGCACCGGCAGCGGCGACCGAACAAGGGCCACTTGTTGCGACCCAGCTTAACTCCTCGGCACTTGATTCATGCAACGTGTTGAATGTAACTCAGCAATTGGTTACGTCATCCATTTAAGAAATTGCTACTCTGAAGTTCAAGCGATAGCTTAATACGGCGTAGTAAAATTTTTTAGCATAGCCCCAAAAGACAATGACGCAACTTAGCGGCCCTATATCAGCTGGTCTTGAACCGATTCCTGGTTATACCCTTCGTCGTCGTTTGGGGGCCGGTGGTTTCGGGGAGGTGTGGCTAGCTGACGCTCCGGGTGGGTTACAAAAAGCGATTAAGCTGGTCTACGGCACAGTCGATCAAGAGCGCGCCAGCAGCGAGCTTCGCAGTCTGCAGCGCATCCGGCAAGTGCATCATCCATTCCTACTTTCGTTGGAACGGATTGAAGTTGTCAATCATCAGATCGTTATCGTTACTGAGCTAGCCGAATGTAGCCTCGTCGAACGATTTCTGCAGTTTCGCGGAAAGGGCTTGCCTGGCATTCCTCGCGATCTCTTGATCGATCTATTGCGGGACGCCGCCGATGCACTCGATTTCTTGTCTCAAAAACATGAACTTCAGCATCTCGACATCAAGCCTGGCAACTTGCTGATTGTTGCCGACCGCATCAAGGTCGCTGACTTCGGCCTCGTCAAAGATCTGCAAGAGCAAAACCAATCGCTGGTCGGTGGACTTACACCTACTTATGCGGCACCAGAAATTTTCGATGGTCGCCCCGATCGCCGAAGTGATCAGTATTCGCTGGCCATTGTTTACCAAGAACTGCTGACTGGGCAAATGCCCTTTAATGGGCGAACTACGGCTGAGCTTGCGCGGCAGCACCTCAACCAAGCTCCCAACCTAGACTCTCTTCCGCCGGCCGACCGTCCGATTATTGCAAGGGCGCTCGCCAAGAACCCACTAAATCGCTTTTCAAGTTGCCGACAATTGATCGATCAACTTTCGCGGGTTCGGGCTGTTGTGGCAATGATGCCCAACTCCGAAGAGAACGATAGGGCTGAGAAAGAACCCTCCACTGATTTGCCTACACCCTCGACCTCCACAGCGATTGGTGGGCGTCAAAGAATCCTGCCACCGTTGGAAGTGGAAGGGGCATTGAATACCTGGGTTCCAGCTCGAAGCATGTTCATCGGGCTAGGTGGCTTAGGATGCAAAGCTCTTCGGGAGCTTTATACGACGATGAAGAATGACGAAGACGCGGTTCGCGAGTTGCGGGACTACGAATGGCTGGCAATCGATAGTGATTCGGAAACTCTTGACACGGTTTCATGTTCAACGGAAAGTGCCGATGGGTTGCCGTCAGCCGCTTCTGTTCAGATTCAGCTCTTTCGTCCGCAAGAATACCGTGCGGCGCATCCGCAGTTGTTTCGAGCTATTTCCCGACGCTGGCTATACAACATCCCTCGCTCGCTGAAAACGGAAGGTGTTCGCCCGTTAGGAATGCTCGCGTTCCTCGATCACTACGAACAACTATCGAGAACCCTTTACGCCAGTCTGGCGGAAATCGTAAAGCGTTCTACCGAGGATCAATATCGATCGACTGAACCGATTAGTATCTACGTAATGTCGTCTGCGCATGGTGGAACCGGTGGTGCGATATTCATCGAGATCGGTTATCTGATTCGCGATATTTTTAGGCAGCTAAACTGGCACAATTATCGCCTAAGCGGCAATCTAACCGCAGCGACAACTCTGGCAGCCAACCATTCTGAGATGGCGGCGTCAGCCGCTGTCGCGTGCTGTTCAGAACTTGCTCATTGCATGGACAGTGGATCGATGATCCCGCCATTGCACTATTCCAACACGCAGTCTATTGACAATCCTCAGCGACCCTTTGACTGGGTCAACCTGTTCGACGGTGGAGTTTATGCAAGCTCTAGCGACGAAGCGACGGTGCAAAAGTCGATGGCCGAATCGATTTGGCTGGATAGTCAGACGATGGCTGGCACAATACTGAGCGCTGCTCGCATTGAAAACAGCTCTGAGAAGTTAACTTGGCTTCGAACCTTGCAGTCAGCCAAGTTACGCCATGCGACAACCGTCAACGGCGCAAGCCTTTCGCGACTGTGTTGTGCTGAGTCACTGCGTAAGGCCATGGCCTTCATACTCGGCCCCAAAGCCATCTTCAATACCGAGTCAAGTGTTGCATCTCGTTGCAGTGCCACTTTCAGTGGAGAAATGCCACTTACCGCAAACGCGACCGATGATATCTTAAACCGAGTGTTGGTCGAATTGCGTTTCCGGTTTGACGACACACTCACCGAGGAGGTGCTCGTAGGCACTTGGGTGCAGCGTTTAAGCGATGAACCTCAAGAGGCGGACACTCAGTTCGCAGAGGATCTGCGCACCTTACAAACATGGCTCAATGGCTTAATCCATGCGAGGATTCTAAACCTGAAGCAGCTCGAAAAACTGCAACTGGTGCTGATCGAGCGCATAATGGACCATGCCAACGAGCAAGGAAGTGCCCTAGTCGATTACTTGGCGCAGTTCGATTTCCCAGGTACGACCTCCGAAGTGGCAGCGCGAACGCGGGCTTACCTAAGACAATTGGCGTTGGCTGCAATGGGCCTTCTTCAGCAGTTCCAGAAATGTGGACATGATCTCGGCGAGCGTTTGCAAAGCTGGCACAATTCCATGATCGCCGAAGCTTCCCTCGCACACGGGCAAGAACTTCCACGTTTCGATTCCTTAGCCGGCGAATGGGCCCAGGTCGCTGCTCGCGTTGTTGCTGTTTTGGAATCGACGTTCCAGCGATTAACAGTTCAGATTTTTGATAAAACAATGGGTGTATCGAACTCGAATTCAACCGATTGCGAAGTCATCAATCTCCAGTACTTGCTGACGCTATCGCGCGATCTCTGTGACCGCTTTGCACGTGATTTCCGGATCTCGCTAGAAGAATCAATAAGCAGTACCGTTCAAGCGGACGAGAGCGGCTTGCATGGCATCTTGTTCAATCAACTTGAAGTTTTCTTACCCACGTTATCGCAATATGGCGGTGATGTTCATCGACTGATGATCGTTCCGCAAGATCAACTGCAATTCGTTGCGGAGTCAGTAAATAAGTGTGGTCTATCGGAGACCACGACTTTGGTCCCGTCGTCGATCGCCAGTCAAGCTTATATCTTCACCGATGCAACGAACTTAAACCTATCGAGACTCGTCGGTGCCCTTTGGCGTCCAAGCCACAAAACATTTCAACTCGCCGAGCGTCTGTTGACTCGCGTTGACATTGAGTGGCCCAATGCGGGAAATCTGCTTTCGATCGATCAGAAAGAAAACGCTGCAGCCACACCTACGCCCGTTGCTCCTCTGTCCAAGGGTTTCGACATGCAAAACACACAGCAGATCGATATCGTATAGTCTGTTGCTAAACCTGCTCGCCTATTCAGGGCATTGGAACCGTCTTGGCACCCGGCGTAGCGTTTTGTGGGCCAAGAGGTTTTGATTCGGTTGGTTTGAGAGTTTTGGGAATGGCTGCTTCGAGATCAAGAATCTTTTGCTTTTGAACGGAGATCATGTCTTTCAGTCCAGCCTTCTCATAAGCTTCGATCAATCGCTTACGTGTGTTAATTCGTTTGCCGTCTAAACCAATAGCCGATTCTAAACTCGCTACTGCCCCAACGTAATCGCCTGACAACATTCTAATTTCGCCTTGGGAATCGAATAGTTCAGCATGCGGGCCGCTGATTACAAGGGCACGGTCGATGAGTTCTCTGGCGGTTTGCGAGTTATCCGGCGATACTCGAATCAGAGCCAGTGCAAGATTATTAAGCACAACAGGCGCGTTGGGTGATTTACGATTGGCGACCTCGAGGTGCGGTATCGCTGATTCAAAGTCTTCTTTCTTCAGCCAATGAGTCGCCAGCATCAGGTGCGTCATAGTGGTCGATTTGCCGTCGGCCAGCTGTTTCTCCATAGCCATTTTGAGCACCGGCGATACAGCGCCGCCGCGGGCCATGAGTTTAGCGACCTCTTCGCTGACTGCGGGATTGGTCGGGTCGGCTTTCAACGCTTCGTCGAGAAACTCAATGTTGAACTGGAGGTCCGACTCTGTCTCGCGAAGGCTCGTCAAGAACTTGACTCGATAACACTCGGACAGCACGAATCTCAGATTACGGCTTTCAGGAAACTGAGTCAAACCTTGGAGGGTTTGCGTAATTGCCTCGTCCGGATTTTGCTCAATAGCCCACAAACGCGCTAAGTTGATAAAGTCGAGCTCGGTCGCGGTTTTCTCTGCAATCCGATGCGCAAAGATCGCCTTGGCCTTAAGGGAAGCATCCTCGGCAGGCTGCTTTCTACCGTGTTTTGTAGCAACTTCTACGAGTCGTACCCAGACTCCGGCGTCAAGCTCAGCGGTCGCTTGCAGGATTTTGATCGCATCGCCCGTTCGTCCTTCGGATTCAAGCAAACTAGCCAGGATCTCGCGCAGTTTGGTTCCTGTGCCACCCCAAGTCGCAGCGACTTCCAGGTCGTTTAATAAAATTGTCTTAGCAGTATTATCTCGCAGTGGCCCTTGCTGCAAGCGATCAATGGACAGCCACGCGTGCGCAGGCGGAAAGCCACTGTTGCGGGCTGGTGCGATCTGCCGCATAAGTTGTCGAGCCTGCCCACGACGCCCACGGTTGGCGATCTGCAGGGCTACCAAGTAGCGAGACCGCGTGTCGGATTTCTCGAGCTGTAAGATGCGGCTTAAAAGCAATTCTCCAAACTTCGATACTCCTTCCACTTTCATCAGTTCGTCACTTTGAGGATTCGTAGCTACAGCATTTGTCAAAACACTCTCTTTACCCAGTTCAATGTCGCTCCATATTGAATAACGCTGTACCAACGTGTTTTTATCAATGGACCAACCGTAGATTGTCAAACCAACGAGCCCGAACACAATGAACAATACGGGCAGAAAGGCGAGTACAGCGAACCATTGCCGAGTGTACATCCAAGCCAAACCGTACTCGATGATCCCTTGCGCGGTGCGAAATGGGTTAGAAAGCATCTCTGACAGTTGCGACTGTGCGGCTATCGGATCTTCAGATTCTTCGACATCGATGTCGTTGTCCTCAGTCATTGAACGCCTCCTAGCAACTCTAATAGACGGGGCTCAACTTCGGTGCGCAAGTGCTGGTTGGCTTTTTGAAATCCGCTGTACAGTTCAGACAGCTGGGCGACAGTCAACGCTTCGCCTGATTCGCAAAAAAGAACCACTTGGTATTCCATGCTCGGCTGTGAAGAGTCGCTTTCTGGACTGGTCGTCGACGAGATCGTTTGCAAAGGATGATATGCCACAATCGCGTACGCTTGTCCGCCAAGTTCGCTGGTAATACTTAGCTCGGTCCAAATCTCGGAGGCATCGGATGAAGTTAGTGATTCGTCTTTAGGTGACGACTCGTTTGCTTTGGTCCCCGATGGCCTGTACTGTTTGGCTTGCTCCTTAAGAACTCTCCATCCCTGCGCTTCGTATTTCGACGCCAAGCGTGGATGGCTATTGAAGGGCAGCGTGACACTCAGTTGAACGATTTGCCCTTGCCATCCAAACTGCCACTGAATCATGGCTCGATCGCGGCCCTCGATAACTTGGATTTGGTGTGTTTCATCAACCTTTCTCCAGCGGTCGAAAGCTTCTGGAAAGAGCTCCTTCCAGTTGGTGCTGGCAAATTGTTGCATACGAATTGGTGGCAGATGCGAAGGCTGGGCCAGATTGCCATAAACCACTTGATGGGTAGAAAAGATACCAAGCCCGACCAAAGCGACGGCACCGACCCAAGAAACTCGTTGCATCAAATGACTGATTGCCATCGAGTGTTGCTGTAAAGCTTCTGAAGGTTGAGGCGGTGGTCCGCCCTCGGCGAAAGGGTCGGGCTGCGGCCAACATGCAATCGAATTTAAGAGCAGGAATTCGGGTTCAAACTCACTGTCGGCGGCGGGAACTGGCAAAGAGATTTTGGCCAAAAACCAAGTCATAGCCCAGCAGCAAGCGAGCACAATCATAAACGCGCCCAACTCGACTAATGCTCGATCTAGTCCCAAAGACGCGTCGCGTTCGCTGGCTTGTTTTAGTAAGACAATTCCCAAGAGCAGCAAAACCTGCTGGATAATTGCCCAGAGAGGCACGGTCAGCAGCGACAATATTGCGACCAAAAAGCTGCGATGAGTCAGCAGTAAAATCAATACGACGGAGCTTGCTAGCGCATAGACGCTATAGACACTGCTACAGCATTCGCTCAGCGAGAACTCAAGGCCACGCATGCTAAAAGTGTCGGCACGGATCAAATGCGGGACAGACAACCCATCCAAGATGCAACCAACGGCCGCCGAACTTTGCTGAACAAGCCAGTCTTGAAGTCGCGCAGGTAGATCGCTCGGTAATCGCATTGAAGTCGTCAGCAGCGCAGTCCAACCCAAAATGCGCGGCCACGCCACCCATCCAAGTCGCTCACCAGCCCAGCCCACAAACAACAATACAAGACTGAAATGTGCTAATAAGGGCGAGAACCTCCACACCGCCACTGCAAAGACTCCTACCCCAACCAGAAATAATCCTCGGGACAGGAGCAATCGCAGAGGCTGATCCGATCGAGGCGACCCAAAGTTCCAAATGGAGAAACAAGCGACAATCAGAATCGGGATAGGAAAAAACTTCATCTCCGTCTGACGCCAAAGATTCTGAAAATCCAGGCTTAACAGCGGTGCTAGTAAAAGCAATGGAAGTGCGCCGAAAAGGAGATCAAACCCAAGTAGTGAAGTTGCCGTAGGTCTGCTGCCATTCACAGACTTAACGACTGGAAGCATTTTCTATCCCTCTGATAAAGTCGTCTGAGCAAAGCTGACTCGAATTGATAGTCTAAATTATAGCCTATCCATTCAAAGCCGCCATTCCAACAACTTCATCAAACCAAACGGGCATCGACAATTGAATCAATGGCCGGTTGGACAGGCTCACCACCTCGACTTAAAAACAATTCGTACCACTGGGCAAGCAAATGCATCGCCGCCCCACTTAACAAACCCAACGCCGGGAAAATGCCGACGCAGAACATTGCAATACCTGCCAGATAAATTCCCATACCCATCACTAGAAAGAGAACGGCAGATATCGCGACTTCGCGAAAAGTGAGCTTAATGAAGCTGACACACCAGCCAAAGTCGAATGACTTCTGAAAATCTTGGCAGATCATAGCACGAATGGTAATTGGCCCAAGCAAAATCGGAATGGCAATGCTTACAACCAAGATTAAGGGAATAAACAAAATCACAACCAAAATCCCACCAGCATCTCCAAATGACGACGCTACTGCCATTAGCACCGCTACGGAAATCATAAGGGGGACTGTGATAATGACCGAAACGATCATCGAGGAAACAAGGTAAACGAGAAATGGCCACAAGCCTTGCATGAAATAGTCGCCGAGCTGATTTGAATCGATGTCAGGACTGTCTCGGCCTGGCAATCCGGCGCGCGCTTTTAGTAGACTTGCTCCATAACCAAACATAAATACAGAGCCGATGACGAACGACTGCAACACGGCTGCCAGCGTCAACCAAAGTAGATTGGACGACCAATTTGGGCCGCTGAATACAGACTTGATCGCTCGGCCGGGGGAACAAGTGATTGGTTGGTCAAAACTGGCGGTACTCATGCGTTTACCTGTTGCTTTAAGATCTACATCCTGATCAAGAGTTTGTTCCCGTTAACCTACCACGCATCAACTTCTCAATCGACAGTACTTCGTTCATATTACTTCATTATTGGAATTCACTGAGTACGCCTCGTCAATTTGTGCTCGATAATGGGTTAGTACCAGTTTTCTGCGCAGGCTTCCCTTGGGGGTTAGTAACTCAGGATCAATTGAACCCAATACGAATATGAAATTTCGTGGACGCATGTACTGTGGTAAGTCTGGCAGTATATGGAGAACCGAGTCTGCGAGGTGCTTGCTGAAGGCTTGATGGTTGAGGTCGCTGGTATCGCGACAATCGTTCGTGAATAGGTTTAAGGAAAGACTGGACCAAGCAGGCCAGATCAACGCAACGACGTATGGCCTGTTTTCTCCAGCGAGTAACGCTCGGTCAATACACTCAAGATTCTCCAGTCGACTTTCAATCAGTTCGGGTGAAACCTTGTGGCCCGTGCTTAAGACTATGAACTCTGAGATCCTTCCCATAAGTCGATAATGGCCAATTTCGTCTCGCTCGACCAAGTCGCCGGTGGCTAACCAGCCATCTTCAATCCGTGCCTGGGTTGCCGCTAGATCGTTGTAATACCCGAGCATGACGCCATCGCCGCGCACCCACAGTTGCCCTATCGTGTCCACTCGCAATTCAACCCCGGCTACCGGAGGGCCAATTGTGCCAGCGCGTTGTTTTCCCACCCGGTTCGAACATACCACCGGTGAAGCTTCCGTCAGCCCATAACCTTGCAGAGGTGGCAACCCTGATTTGTCGAGCTCAGCCCACAGCTCGTCGGCGATCGGGGCTCCTCCAACTTGTAGCAGTCTCACATTGTCGCCCAGTCGAGAGACTACTTCTTGGGGCGCAAGCCGCTCCTGAGTCGCTTCTTGGTGCAATAGCTTGTTCGCTAAATGCGGAACTAGATTGATCAGCGTCGGATGCAGTTCACCGGCTTGATGAAGGAAATCACTCCAGTCGTTGGCAATGGCTAAACGAGATTTACTAAGCACCCAAGTGGATAGCTCGCAAGTGCGTGCGTAAGCGTGACAGAAAGGCAAAATGTTCAGCCGCAGATCGTGCTCAAACTGTGGAGCGGCTTCCAGCTTGGCTAATGCGTTGGAAACCAAGTTGTGATGTGACAGAAGAACGCCCTTGGGTTCACCGGAAGTTCCAGAGGTGAAGAGAATTTGAGAGGGCCGGTCATTCGAGACCGTCATCGCACGCTCAATCAGTCTATTCAAATCACCACTGAGAATCGTTGGTGTTTTCCAATTCAGTTGCCAGTCCAACGTGCCTACATTTTTCAGACCGGCGAGCCGGAACGAAGTGGATGGTCGCGGGCAAAATACTAATTGCGAATGACTCTTCTTAATCAATCTTGCGACCATTGGATCGGGCCAACGGTGGTCGATGGCGACATGAACAAAGCCCATGATCTGACACGCAAAATCGAGAACAAACCACTCCACCGAGTTTTTTTGAACTGAAGCGATATGGGCGCCAACCGGTAGCTTGACTGCCTCAATTGCGTCACATGCTTCACAAACCCAGTTCGCAATTTGCCCCCAACTGAACCATCGCTGAGTTGCAACCTTACTGGTTAATGCCTCGTGTGCGGGCATTTGGCAATAGGCAGGTAGATCTGGCACATCCACCGCATGAAATAGCATCGCCAAAGCGATCGACGAAGGCTCGCCATGAGGTTTGTGGGACGGCAAAGTTTTCAGAGGCGACATAGACTCAAATCGTTTACCGTGCGTGAGTTACGCTGGGGACGTGCAGCCATCAAAATGCTCTTAATCGGTTCCATTGTGACATACTTTCCACAAAACCGCCAAACTAGTTGTTTTACGACCGCGCAAGCCGCTAAAATGTTAGGTTATGGGTTCAATGAAACCGGGCTGAAATCGAACAAGCCTGACTAAATCCACTTTTCGTTTCACTGCTCCTTTTGGTCGGTTTGAAATGGGCTTTCCCTTTTTGAACTTGAGCTGTCTTGTTGCTGAAAATTAGATTCATGTAGGAGGAGTCAAGTATGAGCATTAGCACTTCCTCTGTAACCACAACGATGGTGAACGCTGCGTTTTTGCAAGAAGTAAAGGATTCGAACCTACAGTTCTGGCAAAACGTGCATGACTTCAAGCGATTTTTGAATCAGAGTGCAGACGTTTCTGAACAGTCAACAAAGTTGGTTCGTTTGCTCAGCGAGCTTCGAGATTCGATCGCTCTTGAGTTTTCACTTGAAGAAACCTACGGTTACATCGAGGGTATTTGTACTGGTTCGTTGTCTGCGCGAAAAGCCGATGAAGCAAAACGGCAACATCGTGAGCTTTACTTGCACTTGCACGAGATCTCGGAGACTGCCGAAGAGGCTCAGTATCGTGGCACAATCACGCAGGATTATTCTTCCTTGATCGTGCTATGCAAAGAGTTTCTCGCCTCTTTGGAAGCTCATGAGAAACACGAATCGGATTTGATACGTTACGAACTAGGCGTTGGACGATTCGGTAATTGATTTGCACCAAGCGAGCAAAATATGTCTATGGTTACCTCTGATAGCACCGGTCGCGTCCTTGAAATCATGCTGGTAGAAGACAGTCTGCTCGACGCTCGACTGACGATTGAGGCGCTTAAGCGCTGTGGTATTTACCATCGCCTAAGTCTATTTCGCGATGGAGGTGAGGCGATGGGATTTCTTAACCGCCAAGGTGTGTTCGCTCGAGCTCCCAGGCCGGATGTGATTCTGCTCGATTTGATACTGCCGCACGTGGATGGGGTTGCATTGCTGAGAGAGCTACGGGCCGAACGGGTTCTAAAGAACATTCCTGTCGTTGTCCTAACCAGCAGCGATGATGGTGAGGACCAACAACAATGCGAAGCTTTAGGTGTCAGCAACTACATTCGCAAGCCCTTCAATGAGATTAAATTCTTGCAGGTGATTCGGCATCTCAAAGAGCTTTCGCTCGTTACCGAATTCGTCACTCCTTAGCGTCAACGCTTTGAAGCACTTTTTTTGTATATGGGTAGCTGGTTTCGCGAGAAACCGGATGCAGTAGTGAGGTCACCGGTGCCCACCGGTTTCTTACGAAACCAGCTACATTTACTCTCCAGAAATACTTCATAGCGTTGCCTCAAGCGCCTACCTTTGTCAGCGGTTTTACTTCTGCAGCAGCCGCTGGATTTGCTGTGCTAGTGAAGCGGGCTCTATTTGAATGGCTTTGTGAAAGTCGCGAGTGCGCGCGGCCGCTGAGTAACTTCCGAAGTCACGCTTTTTCTGCAGCTTGAGGTATTGCGCGAATTCATTGGGCATCCGTTCGGACAAGTAGAACATCAGCGCCCATGCGACGGTATAAGAGTTGAGTGGTTCTTGTTGAAAGATGCCATCCGATTCAATCATGCTGCGAAGTCGCGTTTCAAGTCCACCGGGTTCGCGCAGGATTGGTTGAATATGCTGCACCTTGCTGGCGAGCATGCGCGACTCCAAGTTGCTGTGGTTCACACGCGTATCATAAACGGAAGGTTGTTCAAACATCGTCGCAAATCCTTCCACAAGCCACAATGGATTGGATGCGAGTCGTTCATGAACACCGGTATTAAAGGCGATTTGGTGAACAGCTTCATGAACAATGGTGGCTTCCGTTTCCGACCAATCGACTCCGACAGCGCCGTCGAGTTCATAGAGCACGCAACGATTCGAACCTGGGAAATAACTCCCCACGACATTATTGCTGGACGGACGAGAGATCTCGCGGTTCATAAATCGCTGAAAGGCATTACGGTCAGGAAGGACAATCACCACCAGCGGGAAATCGGGTTGACGCAATGGCCATCCTCGGACTTCGAAGTAACGAATGTAACCAGCGAGCAACGATTGAAAGCGATCGCGCCAGCGCGCCGCACGGTTCTTTGGAGCTGCAACGACATAGGGTCCTTGAATCAACACCTCAAAGTTGGGCCCAAGCTCTTGCTGCAACAGTCGACTGGCTTCGATCGTAGACTGCGGTTTGAATGCGTGTTCAAGCAACTTGTGGCCAGCAATTTCAGACTGCGAAAGATGGTGCATGCGTCCATTCGGCTCAAGCAGGACAGCATCAAAATCACTCCAGTGGATCGGTAGCCCGACAATGTGCTTGGCGGACTGAGTCTCGATTTGCAGCAGAGGCGGCGGACTGGCGGGTGGAAATTGTGCTACGCCTGGCACGGCGTGCAGTAAAACACTGAGTAGAGGTAGGCAAAAACAGACATTTGACAGTTTCGATGGCATCGATTCGCTTTCCAAGTTAAGCCTAAAGTCGCATTACAAATGTATGTCGTTGCGACAGTAGCCACCTAGTTGGCGGGCGCTGTATCATGGTAGCTGAGCGTTTCGGCGAACGAACATTCCATCCTTAACGATTGTGCGACCATGTTGAATCCCAAGGCAGACTTCAAATACAACCTGTGGTGCAAAATACTGTGCATCCTGTGCGTTTTCTTGCTGACGTTGGGATCAGCTGGCTCTTCACTTGTAGCCCAAACGCCAGACACTCAAGCGGAAACCAGACAATCAAAGACCGGGCAAGCAGAGACCGGGCAAGCAAAATCCAAAGAGCGGCCGAAAGCCACCCTCGATGACGTGCGGAAGTTGCTCAGAGAGTTGGATGGAAAAAGTCTCAAGGAGCGCGACGAAGCCGAAAAGAGCTTGATCGAGTTGGGAGAATCGATCTTAAGATTCTTGCCTGAAATCGATGCCAATACATCCGGTGAAATGAAAATACGACTGCAACGTATTCGACAACAATTACAAAACGTCGAGATCGAAAACTACTTTGATGTTTCAAAGGTCACACTTTCCGGCAAGATGTCCTTAAACTCAGCCATCGAAAGCATCGCTAAGCAGACGGGAAACAAAATTATGTTGGAAGGCGAAGGCGCCTTCGAGAATCTCGAAGTGGAATTGAATGAATCGGACACTCCGTTTTGGTCCGTCATGGATAAACTCATGACGCAGACTAAACTGCGTGTGAATAACTTCACCGCCAGTGAAGGGCTTTCTTTAATGGCCCGCGGACAAGATGAAACTGGCGACACTCCAAAGTTCTATGCGACAGGACCATTTCGTATTGATGTTTCTTCCATCCAATCTAGCTTGCCCTTCAATTCAAGGCTCGGTGGGCAACTGGATTTGTCCCTGATGGTAACGTGGGAACCACGACTCAAGCCCATCTTTATGCAGCTTCCGATGGCAACCTTACAAGCCACCTCAGACGATAGCAAAGCACTCACCTCGGCTAGCCCTGAAGCATTCGTCGAAGTGCCGCTCAACAACGGCGGTTGCAGCACACAAATTGATTTGCAGTTGCAGCGTCCGTCACGAGCCGCAACCAAGATTAACAAACTGAGCGGTGAACTCGTATTTGCGATCCCGGGCGATAAGCATAAGTACGTGTTCAAAAAGTTTGGTAAAGGCGCTCGGCAGTCGGAAAAGTTTGGTGACACGACCGTAACCTTGGAAGGTGCGCGGCCAAATGGAAAAGTGTTTGAAATGCGAGTGATGGTTGAAATTGGCGACGATCAAGGCGCGCTCGATTCTTTTCGCGGGTGGATGATGTCGAACGAAGCCTACTTGCTAGATCCGAAAGAGCGCAGACTGGAAAATGTGGGCTTCAATCAGTACGGAATGACTTCCAACTCTGTCGGGATTGCATACTTGTTCCAAATCAACGGCAACCCCGATGAATTCCAGTTCATTTATGAAGCACCCGGAGCGATAACCAAACAAACGATCAAGTACGAACTTCAAGACATCGAGTTGCCATGACCCGCTTTTGCTCGAATATGCTGGCGACAGTCTTGACTCTGACTTTAAACTTCACAGTACTGTCACATGATAACACCAAAGTTTTAGCAAAGCTCGGTGAGCAAACGATTACCGATCGAGATGTTGATTTTCAACTCGGACGCACTACGAACGATATCGGTCAACCGCCCAAGGAACTATCACAAGCCGTCATGCAATCCGCCATTTATATGCTCGCGCAACAGCGGCAAGCTTTGCAGACCCTGCGAACGCGGAAATTGGCGGTGAGTCGCGAAGATGTCGAACGTTGGCTAGAGGAAAATTGTCAACCGGAAAATGGCAAGAAAGCAACTGCCGCCGAACTGATCCGCGACCAAGCGAGCAAGGCAGGAGTTACAGAATCGAATCTGCGCGATCACTGGGCATTTCGATTGTCATGGCAACGCTTCTTACAGCAACAATTGACTGAGGCGAATCTCGCAAAACACTTTGATAACCAACCAAAACGATTTAATGGCACACGGTTCAAAGTTTCGATAGTCGACATCGCAGGAGCGGCGGCCAAATCGGATCGCCGCGACAAACTGGCCGCAACTCTAACTGCAATGCGAAGTCGATTGATGTCGGGCGACTTGAGCTGGAAGCTTCTTTCAGCAGAATTGGAGAATTCTGAATTGCTCAGTGGACAGTCGGATAAGATCCGTGTTCGAGAAGACCTTTGGGCGCGAGGAACCGGTGATCTGGAACCGACGATCGTCTCGTCTCTAATCAAAATGGAACCGAACAGTTACAGTGAACCCATTCATACTCCAACTGGAGTGCATTTGGTAAAACTGCTTGAAGTTGAAGTCGGCTCTAAAGAGCTTACTGAAGTTCGTGATGAAGTACGCGCCCACATGCTGCTTCACCTGCTCGAACACTTGGCAAAACAAAGCGAGTCACAGTTGCCCCTAAAGGCAACGCTGTGAAGCATTTTCTCAGTGAAGTAGCTGGTTTCTTGAGAAACCGGATGCAGTAGTAGCGCCACCGGTGCGCCCGGTTTCTCACGAAACCAGCTACATAGGCTCGTCAAAATACTTCACAGCGTTGCCCTAAAGGCTATCGAGTGAAATAGGCTATTCGGCAAAAGTAATGCATCACGATAGCACTTGCCATGCTAACGTTCAGCGAATCGGTGCCGAGTTCCATGTCGATGCGTACACAATGATCCGCCGCGCGTTGAACGTCGTCTGGTAAGCCGTAGCGTTCATTGCCAACCAGAATCAAAACCGGCCCCGATCTTCGAGTTTTCTCAAGTGGTTGCGAATCGTCTCGCAGACTTGTGGCGTAGCTAGTCGTACCGAACGACTCTCGCAGCCATCCGAGGTCCTCGACAATGTTTTTCGAATGTAGCAAGTGCAATCGCAGGGCGGTTCCCATTGAGACTCGCAGCACGCGACGGGCAAGTGGGTCGGCGGTGCCTGGCCCGATGATAACTCGCCTGATACCGAAGCCAGCGCAGCAACGAAGGATGCTGCCGAGATTCTCTGGGTCTTGCACTCCAATGGCAGCGACCAGCGTTTCTTGAGCTTGAGGTGGATCGCCAAAGTCGGTTCGCAATTCGAGTTGCTTGGGCCGAACTCCGCAAGCGAGTACGCCACGATGAAAGTGAAAGCCGAGAATTTGCTCAATCTGCTGATGATTCAAAAGCAGAATATCAACCGATTCGGGAATGGTCGGCAGATACTGATCCGCATACTTTTGATCCAGCAAAACGGATTCTGTTTTATAGCTGCTCGCAAGCAATCGCTGGGTTAGCAGCGGTCCCTCAGCAATAAATCGCTTGCTGACATAGGTCCAATTGCGTGAACGAATGTCTCGATAAGCATCGAGGCGGGGATCGTCCAAATCGTCAACAATTACGGAACCCACTAGTGCTTTGTCCAATTTTAGTTTTAGGGTGGCACAATTGCGTTACCGCGATTCATTGAGGTAGCGGAAGCCGTCAAGGCTTTCGGTGATTGAAATTATGTGAAATTCACGAAATGCTTGACGCATTCCGCTACCCCAAAACCTGATCTGGTCAAAGCACTATCTCGATGTCGTGCTTGAAATAGTTGAAGCGATGCTGCTGATGGCGTTTAGGTTGCTTCGGATTTTGCTTATCGAAGTTTCTAGATTGTAGAAAGTATTCAGCAGTCGTGTACGCTGTTTGTCGAGCAATGTAGTGAAGTTACCTATGCGAATGTTGTTTTGATCAATCTTCGACTGAATCGCTTGTGTCCGGCTAAGGAGGGCACCGTTCTTAGTTGCAGCCAGCGAATCCGCGACGTCCTTTGCCTTCGCAGCAAAACCGGTCTTTTCTTTGGTGAAGAACTCCTGCACGCCGGCAGGGTCCGCCGCCAGTGCGGCATTTAGTTTGGTTTCATCGAATTCAAGTCGCCCCTGCTCGTTCAGACGCACGCCTAGCTGGGAAATGGATTTGATCGTGCCAGCCCCATTGAGCTGTCCGCTGAAGAGCTTGCCATAGGCAAGATCCACTCTCAGCACAGAGCTTGTCCCGAAGAGAACACCAGCAGTTTTGGTGGTCGAGTCGTAGCTGGCATCGCTCTTAATTTTGTCGCGAACTTTGTTGTATTGGTCGACAACCGCTTTCAATTGCTTAGCGATGCCATCAGTACTTTTACTTACCGAAATCGTAACCGGCGAAGTAGAGGTATCGAGTACTTCCAGTTTGACACCATCAACGATATTTTCGAACTGATTGGTTGACGAGCTGACCAGAACGCCACCGCTGCTACCGCTGGCACCGTAAGCGACCAAAGCATCCTTTGCTGCAACGGTTTCTGAAAAACCAAGGTTCAAGTTGGAATCCAGCGCCACGCGACCCGCCGCCCCAGTTTGCGTTCCGTTTAAGACTAATCGAACACCAGAATTCCCAAATGAGAGCAGGTTAGCGCTCACCGAGCCACCAAGGGAGTTCAATTTATCGGCCAATTGCGAGAGCGTTGTCGTGCTCGTCGTTGCAACGCGTAGTGTTTGCGTACCATCAATACCGCTGACCAATTGTCCACCGACCGTTAGGCTCGCGGCGGTACCTGCAATACCAAGTTGCTTAGCTGAGAGTGAACTTCCAACGTCGACGACTTTCAGCTGCGACGAGCCACCGGCTGTATCGACTAACAGAATGCCGTCACCGGTGTCATTGATTTTGGCTTCCACTCCGATGGCAAGACCGTTGATCGCTGAGATCACATCGCCGACGGACTTCGGTGCAAGCTGTTTGAGGTTGATCGCCGACTCTTTGCCGGCTGAGTCAGTCAGGCGAATGGAGCCAAGAGTGATTCCCTTGCCGTGATTCCAATCCTCAAGCTGTGTGTTTTCAGTGATCCATTGCTTATTGAGCGAGCCACTATCGATCGAATCGGCGCTGACCGATTTTGCGATTAGCAGCTTAGTGGCGGTTGTCGTCGAATCTGCGAAGTCCGCCACCGACAATTGATTGGTCGTTGATCCCGTAGTGTCAACGATTTCAATGCCGGTTCGCGAACGATTCAATTGGGCGCGGACACCATTGCCAGCTTGATTGATAGTGTCAATCACTTCACCGAGCGTTTTGGCGGCCGATAGATCAATCGTGGCGCTAACGTTAGATCGATCGGTCAACGTTACTTTGCCGAGTGTTCCGAGACCTTGCCCTCCATTCAAGCTGGATAGTAGAGTATCGTTGAGTCCCGCGACAAGACGCCCGCTAGTGATGGTTGCTCCGCTAGTTGTCTGGTTGACACCGAGTGCTTTCGCCAAGCTACCGTTCGGATTGGAAATTGCGAAGTTATTGCTGCCGGTTGTTGTATCGTTGAACGCGATTGACTTTCCGTCGGACGTGATTGATGCAATAATTTTCCCGTTGCCAGCGGTATTAATTGCGGAAAGCAGGTCACCCACCGTCGCTGTGCGCGAGTTCAAGGCTGATGTGAAATCAACGCTCGATCCATCATGGAGTGTAAATGTGAGGGCTGCGCCGGTCGATGGAAATGATAGACCACGCTTGTCGAGCAGAGAGCTTAGCGAAGTGCGGTTCGATAACGACTGGATGCTAGTTCCGAGGGCTGAACTGGACGTGGTTGATATCGCAGACAAACCCAGGTCGGCCGCTGTCGTACCACCCGAGACTTCACTGACGCTAAGACTCGAAGTGCCGGATGAAGTATCGGTGATTTTGAGACGATCACCTTTCACGCTGGCTACAACTTGAAGGCCGTCTGTCTTATTGATGGCATCCACTACATCATTGATTGTTTGCGCAAAACGAAGGTCAACGGTTTTGCTGGCTCCGCTGCGATCGGTGATGCGGATCGAGCCGCGGGCGACGCCTGCGCCGCCGTTCAAGCCGTCTAAAGTCGCTGAGTCATCAAGGAACCCGCCTTGATGAATAACAATTTCACCAGTGCCAACGGCTTGATCTTTGGAGCTTAGTAAGGTGCTGGTAAGTTGTTGAGCTGAGGCTTGTCTGACAGGGATCAGTGAGAGCGAGCCGACCTTGGGGGTCCCGGTGACGGTCGCCTTGATCGAGCTTGTGTTTGAACTGGTGGCTGTTGTTGACGTAAACAGGCTTGACACACCGAGTCGATCGGTGCTGAGCTGCACGCCGACAACAAGTGCCGTCAGGGAGGTTATAGCTATTTGTTCGTTTTGAAGCTGCTTAGTGGCATCAGTCAGCCGCGCTCGAGGCGCAGCCGCAACGTTTAGCAGCTGGTCGACCGTTCCCTGAATGTCAATTCCGGTAACGAGCCCGTTGGTGGATTGGATGCCTGCCATAATTCAAAGCCCCTGGGAGGATCGCTCCCAATAAGTGGCGTATGCTTCCAGCTTGCGATAAGTAGCATGGCGAGAGAGACTCGCATCGATTTAATTCGGGCGATCGTCAAAGTCAACTTAAAGCGAAATGCCAATACCAGCAAAGTAATTCAAACAGAAGTGAATCTTGATGCTTTTGGGGCAGATTGAAAGAAAACCGCCCTGCGAAATGCGCAGAGCGGTTTGTGTTATCGTCGTCGTCGGCGAATTATCGCAACAGTGACAGAACACTTTGTGGATTCTGGTTAGCAAGTTGCAGCACTTGTGTACCGGACTGTACCAGAATTTGAGCACGTGTCAGTTTGGACGATTCTGCAGCGAAGTCAGCGTCGCGGATGGAGCTTTCGGCTTCGGTCAGGTTCGTGACAGCGTCGTTGAGCGATGTCAAGTTACTCTGCAACGTCGTTGCTTGGAACGCACCCAATCTACCTCGAAGACTTGTAACCTTATTGATCACTTCATCGATGATATTGGCTGCTCCGTTTGGATCCGAAGAAAGGCTCTTAGCCTGTCCACTGCCAAGTTCATACAACCGACCGTTAGTCCCACCCAGGCTGCTGGAGCTTACGCTACCGATTCCCAAGCGAGCTTGTTGGTTACTCACAACGTCACCGCCAAGTTGGAACAAGGCACCACCGCCGGTGATGTTGAACGACAAAGTTGATGGTGTGGTAGCTGGGTCAATCGTAAGGGAAAGGTCAAGCGTCGAAGTGTTGATCGATAGCTTGTTGCCTTTTCCGTTCGCTTGAATGCCGTTTACTCGAGCAACGATATCGGTTCCAGTGCTGCGGCTGGTGCTGCCTAGGGTGTTACCTAGGCTGCTCTTGAAAGTACCTGTTCCACCTTCACTGATTGTGTTAATCGAGACGAGCGAGTCGCTTCCGTAGTCACTGCTGTTAAAGGTTAGCTTGTTGTCAAGTTTGCTGTAAGTTGCGGAAACACCGGTCGCATCACTGGACAGGTTAATAGCCGCAGCGATCTGTGAGCCAGTCGAATTCGCTTTGAAGTTAAACGACTCCGAACCTTTCGATCCGACCAACTCGAATACAACGTCAGCTTTCAGAGCTTGACCGCCGGTTACGCCTGTATTTAGCGCAGTGACACCATCGGTGATATCAATACTCGTGTTGGCATTGCCGGAAGTAGCACTAAAAAGTGCAGTGGTTGGCGCGGCCCCATCAACTGTGTGACTATCAATAATGGTTTTCAAGGCTGACGTTAGCTGTGGTTCTGAATTGTCTACAGTGACCGTCAACGTCTTAGACGCAGTATCGTAGTCAGCAGCATTTGCACCACCTGAAGCGAATACGACCTTCACATCGTTGTAATCTTCGCCCAAGTTAATAGCGTCAATCTTCAGGCCTTTGACAGCAGCGGAAACCGTTGGTGCCGATGGTGCGACAGCGGCAGTACCAGCGGCAGTTGCACCTGTCGCGGACAAGCCAGTAATTCCATTCAGTGCTGCTTGGATAACGGTTGCATCCACGGCACCTGTTGTTGCGGTAAAGTCAGCGGTGATCGTTAACACGCCCGCTGCGCTCAAAGCAGCAGTACCACCGCCGGCTGGGGCCGAGTTGACAAAGGCCACGCTCGTCAAGTTCTTGCCCGTCAATTTGATCGTTTCACCATTGATCGCAAACGATGTAGACGTCACATCGCCAGTGTTGGCTGTGGCTGCAGTTTTCGCATTCAGCGGCGTAGCGGTGAGTTCTGCTTTGGTTGCGGCGGTCGCAATCGTCACATCAACGGACACGCTTCCTGACGCACCAAGATTGGCTTGGTCAATTCGTGAGTCCGTGATGGCCGACACTGAGTTGACGGTGCTAACGAAGTCGAGCGAGCCGTCGAGCAGCTTGCGACCCTGGAAACTAGTCGTTTGAGAAATGCGGTTGATCGCTTCGAGTGAGCTGTCTACTTGCAGCTGATTAGCGGCAACTTCATCGTCGCTCAGGGCGCCGGTGTTGGCGGCTTCAACGACTAGGCCTTTGATGTCGTTCAGCAGCGAGCTGACTTGGCCCAGGGCACTGTCGGCTGTCGCAATGATCTGCGTTGCGCGTTGTGTATTGCTGATGCCCTTATTGATGCTGGTGATGTCGCTGCGAAGTGCTTCGCTAGCGATCAAACCTGCAGGGTCATCTTTACCGCTGTTGATTCGCAAACCGGTGCTCAAACGAGTGAGAGTAGTTTGCAGTTCGCTGTTCGTCTTGTTCAAGCGGTTTTGAGCGACGAGCGAGCCCACGTTGGTGTTAATTCTGGTCATTTGTGCATTGCTCCCAAGGATCAGGTCAAGAAAGACGTAAATACGCGTTTCAAGGCTGCTGGTGAGCTGGCCCGCTTAGCGTTGTCGCTAAACTGGTTGGAGTCAGCTCGCCAATCCCTGCCTTGGCGTTTTCAAGTCCGAGCTTACTTGTCGGGGGCAACAACGACATAAATTCGGTTTTTCAAGCTAGCAGTGCTTCCACAGCGTAGCTCGAATTAACACTAGCATCGAATTTTGCGCGCGGGGGTTTGAACAGAAGCTGAATTTCAGTGAAAAGTAGTGTGCATTTGGGGCTTCCGAACGCTCTAGCCAGAATGATCGTTACAGACCATAGCTTTTTCGTAGTCGCTTCAGCTTCTCAATGTGCAAAGACAAAAAAAGCGAGGAAGAGTGCCCAAGCACTCTTCCTCGCGAAGTATCTGCAAAGATGTTCACCAAGATCGGTGGTTATCGTTGTCGATTTCCAAGTGATCGTGTTTCTTCCGGCTGAATGTGTCCAGCCTTCTGATTTTCACGTTTAATCGCTTCGTACACTTCTTGACGGTGTACGGGGATATCCTGTGGCGCTTCTATCCCCAAGCGAACTTTATCACCTCGAATATCGACTATGGTGATGACGACGTCATCCCCGATCATGATGCTCTCGTCTCTATGTCGCGACAGCACCAGCATGAAAAGCTCCTTCTATTCCAGTCGTATGTCGGGCCCAATCAGTCCTTTGGTCCTGCTATGAACGCGACGGGGGTAACCATCGACAATGCGAAGTGGAGGTTACTTCGATCTTTCCACGTTCGAATAGTCGATTTTTAGTCGTCTAAACGAGTCGTGTCGAAAGCAACTCCACGCCGTCAGAAGCACTATCGTCCCATCGCTTTGCAGTCAATGAACCCGCTCGCTCTCTTTCCTGTTGGCGCGAGCATGCTGATTAGTTCGGGGGCACAGCAAGAGATAACCAGATTCGCAGAAAATCCAGAGTTGCCTGAACATTCGTGCTAAAAAAGCGTTTCTAAGCGGCCATTCGCAGCGCCGAAGTACTGCTTAGGCTGAGTGGTAATGCAAGCGGCTGCGAATCGGAAGTGATGACTTGAACGGCAATGCACTTGGTCAAGTTGATCACGACTGGGCTTCGAAGGTTCGCTGTCAAAGTTTTCCCCGACTTGCTCACAACCGACATCACGTAAACTCGATCCGAGCTGCGAAGGTTCAGAAGCGACAATTGACGACGTGGAATAGTCACTCGATATTCCGGCGCGAATTTCCGTGGACTGACCATCGGCAAGGCAACTTGCATTTGAGACAGCGATTGCAGCCATGCCACATCGCTATTCTGTGGATCGGGAACAATCAGCCAGTGGCGACAGGCTTCGAATCCAATCAGCCCCTGTGGGAACACGATCACTTGCTCTTGTTGCGCGTCGATCTGACCGAATCGCGTCGTTTGAACTAGCATTTGTCGGCTCCCCAATGAACTTTCCCGATAAACTTCTCGAAAATTGAACCTTCATACACCTCACTATCGGCATAATCGGAGTCTTCAATGAAGCCCGTTCGTAGGCATAACCGATTTTGACGCGACAAATTACTCGCCACGGATTGCATGGAGTGCGTTTTGCGACGAAAATGGCGTTTCAATTCGGTGATGGCTAGCATATTTACTTGCTGGCCCTGACTGACGGGACCGTAGCTCAGCGGTTAGAGCAGGGGACTTAAGCGAGACTACCTAAACTTAATTGCACGGTAGTCTTATGTGGGTTGCTGCCGCCTTCTTCATGAGGGTGACAGTAGAATCTGTCAAACTCGGGGAAAGCTAAAACGTACCATCGTTAAGCCAATCCCGAGCCAAGCCGCCGTAAAGCAAGCTTTATGTTTGTTTTGCAGCGGAAGGTGTAGAGACCAGACGGCAGACACGTAAAGTGAAGGTATGGTCCAGACCACAAACTCGAAAGGGGCAGTGAAAACTGTAGTGGTAAGCATAATCCCTTGGTTGCAGGTTCGAATCCTGCCGGTCCTATTTGCGGAAACGGCTGGCTTAACAGCAAACGGAAACCGAAGCTTGACGGTAGTTTCTGTTGCGCCACGCAGAAGTGAGCCGTCGGCGCTAGCCGCGGTGAACGGAGCGTAAGTCGCTCATTGCCACGCACAAGTGAGCCGTCGGCGCTAGCCGCGGGTGAACGGAGCGTAAGTCGCTCATTGCAGAAAGTGCGATTTAGGCACACGGTCAAAGAAGAGAAAGTCGACATTGGTTAGTCAGTAGTAATTTGAACTATCTTACTTCGTTCACCCGCGGCTAGCGCCGACGGCTCAGCGATCAAATCAGCCTCGTTATTTCGTCACTGCTAACTTATGTTGCAGCCTCTCGAACAGTCGCTACTCGACGTATGGCCTGCATCGTCCTGGTCGGAAACTCGCATTTTGGTCGCAGTCAGCGGTGGTGCTGATAGTGTGGCACTCCTGCGGGCGATGGCGAATCTTGCCTGTCACCGCGATCTGATTCATGTTGCCCACTTTAATCATCAGTGGCGCGGCGTTGAGAGTGACGGCGATGAACAGTTTGTCCGCCAGCTGTGTAAGCAGTTGTGTTTGTCGCTGGTCACCGTTCGGGCCAACGAGTTTAACGAAAATACTATCCAACGAACGGAACAAGCCGCTCGCGATGCCCGCTATCTTTTTCTCACGAGAACGGCTTACACCCTTGGAGCTCGTTACGTCGTCACGGCCCATACCGCCAGCGATCGCGTCGAAACGATGCTGCACAACTTGTGTCGTGGAACTGGCTTGAATGGAGTTGTATCGCCAACCCGTTTTCGAGACTTGGATCAAGATCTCGTGCTGGCTCGTCCTCTGCTACGATGTACACGCTCGCAGGTTATCAACTATCTCACCGCGATAGATCAGGACTATCGCACAGACTCGAGCAATTTGAATACCGCTTACAAACGCAATTTCATCCGACATAAATTGTTGCCGCTAATCCAAACTGAGTACGGTGACCAAGTCCCGCAACACTTGAACGATTTCTCTGAGATTGCCGAAGAAGCCACCCAGGCACTGCGGTACTACGCCGAGCGTTGGGTCGACACTTTGAAGGTCAACGAAACTTCCGAAAGCGAGTTAGTATTTTCTGCTTCCGCACTTCAAAATACACCGTGGCCCGTGGTTCAGTTGGCTTTGGAATCGTGCTGGAAGCAGAAGCACTGGAGTCTGCAACCTATGACTCGCCGCCATTGGTTAGAAATTCGCGAACTTGGACAGTCGGACGAAACTTCGAAAACTTGGCGCGTAAAATTGAACTTGCCCGGCGGCCTTCAAGTATCGACTAAAGCCGGTTGGCTAAGGATCGATTCGGTCCAGCAACCTAAACCGTAGCTGGTTTCGTAAGAAACCGGTTCTTGCAAAGCGACTTACCAATTCCTCCGGTTTCTTATGAAACCAGCCACACTTGCGAAACCAGCCACACTTGGCACATCGCACAATCTCTGTTTCAATCTAGTTGCTAAAACTAGCTGTCCAACGTTGAATAATTTTCAAAACGAGCCCAACTGCATGATCGAAGTTGTCGACTTCCGAAAAGAATATGCGTCGGTCGTCGCAGCAGATGGAATTTCGTTTACGCTGCCTGCAGGAACGATCGGAGCACTGATTGGCCCCAACGGTGCAGGCAAAACGACAACCATGCGAGCCCTCTGCGGCATCTTGCGACCGACCAGCGGTAAACTAACCGTCGCAGGTTTTGATGTCCAAGCAGACCCGCTGAAGGTCAAACAACGCATCGCCTACGTACCCGACGATCCGCCCCTGTTTGAAACTCTAACGGTTTGGGAACATTTAAAATTCATCGCTTCGGCTTATGCAGTCGCCGAATTCAAGCCCACTGCTGAGGCGTTACTTAAGCAACTCAATCTTGAAACCAAACGCGACGCACAGGCCAGTGAACTTTCGCGTGGCATGCGCCAAAAAGTTGCGATCGCATGCGCCTACTTGCACTCACCTCAAGTCCTTTTCTTCGATGAACCTCTAACCGGTTTGGATCCCTCCGCAATTCGATTACTTAAGCGAACCATGGTCGAACGCGTCGAGCAAGGTGCGACCGTTTTAGTTAGCAGCCATTTACTTGCACTGGTCGAAGACATTTGCGGGCACTTGGTCATCTTGCGGCAGGGCAAGTGTCTATTCTCCGGTTCATTAGCAGAAGCCCGAGAAAAGTTTGGCGAAACAAGCTCCTTGGAAGAGGTCTTCTTCCGAGTTACCGGTGAGTCCGAATAGTGATGCACGCCGCACTTTGGAAACTGTTGTGGTTCGATATACGCGGCTCGTTTCGCGGACTACTGCAAGTTCGCCGCAGTTGGCGCAAGATGCTCTTGTTGCTGCTAATGTTCGTGTTCGTCGGCTTGTTCATTGCTTCACAAGTATTTGGCGGATCGCAAGGCAATTTGTCCGAAAGCGGTGCCGGAGGCCGCTTCGGGAGTGCAATGCCATTTTGGGCCGCACTCTATTTGATCACGACATGGTTGACCTCATCCGCTGACCGTGGTTTAGTCATGCGCCCTGCCGAGATTCACTTTATTGTCGCCGGTCCGTTTCCCAATCGCGACATTATCACGCTCAATTTGGTCAGGCTCGCTTATCGCGGTGCCATCAGTGCCATCGTGCTCGCATTGCTTGGAATGGCATTCATGCGCAGTTTTCCGTCAGCCCTCATCGGCCTGTGGCTTCTCATTTCAGTGTCACTGTTGGTTGGAATGATTGTATCCCTTTCCTCGCGTTGTATTCACAGTCCCATCATTCATCGCGTCCGTCGATTTGCAACCGTCATCGCTTTGGGGACTCTGGTGATGATGATTATGCAGTCGATGCAATTGATTCGTGGCAGCGACGAGGCAGTGACTGTACCCAAGATAGCCGCCGCTTCGTTTCAGACGCCTGTAGGGCAAATCGTGCTGCCACCGATGGCTTGGATGTTCGCTCCACTGACGAACAATGAATTTTGGCCGACCACAGTGTTCATGCTGCCTGCCAGGTTTTTGGTTGTTGCTTTGCTGGTTGGTTTGATTTACTTTTTGGGCGGCGACTATCTTGAAGCGAGTACAACGCGAACCGATTTGTCCATCGAGCGTCGGAAAAGTTCACTGCGTAGCGGCAGCTCCAATAGCAGCGGTTGGACGCGCCGCCTCACACTCCCGCAGTTCGCTCGCTTGTTCGGCATTGGCCCCATCGCTTGGATGCAGATGTTGCATTCGATTCGCATCTTGCCACGCTTCCTTGTATTTACTGTTGCCATAGTCAGTGTTGTGATCGTGATACCGATGACCGTCGACAGCCAACAACTGCAAGGCTGGAGCGGCGTGCTGTGGATGTTCGGCTTGAATGCGTACGCCGACTTTTTACTGTTGTTGCAACTGCCGGTCGGATTTTTAGGACCACCCGCTCAACGCGCGATGTTGAAATCACTGCCAGTCTCCAATTGGGCGATTGTCATTGGCCAACTGGCTGGCCCGTTGATACCGCTAGCGCTGATGCATCTATTAGTATTGGTGCTATTCTTATTCTTGCTGCCTGATTCAGCACTTGCAGTATTTCAAACGTCGCTCGCCTTGATTCCGGTCGGCTGGGTGCTCACGGCCAATATCAACTTGCTCGGCGCATGGAATATCATCAAGCCGCGAGCGCTGCAGCAACGCGATGCACTAGCAGCTGGTCGCGCGATGGCCAGCGTATGGATTTTCTTCATGATGCTTGTGCCTGCGATCGTTGGCGGGACCACCAGTGCAATACTTGCCATCGGCCTTTTCGGTCCCACACTTACCAGCTACCTCTTCGGTGCCTCAGCGGGCGTAATGCTTACAAGCGTTCTGTACGTCTGGTTGCTCGCTTACAGTTTTGCTCGCTGGCAACCCAGTCCCGCGGAACTTGGCGCTGAAGAGAAGGAGCACGATAGTTAGTTTTGCAGTGTCGCCTTTCGCTCCGCGAAAGTAGCGCAGCGAAGGGACAGAGTTCGCGCGTACCTATTTCGAAGCCCTCGCTACTTTTGCGGAGCAAAAGGCGACACTGCTCGCATGTTGCGGTTAACCAAAAATATCCGACGAGCTATTGTTTGATGTATAGTGAACGCTAAATACATGTCCCGGGAGGCTCCGCAGATGAATGACGTCACGCAAATCTTGAACCAGATTGAATCTGGCGATGCCGCGGCTAGCGAGCAGCTATTGCCCTTTGTGTATGACGAGCTGCGAAAACTAGCACGAGCTCGAATGACAAACGAGCGGACGGACCACACGCTTCAAACGACAGCATTAGTCCATGAAGCTTACATTCGTTTGGTCGACGATGACAAAGAAAAAAAGTGGCAGAGCCGGGGTCATTTCTTCTCGGCCGCAGCGGAAGCCATGCGACGCATATTAGTGGAACACGCTCGTCGCAAGCTTGGCAAACAGAGAGGCGGAGATCGACATCGCGTCGAGATGAACGACGGATTTGAGAAAGGAGTTCAAGATCCGGAACTTGTACTGCAAGTCAGTGAAGCACTCGATCGATTGGCTCTAGCGGACTCACAGTCTGCAGAGCTCGTAAAGCTGCACTGCTTCGCTGGTTTTTCGATTCCAGAAGCGGCCCAATCACTCGGAATCGCCAGCTCGACCGCCTATGCACATTGGACATATGCCAAAGCGATGATGGGACGACTGTTGGTCTAATTAGTGCAGGGACCAATGCGGTTATGGCAGCAATCTCCGCTCGGGACGGCTGACTCAATAGCATTGGCTCCGGTGTCTGCTCAAATTGTACAGAAGCCTACCGGTTTCCAGGAACGCGGGCGTCCCCGCCCAATGTCACTCACTTTGCATCATTAACCGAAGTGCGTTAGCACCGGTTTCTTCGACCAGTCGCGAGCGACTGCGCGAGGTGGCGCAGAAAAGGAAAGCAAAGAGGAAAGCAAAGGACAGGCAATGCGGATTGACGCTGTCTGACGATTTTGGTAAACTCTGCGGATTAACCAGGGAGAACCAGATATGACGATCGCACGTTCGAAATTGGTGGATGTCGCCGTAAGTCGTTGGTACCATTGCCTTTCCAGATGCGTCAGGAGGGCCTTTCTCTTTTCCGAGGGCGAGGATTCTAACTCAGGGGACCGCAAAGGTTGGATTGAAAGACGACTGAAGGAACTTGCGGAAATCTTTGCCGTTTCTGTCGGCGGCTTTTCAGTCATGGATAACCACCTGCACTTGCTGCTGAGGCTCGATTCACACATAGCCGAACAGTGGAAGGCGGAGGAAGTCGTCAATCGTTGGTTCAAGCTCTTTCCGCCACGTGGTACTGATCGCAAGCCGCTGCCGCCTGATAAATTAAAAGCGTTGGTCACTGAGCGTTTGAAGGATGCGCCGTGGATCGCTTCAACGCGTGAGCGTTTAGGGTCGCTGAGTTGGTTTATGAAATGCCTGAAGGAACCGCTTTCGAGGATGGTCAACAAGGCTGAAAAATGCACAGGGGCGTTTTTCGAGGGACGTTTTAAGTCGATCGCAATTCTCGATGAAGAAGCTTTGCTCTCAGTGTGCGCCTACATCGATTTGAAAGGAAACGTAAAGGACAGGCGATGCGCCTTGACGCTGCCTGACGGTTTTGGTAAACTCTGCAGATTAACCAGGGAGAACCAGATATGACGATCGCACGTTCAAAATTGGTCGATGTCGCCGTAAGTCGTTGGTATCATTGTCTTTCCAGATGCGTCAGGCGCGCGTTCCTCTTCTCTGAAGGCGAGGATTCGAACTCGGGGGACCGCAAAGGTTGGATCGAAAGACGGCTGAAGGAACTTGCGGAAATCTTTGCCGTTTCAGTCGGTGGTTTTTCTGTGATG
>JANODD010000098.1:0-8804 GCA_031412515.1 Planctomycetia bacterium | reverse complement strand
GGGTTCATTATCGGCCCTCGCCGCGGATCGCGACTTCCACAAGTCAGACACTTCTAAAGCAAGTCCCGCTGAGACACCTTTGAGAGCTCCAAGTGCGTTTCTTCAAGGGATTGCAAAAGCCAAGATGGACGCGCTGCTGCGACCTTCGGAGCAGGGAACCATCACCGCTATCCATATCAAGGAAGGGGAGTGGGTCAAGGCTGGTACGCCGCTTTTGACGATCGACGATAGTACGGCGCGAGCTGCCATGTCGGTAGCCAAGGCCAACGCCGAAGCTCACGCAGCCGCTGACCACGCAGAACTGGCAATGAAGCAGGCTCTAACGACAGTCTCTCGAACCCGAATCGCCTTGCATGCTAACGCTGCTAGCGAATTCGAGTTGACATCCAAAGAAAACCAACTGGCGCAAGCCACAGCCAACTACGAATTACAACTTGAGCAGCAAAAGCAAGCGCGTGCCCAGTTGGTGCTTGCCGAAGAGCAACTGAAGAAGCGTACGCTTTGTGCGCCGTTTGATGGCCGCGTGATTCAAATTCACGCAGGCTTGGGCAATACGATCGACCCTACGCAAGTTGCCGTACATGTTGCGAAGCTCAACGAGCTAGAGGTTGAGATGCACTTGCCTGTATCGCTCTTCGAAACCATCGCCGCTGGCGAAATCAAAGAACTCCGAGCTGCCGCTCCAGTGAATAGGATGCTCAAAGCCAGGGTCGTCTACGTCGCTCCGGTCGTTGAACCGACCAGTGCCACTTTTCGCG
Source organism: Planctomycetia bacterium (assembly GCA_031412515.1). GTDB lineage: Bacteria > Planctomycetota > Planctomycetia > Pirellulales > Pirellulaceae > Aureliella. The sequence continues at coordinate 8,046 of JANODD010000098.1, read as the reverse complement.
TGATCTTCGCAATTGACAATGAAGCGTTGACATTGCCCGCAGGCTTTGAAGTGTGGTACCCGCAACACTAGCCAGCTTCGCCGATTCGCAACATCCGAAACCCTCGCGATGTTGCCACGTAAGACGGGCCTCCAGGCCCGTCACAGACTCAACCAAAGAAGGACCTGGAAGCTGGGCTGGCGGAAAGTCGTGAACAAATACAGTAGCGGAAGCCGTCAAGGCTTTCGGGAGTTGATATTGCGGGTCAAAGTTGCTTGCACGAGCGAAGTACGTCCGCGAGTCCGTCCCGACTGAGTAGGCACTCGCTCTGCTTTACGCGGATGGCAATCCGAGGATCGCGTTGACTTCGATGGTGAGTCCAGCCACATTCAGTGGCCGCAAAGATTCCCCGCGCCGCGCGGTGACTACGGTCGCAAAGTGGCCATCGGATTGTGGATCAATATGTACTTCAACCGCCGCCTGGTTCAAGTTCACAATCCAGTATTCGCGTATCCCAGCCTCGGCATATACCGATCCTTTGATATCACGATCATAAGCCAAAGACGAATCCGCCACTTCAATCAGCAACAGCACGTCTGCAGCACCAGGACGCCGCGACGCGTATAGATCTTCTCGATAAATCAGAATTGCAACATCGGGTTCAGGCTCACTGTCGATAAGCCATATCGGGTTTTGGATGCTGATCATCGCGTCGGCTTGAATGAGTTTCGCTAGAAGTCGGTTCAATCGATTGACCGTGGCGGCATGGGGATTTCCAATGGGCAATTTTCTGATGACCTCCCCGCGAATGAGTTCGATCGGCTCATCTTCCTTAAATATCCCATGCGCGATCATCTCGTGGTATTGTTCGACAGTAAACAGATGCCGTGTCACGGGGGGCGACGACGCAGCTGCCGGAGGCGTAGGTAAATTAGTTTGTGAATCGACCGACGCCATGGACGTGCCATAACCCAAAAGAGTGAACGAATGCGCACTTTCTATGTTACCGCGCCTTGGCGAAGATTTCTACGCTGTTTGTTCTAAGCTGGGTTGAATTGCTCGTAGCCAACAGGGACAACTGACTTAGTACCATTGCGTTCCGTTTTTACTTGCGAAAATTTGTTCAAGCGGTAATGCTCATTCGAATTCAACTTCTCGCGTATGTTGGGGAATCGACCTTATACCGCCGTCTTGTACGGCGGATCGTTGTGCTTTTAACTAAACAAGTCAAGCCATTGGAAAGTGGCCGAAGGGTTGAGCCGACTGTGAGTTGATCTATCGATGAGGCCGCAATTGCGCGGGAGGCCGGCCACCGGTTCTCCTGCGACTTCTGCAATGCTTATGCTGCTAACGACATAAGCTTTTCCGTTCGCTGCCCTCTTTTCCACTCGGCAAGAGTCAACATCCGCATCATCAAAGATGTACCAGAACGCGGCAAGCTTTCATTGCAATCAGACATGAGTAGTGGCCTTTGGTAAAATTTTTGTTGCTGACTTGAGGGTATGCGAAACAGTTCTCTTGCAACTGTGTAAACTAGGTTGATGCAAGATTGTCTCCGACTTGGGAGTGAGAAAATGAGTTCTGCAGAAAGCCTTGATCGGAGAATGTCTGCGACCGAATACGCGGCGTGGGAACGAACACAGCCCGTACGACACGAGTTCTATCAAGGCGAAGTCTTCGCGCAGGCCGGCGGGACGCGGCGACATAGTCAGGTTGGAACCAATGCGGCCGGAGCGCTTCGCAATTTGCTGATTGGAAGTGACTGCATCGCTCATGGTAGCGACATGCGAATTTCCGTTGAAGCGACCGGATATCAAGCATACCCCGATGTCTCCGTCGTCTGCCCACCAATCGAAGGCGACTCCGAAGAGGTCATCTCCAATCCTATTCTCTTGGTCGAAGTGCTCTCGCCATCGACGGCTGATTTCGATCGTGGTGGTAAGTTTGGTCATTATCGGCAGATCCCATCGCTCCAGGAGTACTTAGTATTCTGGCAAGACGAAGCACGAGTCGAGCAACACACGCGAACGGCTGATAAACTCTGGTTGTTGCGCGAAGTCACCGGGCGCGATGCCGTACTTCAACTGGCTAGCCTCAATCTGCCTCTGCCATTGCGAGAAATCTACGACAAAGTCGACTTTCGACCCAATCATAAGAAGCAAGACTGACACGAAGTTGGAGGCTCCTCGCTCCTGTGCTTTTCGTAAAGTTCCTCGATGCTGCCTTAAAACATCGGCTTTCCGGTCAAAAGAAAATACAACGTGGCCCCTAGAGCGTAAATGTCTGCCCGTTAATCGACACGACTGCCGTGCCACTGTTCTGGCGACATGAACACTGGCGTGCCAATGATTGCATTTTGCCAAGTGCGAATATCGCTCGTTCCATAGTAACTTGGACTCGCCCTGAGGTTATTGGTCTCCCATTCACTGAGGACAGCATCTTGAATAACTTTTTTTGCCGGTTCGTCTTCAAACACCACATTGCACATGGTTGCTAGGATGTTCGATAAATTGGGATCCTGAGCAGTATTTCTTGATGCGGAAGCTGTAGGATGATTCGTCCGATCACTTTCGGACGGGAGAAATGTCGCCAACTTCGTACGCGATTTTGTCCTCGCTAGGCCAACAACAGAATTGCAGATGTTTCTGCATTAATACAACCTAGGTGTTTGGCTCAGACCCATTCGACTCGATGGAAAACTCTAGGTGTGTATTTGCTTGAAACTTTACGGCTGTTGGTGGTGAAAATTGGACGTTGTCGCCGGACGGTAACCCGCCTCCCGTCCCGCTGTTTTTGTCATTCGGTCCTTGGTTCCAGGCGCACCCAAGAATGATAAGCTTCGCACCTTGATCTATGATACGTAGTGGCTTTCCGGGCTTCGTTCCGAGAACTGCAGTCATCCTCTTGGCTTTCGTCCATCCGTCCTTAACGGACGCTTCTCTTGCTGCTTCCCAAAGCGGTGCCGCATCTTTCACAGAGAATTCAGCTAACTCGATTGTGGTTGCACCGGCTTTCAGAACCGCCGTTGTTAAGGCTTCTGCCTGATCGAGATCATTGAGCGATAATCGGAAGCGTTGCGTTGCAGCATACCCGACGAAATTTCGAACATTATCGAACTGGGGAAGGACCTTAAATTCGCGTGTGAAGGTGTGTTCTTTGTTAAGGTCGAACGAGTTTGCTGCCGCTATGACTTTCCGAGAACGATTGCTTACCTCCATGCGTATACGATCAAGCTCTTTGTCTCGCAAATCAATGCTCACATCCAGATAGAAGATGTCAGGTTTAGCCTCCACGGTGCCTTCTCCCTGCACTGTAATCGTTGGCTGAATCTGTCCGGATTGCAATAGGACAGTAGTGGCAAGTAGCATTGCTGTGATCATTTGGGGACTCTCCATTTGTCTTCGTTTAAAGAGTTAAAATGGCATTAAGCTGAAGAGCGGGGTATCCCTAGTACGACCAAGGGAAACGGTTAGTTCGCTGAACCTCAGGGCTTAATCGAACTACCAAACCGAGTGACCCGCCATGAGGAAAGGAAAAAAGGGGTCAGGCTTGGGTCAGGCCCGCGAACCAGTCGGAGGCGGTAATCAATTTTAATCAATTTGACTTTCTCAAAACGTCGTTTTCCAACCCCTGTAGGAGGTAATTTGTGCTCAACTCTTCGGGCGATAGTTAACCAATACTCGCCACCAAAGCTGCGCCGGCAATAAGATGGGTCCTAAATATACTAGTGCCAGGAAATTGCAGGCCAGACTAAGTGTTCAGAGCGTGTTCACACAGGTAATCAATGCCCCGAGGAAGTCGGCACTGGCATTTTTGCCCGCCCATTTTTCTGCCGGATGTTGCGTTCCTGCGGGTTTCGATTGTCTGTCGCCTGTCCCCTTGCACGCAACTCGCTTCAGTGGCGGCAAGCAGTTATGATTTGGAAATCTGCTGACGAACTTCTCGCCTCTCACCGAGTGTGAATCCACATGAAATTTCTTCTACGCTCGCTTGCACCTACCACGCAGCTGTTCGTTGTACTGCTTGCACATTTGATGTCGCTCGGATTACTGCAAGTTGCAAAAGCTGCGCCGGCCAAACCGAACGTAGTCATCATCTTCATCGATGATCTCGGTTACGGGGATATCGGACCCTATGGGGCGACGAAGCAGAAGACGCCACACTTGGATCGGATGGCAAACGAGGGAATGAAGCTCACCTCGTTTTATGCCGCTCCCGTTTGTTCGGTGTCGCGAGCACAACTGCTGACGGGTTGTTATGGAGTGCGTGTTTCGGTACCGGGAGTCTTTGGTCCAGCTTCGAAGAACGGTTTGCACCCAAACGAATTCACTATCGCAGAACGACTCAAGGAACAAGGCTACGCGACGATGTGCATCGGCAAGTGGCACGTTGGCGATCAGCCAGAGTTTCTGCCAACCAAACAAGGCTTTGATCACTACTTTGGCATTCCATACTCGAACGACATGCAGCGCACGGCAACGGTGAGCGTCCAGAGAGTTGTTCCACTGCTGCGCGATGACAAGGTCATCGAACTTTTGACTGACGAAGAGCAAAGCCGCATTGTGCAGCGCTACACCGAAGAAGCGGTTGGCTTCATTCGCGAGAACAAAGAGAAACCGTTTTTGCTCTATTTGCCGCACACTGCTGTCCATACACCGATCTGGCCTGGCGAAGCCTTTCGCGGCAAATCCGACAATGGACGCTTTGGTGATTGGGTTGAGGAAGTGGATTGGAGCGTTGGACAAGTCCTCGGGACGTTACGCGAGTTGCAACTGGATAAGAACACGCTTGTCATTTTCACCAGCGATAACGGTCCTTGGTTGATCAAGGGTAGTGACGGCGGCAGTGCATTGCCACTGCGCGGCGGCAAGGGAAGCACGTGGGAAGGTGGTGTACGAGTGCCTACGATTGCCTGGTGGCCCGGCAAGATTGCACCGGCCAGCGTGTGCGATGCAGTGGCTGGCACGATCGACTTGATGCCAACAGCGGTCGCACTGGCGGGCGGAACAGTTCCCAGCGAACCGATCATCGATGGACGCGATATTTCGCCCCTATTGCTCGGCCAAAGTAAAACGTCGCCACGTGAAGCGCATTACTACTTCGCAGGCAACAATCTGCAAGCCGTGCGCCAGGGGCCATGGAAGTTAGCCATTGCTTCCCAACCCGAAACGATGGGGAGGGAGGCCCTCAATGATTCGAAGCAGAATCCCCGTTTGTATAATCTCGATCAAGAGATCAGTGAGCAAACAAATTTAGCTGACAAGCATCCCGAAGTTGTCACACGATTGCAAACACTTGCAACCAACATGGCCTCCGAAATCGGCGGCAAACAACCTCCCCTACGACGCCCGGCTGGTGCAGTCGAAAAAGCCGTGACGCTCTATCCATCAGAATCGCCCAATGGGAAATAGTTTCGCAACTGCAAAGGGGAAATAACGGGGGGGGAAGCAAGGCCGGCAGAAAGATGGGCGGTAAAAAAAAGGCAGGAAATTGGGGGCTAGACTAAGTAACACAGTTCGACAGGCACTTTAACGTAGCTTGCGAATCCCGCCGATTTACTCTGCGGATCGTTCGGCTTCTCACTAACTTGAGTCGAGGATATGAATGGCGACGAAGGCTTATGCAATTAGCAACAAAAAGCTTGGCCGAGTCGCAACATCCCTTACGGCATCCCTTACGGCCTGCCGATCGCGATGTCGCGTTCCATTCAAGCAGTTTGACTTTTCCAAATCGTCGTTTTCCGACCCTCGCAGGAAGTAGTTTGAAATCGACTCGACAGCGATTGTCACTACTCGCCACTAAAGCAGGGGCCGTGGACTTTTCCAAATCGTTTTTGCCAACAGTCGCAATCTTGAAAGTCGCGGCATTTTATCCATGGTCCTAGGCTAGTTGCCAGTGATTCGCACAATCGCCACAATGGCGGGTTTTACGGTTTGATTCCGCATCCAATCGAGTCCAATATGCTGGCGAAGTTGAATACGCTCTCATTGCTTGGAATTGAAGCTCTGCCAGTGGAAGTCGAAGTCGATGTGTCGTCGGCGCCGCTACCGAAAACGGTGCTCGTCGGCCTGCCCGAACAAGCGGTCAAAGAGAGCATCCATCGTGTTGAACGCGCGATCGTCAACAGCGGCTTTATGCGTCCGAACGACAGGGTCGTAATCAACCTTGCACCTGCGGAATTGCCAAAACAAGCGGCATCATTTGATTTGCCAATCTCACTAGGAATTCTTGCAGCTAGTGGTCAATTCCAATCAGATAAATTCACTGAATATGCGGCCGTCGGCGAGTTGGCTCTCGAAGGGCATATGCGTCCCATCAAAGGCGCACTATCAATGGCGATGTCCGCTCGTGAGGCTGGATACAAAGGCTTGTTAGTCCCAAGCGCCAACGCGGGCGAAGCGGCAGTGGTAGATGACATTGAAATCATTTCGGTATCTTCTCTCAGCGAAGCGGTCGGTTTCTTCACTGGCATGATCGATATTCAACCTCATCCTTCGCAGTTGCAAGAACTGTTTGCTGAATACAGCCGCTACGATCTTGACTTCGCCGATGTTCGCGGGCAGGAAGTGGCCAAGCGAGCGCTGACAATTGCCGCAGCGGGAAGTCATAATCTGCTGATGCTAGGGCCGCCGGGTTCTGGAAAGACGATGCTTGCGAAGCGGCTGCCGTCGATCTTGCCGACTCTAACACCGGAAGAATCGATCGAGACAACTCGTATCTACAGTTCGCTTGGACGCTTGCAAGCTGGTCAGCCACTCATGGCGGTGCGGCCTTTTCGTTCGCCACATCATACGATCAGCAACGCAGGTTTGGTTGGCGGTGGCAGCCCGCCTGCACCGGGCGAGATTAGCCTCGCGCATCACGGTGTTTTGTTCCTCGATGAATTGCCAGAATTCGATCGACGAACTTTGGAGGTCATGCGTCAGCCGCTCGAAGATCGCGTGGTGACGATCTCGCGTGCAATGCGCAGCACGACTTTTCCCGCGAACTTCATGTTGATCGCCGCACTCAATCCATGTCCTTGTGGATTCCGCACTGATCCGCGCCGCAAGTGTTCGTGCAGTCCGACTCAGATTGAACGCTATATGGCGCGAATCTCAGGCCCCTTATTGGATCGGATCGATATCCATATCGAAGTTCCTGCGGTACCGTTTCAAGAGCTTTCCTCCGCGCAGTGTGGTACCAGCAGTGCGCAGATGCGAGAAAGCGTCGAAGTCGCTCGTGAACTGCAAGCTGTGCGATTTTCAGGCGGTTCGGTATACAACGCTCAAATGTCTAGTCGCCAGTTGCGGGAGCTCTGTCCGCTGGATCGCATGTGCAGCAATCTCCTACGCGACAGTTGCAACGAACTCGGCTTGTCCGCTCGCGCTCACGACAAAATCCTCCGCGTTTCTAGAACCATCGCCGACATGGAGCAATCGGACTTGATCAAAATGCACCACCTGCAAGAAGCGATCAACTACCGCATGCTTGATCGCAATTTGTTTTAAAGCTGCTTCAACTCGCTGATTGCCCAATCCTGAATTCCATTCACGCAGGCTGGGCTGAGCGGGCAATCTAACCTTGCTGCCGTCCCCAAAAGGACAGAAAAGAGGCCTGCCCCCTTTTCCAATCGCCTGAGAGAAATGCACTCTGAAATGACCGCCTAGGTCAGACAATATAGGCGATCGTCATCGGTGGCACAACTATTTCCCAGTACCTTTAGGGGTAGCAATTATCCTCACATCAAGTTAGGATAATTCCTCAAAGCGGACATTATCCGCTTATGATCAGAGAATAATATATAGTTCGTGCTGCTACCAATGCTCGCGGTTGCTTGTTGGCGTTTTAACGCTGAAGGCGTTGAACAATATAGCCCAGGGTCGCGCAGCGCACCCTGGGTCGTTCGTGAGCGTGAATCAGCGACGAGCGGTTCGGCGACCATTTGCTTTCGCGCAACCGAGTCGCAACTTCACTGATGTTGCGACATCGAATGAGATCAGTTTGATGGTGTGTCAATTGCTCGTCGCATTCGTTGTAATCGACCGACCCAGGGCGACGCTCGTGACCGTTCCGGCACTTCGCTTG
>JANODD010000097.1:0-68587 GCA_031412515.1 Planctomycetia bacterium | reverse complement strand
TCGGCAGTTTTGATTTTGGTCGTTAATACTCTACCAAAACCAAATCTCAGAAACACTGAGCGCTTCTTAATCCACTTAAGTATTCTTCCGTGGGGGGCCGGTCGGGGCAATCCGGTCCTCCACAAGCAATAACGCTGGCGTAGCGTGTATGAAACTATGTTAAAGTTGTTCTACAACCTGCCCATTTTCAAGTAACAGACGTCGGTCTGCTAATGCATCGGCTTCTTCAAGATTGTGTGTGACGTGCAAGGTTGTAACCCCCGTCGCCTGTTTGATCTTGAGCAGCCATTCGTGCATCTCATTTCGTGTCGCTTGGTCGAGTGCGCTGAGCGGTTCGTCGAGCAGTAAAACGGTTGGACGAGCTGCTAGGGCCCGCCCTAGCGCGACACGCTGCGCCTCGCCGCCGCTCAAACCTTGAATTCGGCGATCAAGCAGATGGCCAACTCCTAGCACTTCCGATAATTCATCCGTACGCTGTTTGATTTCGATCTTTGAAGCACGCCGCAGCCGTAGTGCAAACTCAAAATGCTCTCGCACATTAAGGGTTGGAAAGAGCGCGAGATCCTGCGGCACGTAACCAATCTGACGATCGCTGGGTGACCATCGCGTTACTTCGGTCGCTTGAATATAAATCGAGCCACTTGCGACTTTTCGTAGGCCGCAGATCGCTTCGAGAATCGTAGTTTTTCCCATTCCCGTTTTGCCCATCAGCACCGCGTACTGACCAGCTTCGATACGCAAAGAAACATTGTTAACAGAAAACGAACCGCTGCGAATGGATACTTGCTTCAGCTCAATCATGCCTGCAACCTCGCTCCGCATGCTCGCAGGACGAGGAGCACGATGACCGCCATAACAACCATCAAAAGTGAGACTGCGACTGCGGAATCGAGCTGCCCGACACTTAACTCGAGAAACACACTCGTCGAAAGTACCTCCGTTCGCATTTGAGTTGCCCCTGCAAAAACCATGATCGGGCCAAACTCTCCTAACGAGCGAGCCCATGCAAGCGTCGTGGCGGTTAACATGCCGCGCCAAGCTTGAGGAAGTGCAATCTGCAAGAAAGCCTGCGACCGTGAACATCCAAGAGTACGAGCTACATCTTCGCAACGAGGATTGATTTGATCGAAAGTCACTCGCATCGTGCGTACTGCAAACGCGCACGCAACGGTGAACTGCGCCAGAACCACGGCCGGCCAACGATAAGTAACTGGAAAGCCCAAACTGTCCCGCAACCAAGTCTCCAACTCCCAATCGCCTAGCTTGAGATGAAACAGAATGAGGAGACTCAGTCCCAATACCAAAGGTGGAAGAACAATTGGAATATCCACCAAAGTATCGACCAGCCATCGGCCAGGAAATCGAAAGCGTGACAATAGATAACCCAACGGAGTTGCTACCCACAAAGACATTAAAGCTGCCACTGTACACGATAAGAGAGTCAATCGAAAAGCGGCTTGAATCTCAGGTTTAAGTAACGCAGTCTTGAAATCTGACAACGACGTGAAAAGCAGATCAGCCATTAGAAGCAACACGATCAACAACACAAACGTTGCTGACAATCCACCCATAATTAAGAAAAAAGGGAAATCTGCGTGCCTACGCTCTTTCAATTCGGTCGTTCTAACCGGTGGTTCCAAAGTCGGCTCCTATGTGACAAACTACTTCGCCAGGCTGGCGTTCGGGTCTACTATCCTAACTTGAACGAATAAGCTTCGCTTGCGAACTGCGTTCGTCGGGCTTTTTGAAAATTAAACATGTGCACCGACTATATAAGAAACTTCGGATCTTGACTTCGGTTAACACGCTCTCCAATCCAACTTTCGCAGGCTTAAGAACTTACTTGTGCTTCGAATTTCTCGTTCGTCTAAATTCACTTCACTATTCCAAAATCGCTTTGCTATTTACCATCTCCGCACCGGCTGCTTCCATTTCGGCGATCGCCCGCTTGATGTCCCCCGGAAGCAAATCGACTCCGCGACAACCATTGATGATTAACGTCGTTCGCAAGCCTTCGTGCAGTGCATCCAGGACCGTCGCACGGACGCAATAATCCGTCGCAAGGCCCATCACGAACACGTGGCTCACATTTTGCTCTCTAAGGTATTCCGCTAAGCCCGTCGAGCACTTATGATCGTTGTCGTAGAAGCCGCTGTAGCTATCGATGTCACGATCAGTCCCTTTGCGAACGACACGCTGAATTCGCTCGAGGTTGAGCGTCTTGACGAATTCGGCACCATGCGAGCCCTGCACGCAATGATCAGGCCAAGCCGTCTGCGCGAGTCCGCCCAGTCGAAAACTGTCTCCAATCGCAAGCCCCGAATGTTGGCTCGCAAAGCTTTGATGATCCGCCGGATGCCAATCCTGCGTTGCAACCACTAAGTCAAACTTTGGCATCAACTGGTTGGCTACCTCAACAACTTCCAGCCCGCCTTTAACCGCTAACGCACCGCCTTCTACAAAGTCATTCTGTAAATCGATTAGCAACAAAGCCGGACGGCTGGTCATTGGTAGCTTAGATTTCAAAATTCACTCCTTGTTTCACCTTTTCACGATACCGCTTCGGATTAAATCGATAAAGCCGAGCAGCCCGGTGGGCAACGTCGGTCTCTACTTCGTCCAGTTCTTGTAGCACATCTAGTCCAAGAATCTTCTTTCGAAAGTTGCGCTTATCTAAAATCCGGCCGAGGATAATTTCGTAAAGCTGTTGCAACTGTGTCAATGTAAATTTTACGGGTAGCAATTCAAAGCCGATCGGTTCGTATCGCACCTTGGTTTGCAGTCGCTGGTAAGCCTGTTGAAGTATATGACCGTGGTCGAATGCCAATTGCGGCAGATCATGCATTCCGAACCAAGCCGCGTCACGGGCATCAGTCGCCGCCGCAACACGGTGATCCGATAATCGCACCAGTGCATACCAAGCGACGGTGACCACGCGCTCACGTGGGTCTCGGTCGATAGCTCCATAAGTATAAAGTTGCTCGAGAAAGACTTTTTCAAGCCCTGTCTCTTCTTGAAGTTCTCGTCTGGCAGCTTCCTCAAGCGTCTCGCCCAGTCGCACGAATCCGCCAGGTAAGGCCCACTTGCCATGGAATGGAGGTAAATCGCGCTGGATCAACATGACCTTCAAATCGCTTTCATCCAGTCCAAAGACTACACAGTCGACCGTCAGTGCAGCCCGAGCGAATTTGTAAGTGAAGGTCATGGTGCAGTTTTCCGTAGCTTAGGCTTCTAGCCTGAGTATTGCATTCGAACCTGGTGTTTTTTGATATTGGGAAGCGAAGCAGGGTGGTCCCAGGCAGGATGCCTAGGCTACTTAATACTCGGGCAGGATGCCTAGGCTACGGGGACAACCTTTCTAGCTTCAAATATCAAATGAGTCTTGAGGTCGTGCAACTGCAGTTCAAGCCCGACTGGATATTTGTGTGGATTGTCAAAACGCAGAATCCCGTAGGGGAATTTTTGTAACTGCTGCAGCGTTTTTGCCCGCACATCAACCAATTGTGGCGATTCTACGATCAGCTTTCCGCCTTGAATGACTGGAAGCAAGAGATCTTCAAAGTTGGCCGCTGACGAAAACACTCGCCGCTGAGTTGCATCCTGGAGATCGACAGAAATGCACTGGCTGCTTGGCGGTTGCAACTCGTCGTAGATCACATCGCCAATAGCAAGACCATTCTTATCTAGGTATCGACGAACTTGCTGCACGCCGGGCGTCGACGTTTTGATCAATTGTTCCGACACTTTGATCTTCGGTTGCCACTGACCGGCATCGTCTTGAATGGCGCCAAGTTTGTAGACGCCACCCAATGCCGGCTGGTCATAGGCCGTCACCAGCTTAGTGCCAACGCCCCATACACTAATCTTCGCTCCCTGAAGTTTAAGACTTTGAATCAGACGTTCATCCAAGTCATTGCTGGCGACGATGGACGCGTCTTTGAAGCCAGCCTCATCGAGCAGTTTGCGAGCCTCGATGCTCAACCAAGCCAAATCGCCTGAATCAAGCCGAACGCCCACCATTCGGTGACCACTGCGTTGCAGTTGGTGCCCCACTTCGATCGCGTGACGGACGCCGTCTAGTGTATCGTAGGTGTCGACCAGGAAGACGCAGTTGTTAGGCATCGCTGCCGCGTAAGCTTCAAACGATTGAAGCTCGCTATCAAACGACATCACCCAACTGTGAGCGTGAGTGCCCTTCACTGGGATTCCGAATCGTTTGCCAGCCAGCACGTTTGACGTGGCAGCGCATCCGCCAATAAACGCAGCTCGACTTGCCGCCAGCGCTCCGTCGATTCCTTGTGCTCGACGCAAGCCAAACTCCAAAACCGGATCGCCCTTCGCCGCAGTTACTACCCGTGAAGCCTTGGTCGCAATCAAAGATTGGAAATTAACAATGTTCAGCAGCGCCGTTTCCAGAAGCTGGCACTGAAGAATCGGTCCACGAACTCGCAAAAGCGGCTCCTGCGGAAAAACCAGCGTCCCTTCAGGAATCGCATCTACATCTAACGTCAACTTGAGCTGGCTGAGGTAATCGAGATATGCCGGTTCAAACAACCTCGCACCGTCATTCCCTACGATCGTACCTAGAAACTCCATGTCATCGGACGTAAAGCGAAACGACCGCAAAAAATCCAACACCGGCTCAAGCCCCGCGGCGATCACATAACCACCGCCAAACGGATTGTTGCGAAAATAAAGATGAAACGTCGCATTCTGCTCTGCCTTGCTATGTTTCCAGTAGCCATACGCCATCGTCAACTGATACAAATCGGTCAAAAGTGCAAGTGAAGCTGTCTCATGGGGAGCGTTCATAAGTTGGGTTCCTTCTTAGTGTATAATGTACACTAAGATAGCCCAGGCGTCAACTACAATACCGCTGTTTTGAAACTCGCAGAGAGTCATAGAGCATCGCGCATGCGGACTTTACCATGACATTCATCGGTTATCCGAGCATCGCGAGCGCGAATCCGTTCTAGCCAACCGAACTTTCAAGAAGGTTTTCACGCACCCTAATTTGCCTTGCATCACGCCACCAAAGCCACGCGAATATCGGGATGACGCCGACCGAAAACCACTGGTATCCGGTAAGCCCAATCCACAGTTGCGGCTCGGGTCGAATGAATTCTGTGAACCAGCGGTAGAACAAGTAGCTGATGATGTAGAACTTAACCAGCTGCCCGCGCCAGATTCCGTGCTGACGCAGCACGGTCATTAACAAGGCGATCAACAAATGAAATATCGATTCATAGATCTGAGTCGGATGCCGGGCCAATAACCCGCCATCGGCTAGTTGAAAACGGATTCCCCAAGGCAATGTTGTCGGCGTACCATAACAACAGCCAGCCGCAAAACAACTCAGCCGACCGATCGCGACTGCTACAGCAGCTGGCACCGCAAATGAATCGCCAGTCTTCACTCGAATCTCGCATATCCATTTCGCAAGCTCGACGCCGAAATACGCGCCGACCATTCCACAGACGATTGTTTTGCCATTCGAGAACCAAACGGCACCTGAACGCAACCCTTCCCAGTCCGCCAGCGCGAACGGTAGCTTCGCACCGATCATCGCTCCGCAAAACGCGCCAAGGCCAATCGCAACTTTATCGCTCGACTTCAAGGAAAGTTCGCGTTGACTGGCGCGCAGCAGCAAGGCACCGACAACGAGAGCGGCAAGCATGATTACAGGATACAGCCAACTAATCATCGCTTAGCACTTGACGAGTTTAGAGTAGGTTTTCGGTGACTAGTGCTTCAACACAATTTAACTTTGGGGTTAGCCAAAATGACGTCATGCTGTGACTGCCGGATCAGTGAGCCGTCGGCGCTAACCGCGGGTGAACGAAGTAGCTGTCGTTCATGACGAGTAGGTGATCTAGTTTCAATTCTCTTGATCTATATTGCCGGGCATTAGAAGGCCTTCATTGGTCTAAGTCATCCGCTTCGTTAACCCGCGGCTAACGCCGTTGGCTCACAACCTCGGTTCAAAGTTGTGATAAGCACCAAACGAAAAACGCGATAAAGGAAACGACTGCAAGTACTATCAACGCTAGAACCGTGAACAAGCCAGAGAAAATAAACGTTAGCAACAGACTGGACGCTTTTGGTTGACCGTGTGCCGCATAACCATGTAGGGCACGCACACCCGTCGCCAGGTAGGCAGGCCCGACGACGACCAGCAATGGGATCAGCATACCGCGATCTTGAACCGCAAATCCAATGACAACTAACACTGTGAGGACGACGCACGCAACTAGCAGTGCCGCACAAATAGTCTGCGTGCGACTCTGTGATCGTAATCGAGCCGGATCGCCAGTGAACTCGGTGAGCGGGATCAAGCGGGCTGCCGGAACCGACTCGCTCCGATCGCTAGTCGAACACAACCAGCACCGCTGTGCATAAGGAGGGTTTGCGGCACCGCAGCGCGAGCAAACAAGAGTCGGCATAAGGGGTGGTTCTTTCATGCGACTCCCTCCTCGCGCGAAGAATGCTGCATGAAAACCTCCGAAGTGACTTGACAAGTCATACGCACAAGCTGACCAATGACCAAACCGGCGGCCGCCAAAGACATGTGCACAACCAATTGTTCAATCGGAGCTGTCGCATGATTCGCGTCGAACCAGACGGGGTCTCGCATACCAACAAGGATCAGGTAAGCCGCCATGGCTCCAATCGTTCCGAACCAGATCAACGCTAAATTGCAGCGCAGCCCGGCGAGTGCAATCACGACCCAATAAACGAACACTAGCGGACTGGCGGCTCCCGAACCCAACGCAGCGAGCAGCGTAAGCAAGACCAAATCAATTCCAACCGTAACAAACTTCAGCCAGCTAGGAAGCCAGTGTCTTGTTAGGGCAACCAGGACGGCGAGCGAAACGAACAACCAGCCCGCTGCTACGAAAGTGGCTTGACGATGAAATACCTGCTCCGCTTCGGTACGTTCTGCAAACACCACAAAGTGAAGCAACTGAGCCGCGTAGAAGGCTGCCACCAAAACGATTCGTAGAAGCGCCGAACGCAATTCACCCTCGTACTCCAACCATCGAGAGACTACGCGCCAGCGATCATCGCTTCGAGCCTTTTCCATTTTTTGCCGCTGCCTATTTCAGGTTGGGTGGTATAAGCTTCTTGCCTGCACGAGCCGTTGCTATTTTGAGTTTGCTGTTATCATAGCACCAGAAGGCTCGATACGCAGGTGATGCGAACTTGTTGCTTGCGGTCATACCTCGAATCCCAATTTCCTTACGGTTTGAAAGTGAATCGTATGGCTGGATCAGTGCCGACGGCGCTAGCCGCGGGTGGGTGAGCCGACGGCGCTAGCCGCGGGTGACCGAAGCGTTCGTCGTTCATGACAAGTTGACCGATTTAAGCAAAGTCGAGTTAAGGTGCAGAGTCGATGAAAAGTGGGTAATGGATAGACAACGATTAATTTGCATCGCCCGACTTCGAGACCCGCCGGTAGCGCCGTGGGCGCACTGGACCTGCCTCTACTTAAGGATTTGAAGTGTCAGAAATCAATTGGCAGAACGTGCTTGGCCCCGTCCTTTCGACAGCTACCTTTTCTCAGACTGATTTGAAGGAGTTAGAGAATGCAATTAGTGAATATAGCACTCGAGCGGTTCGCATGCATCCCTCGATCAACCCTGCTGACTTACCGTTCGCAACAGAGTCCGTCGCGTGGTTTGAGCGTGGTCGGTGGTTGATCGACAGCAAGTCCCGACCAGGGGGCTTTCTTGGCTATGCAGCGGGCGATTATTACATTCAAGACGCTGGATCGATGCTTGCCTTAGCCTTGTGTGATGTACAGCCTGGGCAGTGGGTCTGCGATACATGTGCGGCGCCAGGCGGCAAATCCTCGGGCTTACTTGAAGAGCTCGGCGGAACTGGCTTGGTAGTTTCCAACGAGGTCATTCGATCTCGTCTTGAGATCCTCGAGTTGACGCTGGCGCGAACGGGCCATTCAAACTATGTCGTTGTCAATTCCGAAGTGGAAGCTTTGGCGGAAATGTGTTTTGATACGTTCGATTGTGTGATCGTCGACGCGCCATGTACTGGCCAATCCATGGTTGCGCGGGGCAAACAATCGCTGGCCGCGTTCTCCGCCAAGCAGATCGAACACAGCGCGGCGCGTCAACAACGCATCCTTCGCGCAGCCGCTGAGTTAGTAAAACCTGGCGGCCGGTTAGTCTACTCGACTTGCACTTTCGCCTTTGCCGAGAATGAAGGTATGGTCGAGTCGTTTCGATCCGAGCACCCCGATTGGTCGCCGATAAATGATCCCAAGTTGGTCTCTTGTGCCAGTCCAAGCTACGAAGGTTGTTATCGGTTGTGGCCACATCGAGATCGCTGCTCGGGTGCCTTTGCAGCGGCACTTATTCGACCTGAGAACACTGAGTCGACCGTCTACAACGATCGTTCAAGCGACGGCGCTAGCCAAAAATCGCGGAACTCGGCAAGATCAAGCTCCCCTCAGTTTGCATCCGTCGACCTATCCCCGCAGGAAGTCCCTTGGCTAAAGTCGACTGATGAACTGCCGTTTCGATTGTGGCAACGTGGATCAGAACTCCAGTACTTTGCAGGCTGTGTTCCCCATGACTGGATTGAATCGCCTGCCAAGCGAGCTCTTTCCGGAGTACCGATTGCCGAAATGCGAGGCGGAGAGTGGCAGCCCAGTTACGCATCTAGCATTGCGAAAATTCCCGAGTTTTCCTCCGCATCGCAGTTTGAAATCAGCGACTCTCAAGCTATCGAGTACTTTGCCGGAGCTGCGATCCGTTTGGCCCCACCGTACATTGCACCCATCTTGGCTTGGAACACTCTAACGTGGCTTGGACGATCAATAGCATGGTCAAAATATACCGGCGGCGTCTTGAAAAACCACTTACCCAAGGCTCTCAGAAAGCTGAATTTGGTCTCGCCGTAGGATGGGACCATTTGTCCCGTCCGTCATACTTCCTTCGTTTTCTTCTTGAAAGATCATTGATACTCGTCCCGGCGAGCTTGCAGAACGCTCGGACAATGGTCCCAAGCTACAGTCGTAGGATAGGACCGTTTGTCACGTCCGTCATTTCAACTTTCAACTTTCTGTGCTCTGAACCTCAAAGTCGATCTCAGGTCTAGATCGAGGTAGCGGTACCTGAACCGTAACCACATATCGAGAATTTACGGACACATTCACACGCTATCGCGGTTGTCAATTCGCTACAATCAAGCTAAATTCTCTCAAACGCGTGATTGCTAAGGTCGTGCGGCAGGAAATTTGCCTCAAATTTGCTGGAGAATTGGATCGGCTGAGGTTGCAAAATCAGTGCTGGACTGCCCTTGCTGGTCGGCCAGCAGAATGATAAAAGTTCGACCGACCGAATCGCCAACAAAATTTTGAAGAAGTTAGAATGCCTTCAGATTAGGCAGCGATACCCCGTGGTGTAATGGTAACACTAAAGATTTTGGATCTTTCATTCATGGTTCGAATCCATGCGGGGTAGTTTTCGTCGTGTTTGGGTTGCAGATTTAACTGTTGCGATAAATAATACAAAACTTGCGGCTCAAAAGCGGGGGGCTTTTTAGCCTGTTGCTTAACGGTAGGCTTTAATAACTGTTCATTCTCTTTGAATGCAATCATGCCGACCTCTCCGCCCGCAACGGAACTTCCACTCTCGGTTCGTGATTTGACGGTTGCGTATCACCGCAAGCCAGTGCTTTGGAATGTTAGTCTAGATATTCCTGACGGTAAGCTAGTCGGACTGGTTGGTCCCAACGGAGCCGGGAAGAGTACACTGCTGAAGGCGATTATTGGGATGGTGCCCAAGATTTCCGGTGCAATTCGCATTTTTGGGCAAACGTACTCGGCAAGCCGCGCGATCGTGGCCTATGTACCTCAGCGCGAAACAGTGGATTGGGACTTTCCAGCGACAGCCCTCGACGTGGTATTGATGGGCACCTATGGTCGGCTGGGGTGGTTTCGCAGAGCCGGGAAAGCCGAGCGTGATGCGGCGTACGAAGCGCTGGCGAAAATGGAAATCGAACACTTGGCCGGGCGACAGATCAGCCAGCTTTCTGGTGGTCAGCAGCAACGCACATTTCTGGCTCGGGCATTGGTGCAGAACGCGAAACTGTTCTTGATGGACGAACCTTTTGCCGCGGTCGATGCGGCCACAGAGCGAGCGATCGTAACGCTGATGAAGGACCTTCAAGCCGCCGGTTGCACAATCGTGGTGGTCCATCATGATTTGCACACAGTGCCTGAGTATTTTGATCATCTCGTCTTGCTCAACACGCGTCTCGTTGGCGCCGGTCCAACAACGACTGTTTTCACCGAAAGAAATCTTCAAAAAACCTACGGCGGCAAATTGACGTTACTGGAGGAGATTGGCGAAGCGATGAAACGCCGCGACCAGAGGTCAAAGCTATGACGGCGTTTGGCATCGCCACACAGGTGTGCATATTTGCCGACAGTCAAATTTGGCGTTTGCTAACACTGCAAGATTACAATACTCGAGTAGTGCTTGCGGGGACTGTGATGTTGGGTATTACGTCGGGCTTGCTCGGCGTTTACTTGCTACTGCGCAAACGGGCTCTGCTAGGCGATGCGATCAGTCACGCGACACTTCCCGGGATTGCGTTTGCCTTTCTCTGGACAGCATTGATCGGGCAAGACAAAACTTTGAGCGTACTGTTGGTTGGGGCTGCTATCAGCGGCTCACTTGGCGGGATCAGTGTTTTACTGCTACGCCATTTTGCACGCATCCGTGAAGACGCAGCCCTCGGTATTGTGCTGAGCGTTTTTTTTGGTGCTGGTGTAGCACTGGTAAGCGTTCTGCAAAAATTTAAGCAAGGGAATATCGCTGGCCTCGAGAGTTTCATCTATGGAAAAGTCGTTGCGATCACGGGTGATGACGTTACGCTTGCGACCGTGGTACTAGTCATCGTAACGGTCGTTATCGTCGCGCTCGGCAAAGAGTTAAAAATACTCTGCTTTGATTTCGAACTCGCACGCAGTCAAGGATGGCCGGTCATGTGGCTCGATTGCTTGCTGATCGCGATGGTCGTTGCCGTAACGATTGTCGGCTTGAAAGCGATCGGCTTGATCATGGTGATTGCGTTATTAGTCATTCCGGCGGCGAGCGCTCGGTTTTGGACGCACGACTTGAATCGCATGTTGTTGATCAGTGGACTGCTGGGAGGACTTAGCTGCGCGGTAGGGGCGATGGCTAGCGCGGTCTTTGCCGATATGCCCAGTGGAGCGACGATTGTTTTGTGTGGCTGTGGTTTCTTCTTGCTCAGCTTTACGTTTGGCATCGAACGCGGTGTGCTGTGGACGTATGTGCATCAAAAGAACTTGCGACGCCGGCAAGAGTACCTACATATGCTGCGAATTTGCTATGAACTACTCGAAGCGCGAAAGGCGCTTCCGACATCCGCTAAAGTCAATGCGACAGAGCTGATTGCGATTCAAGACGTTGCCGAGGTTCGAACCTGGCCACTACGATTCGCATTCAAAATCGCAAGCGAACTTGATTCTCGCGGGTTAGTTGTATTGCGCCGCAGCGGAGATCTGCAACTAACAGCCCGTGGAGTGGTCCAAGCGGAAGAGGCAGTCCGCGAACATCGCTTGTTGGAGATGTACATGATGGAACAAGCGGAAGCGGATGTTGGCCAAGCGGATCGAGAAGCCGACTATCTAGAGCACGGGTTATTGCCTGAGCACTTAGCGGTACTCGGTGAAAGCGTCGCTCGCGGTACCCCTCCACCGGTTCCGCCAAGTCCACATCCTATAAAGCGCGACAAATGAGCGTCGAACAATTGTCGCAATTGTTTCTGCCTTGTGCGTCTAGTGCTTCAACCCAATTTAACTTTGGGGTCGTCGAAAGGACGCGGGCGGACAAGTGGCGGGAGAACGAGGGTGAACTGATATGACATATAGTACTTTGCTTATCTAAGACAAGAAAATCGCGTTTGAGACATTCATCGACGGTGGTTATGAGCCGACGGCGCTAGCCGCGGGTGAACGAAGCGGATGACTTAAAACAATGATGGCCCACCCAATGCCCGGCAATTTCCTCAAGAGAATTGGAACTCGATGAACGACTTGTCATGAACGACTTGTCATGAACGACTTGTCATGAACGACTTGTCATGAACGACAACTACTCCGTTCACCCGCGGCTAGCGCCGACGGCTCACTGACACCCGCGACTAGCGCCGACGGCTCACTGACACCCGCGGCTAGCGCCGACGGCTCACTGATTCGCAAGGCACAGGCTGAGGTCATGTTGGCTGACCCCAAAGTTAAATTGTGTTGAAGCACTAGTCTTAATAGCGTCGTTCACAATTGTTCATGTCACGAATTTTGGGGCCACAATTGAGAGGGGCCACAATTGAGACAATTGTGCGACACTCTTGTGCGACACTAAAACTGCTTCGCAGTCATTCCTTCGCAGAATTTCGTGAACTTGAATCGTATGCAACGAGTTGTTCTGTCGCGGCGCGGCAGTGACCAGTCACAGAAACAGCCGCCCGAAGTTCATCCTGAGTAAAGTACTTTTCGTTGCCGGTGTACTGCGATTCACGGCGGTTTTTTTTAGCAAGCGCTTCCCAGCTCACACCGTTAGCAATGTTCCAAGCCGCAGCTTGTGCAATGTTCTGCTTGACTTTGCCTTCAGCAAGCAATTTGCAAAGTTCATTGACCTTCGGGTTACCGTTAAGTTGCTCAAGCGGAACGATGGTGTACTTCATACGTGGATTGGGATCGGGTTTACCGTGTTCGAGGCAAACCATCTCGACTTGCAGTTTGCCGGGGCGATCGGGTTCAACACGGAACATGCCGCGACCACCGCCGCCAAATACTCCACCATTCTGCCCGCCACCGCCAATTCCGAATTGGCCGCCGCCACCTTGGCCACCCTGTGCTCCACCAAATCCGCCGCCGAGTCCTTGACCGCCACCGCCCTGGCCTCCATTCAAGCCGCCACCTTGACCTGCGCCGAATTGGCCACCACCAAGCAAACCTCCACCTTGGCCGCCGCCAATACCAAGCTGGCCACCTACTGGGCCACCAAATTGTCCTAGCACTGGCACTGCCGCGAAGACTTCGGGCAAGCGAACCATGACAGGCACTTGCGCCTTGTTTTCGATAATTACATTGGCACGGTGAGAACCAAGCGCTATGACCTTTACTTCAAGTTGCTTGGACTGAATGCCATCAAAGAGTTCGACTTCTGACGTATCCGATTTTAGAACTTTCTTTGCAGATTTGTCCCCAGCGTGCAGTGATCCACTGCAAGCCGTGAACGCGCATAACGAGAGCGCCCAGATAAATAACTTTCTCATGTCCCTGTTCCTCAATGCAGTTGTAGAATGGGGTTGTTAACAAAGTGTTGCCCCAAAGACGAGCGACATGCAACTCTGCCTCAAGAGCTCGCATCGACAGTAGACTGCACTTAAGCACGCCGCGTGCCATACCATTTCAACGTAGCATAGGCATCCTGCCTGTGACCTTAGCATAGGCTTCCCGCCTGCGGAATCCACTGCAACCGCTCAATCGTATACCGCAAAAAACCATATCGTTATTTCTCGAGAAAACCGCTGCCCATGCTGCTCAAATGCAATTCAAACAATACGCAAAGTGCGGCCTGCGGTGCAGAATGCTCCTGCCTGTGGCAAATTGCTGTAGCGTTTTGGAGCCTCTTGTTCAGCTTTTCGATCGGCTGCATCCCCTCGATTCGCGATGCGTTCAATGACAATGCGACAAAATACCGAGTCGCTTCATCATCGATGGCTCCAACGTGGTTCGGTCCGCATCTAACGGCGACTTGTAACCAATGTGGACAGCAGAGCCCCGTCGTTGAGGAAGCTTACGATCCACTGCTTCCAACGCGCTGTTTCAGTTGCGGTGCGGTCTGCAGTTGCAGTAGTGACTGTCGTTCAGGCGAGGCTATTGAAATCAGTCGCTGCACGGCGAGCAGTTCGCTAAAACGTTTTGACGTAGTGACGTTTGATTCGCAAAAAGTTTCAAATGAGCTTTCGCCGCAATCGCTAAAGCGAGTCTGGGCGCTGC
Organism: Planctomycetia bacterium; assembly: GCA_031412515.1. Lineage (GTDB taxonomy): Bacteria > Planctomycetota > Planctomycetia > Pirellulales > Pirellulaceae > Aureliella. Next base: position 54,534 of record JANODD010000097.1, on the reverse strand, counting down.
CCGGGGAACGCATCGAACTGCATGGTGGAGAAGCTTGGATTGACGGAAAGCCTTTGCAGAAAACGTCGCAAGAATTGGCTGCGATATGCGTTCCACTGAGCCGCTTTCCCAAAGATGTTCGCAGCCATTGGAGGATCGTGGACAGTACAAGTAGCGAAGGCACACGCATTGAAGCTGCAGCAAATGAAAGTCAGCTGAAACTGAAAAAGGACCAGCAGCTCGAGTTTCGATACGTCCGACCGAATCGCAACCACCAGCTGCCCGAAATGCTCCCCAGTCAGATTGTGGACGATTTTCCATTTAACCAAAACAGTATCAGCCAGTTCCATGAAGTCGACGATTTCTTGTTGGCCATTGAACTGGTCAAGCCCGTAGTGACCCTCTGGCATGTCAGTCTGCAGTCGCAAGGCAAACGGTACACGTTTCACGTCGGATCGGACAATGCATCGAACGCAAACTCCATCGCAGGTAACGGAGCTAATCGCTTCGTGATGGCTGTATGTGACGGACGGTTGTTGGTTTCGACCGAAAATAAGAACTTGGAATGGCGGCTTATAGACATTGAAGTTGCCCTGGATAAGGATGATGATGCGGAGGAGTCGATGATCGCCATCACGACTACCCAACCGCTCGGCATTAAGCGTCTTTTGGTTGCACGCGACCACTGGCTAGGTCCGCGGGCGAGTCGTTTGAACGATTGGACGCCGAGTGGAACTGAAAGTGAAATTGAGGCGGAGGCTGAGCGAGGGTATTTTGTGCTTGGAGACAATTTGCAATTATCAATCGATAGCCGCGACCCAGCGGTTGGGAGAATTGCGAAGGAACGAGTCACTGGGCACGTCAAGCGGTTGGAAGACTCCCCGGAGTGGATCTTGGCACTACTTAGCCATACTTTTCGCGAAACCCAACCATAGCTGGCAGGGTTGCCCGTGGCAGACACTGCGAGTGTCTACCAAGAGAAGGCCAGTGCAAGCCAAATCATGTATTCTTAATTAGAACTTACCTAGCGGCTTAGCGACAAAAGGTCGGAAGAAACGGTATTTCTAGAAATTTCGAAGCCCATCCAAGAGCGTTTTCTTGAACTCAAGGACGATTGGAAAATCTAAAAGCTTCTCCACGTCACTGACTTGCATATTCCACTAGGGTGGGCGAAAATTGGGGTCGCCTGCCTCGCCCAGATAACCCGTACATTTTCGGGCCAAAACTCGCAGCTTGATGCAACTGTGTCATAATGACAGTTGGCTGCGACTTACCAATTTTTGACTTATCAAAGCGAACCGAATGTTCCAGCATAGGTTTTTGACGTTTTTCGTTTGCATACTCTTTGCGAACTCCGCCTGTGCGTTCGATGCTGGTTCGATCGAGTACTTTGAAAACAATGTGCGGCCGATTCTGGTTAAGCGTTGTTATGAGTGTCATAGCGGGACCTCAAAAAAACTAGAGGCGAACCTGCGACTTGACCATCGGTCGCTTATTATCGCTGGGGGAGATTCAGGACCGGCGATCGTCGATGGCGCGACAGGGACGACGAACGTTTCAGATAGTCTGCTGATGCAAGCGGTCCGCTATGAAGCTTTTGAAATGCCGCCCAGCGGGAAATTGCCAGACGAAGAAATCAAGATACTTCAAAAGTGGATTAACGACGGCGCAATGTGGCCCGACGAACCTGTGCCTGAAATCAGCCAAGTTAAAGAAGCCTTCGACCTTGCCAAACGTCGCAGTGAACATTGGGCTTGGCAACCGCGCATCGATCCGACAATTCCGCACAGCGATTCGGCTCGGGCTAACTCAGCCATCGATAGCTTCATCCTTCAAGCCGCTGCGGCACACGGTTTGAAACCGAATCCCAATGCGGAACGATCTGCGCTGGTTCGTCGCATCTACCTTGATCTGATCGGCATTCCACCGACAGTGTCCGAGTTGGAATTGCACATGAGCGACCAGGACGGGGGCTGGTACGGAAAGATGGTCGATCGACTGCTAGCCTCGCCACAATTCGGTATTCGCTTCGGACGTCATTGGCTTGACTTGGTCCGTTACGCCGAGTCACGCGGACACGAGTTCGATGAGGACGTGCCGGGTGCAACCCACTATCGCAACTATGTAATCAGAGCGCTCAACGAGGATGTTCCGTTCGATCAATTTGTAACTGAGCAAGTCGCCGGTGACTTAATGCCCAAGCCTCGCATCGATCCAGTGCGTGGCTGGAATGATTCGTTAATCGGCACTGGCTTTTGGCACTTGGGAGAATGGGTTCATTCGCCGGTGGACTCTCGCAAAGATGAAACCGACCGCTTTGATAATATGATCGATGTGCTCTCGAAATCGACAATGGGATTAACCGTCGCGTGCGCAAGGTGCCACGATCACAAGTTCGATGCGATTGGTACAGCGGACTATTATGCGCTGGCAGGTTTCTTGAGCAGCAGCCACTATCGAATGGTACGTTTTGAAACCGAAGTGGAACATCGACATATCGAACGCGAACGACAACTTGCGCGAAATTCTGTTCAACGTGACTTGAAACTTAAACTTAGCGCCTTGTTGAAAAGTTGTCTTCAGAGTCCTGCGATGCGAGAAGTGCTGCTGAAGAAAATGGCCGAACATCGAGTGGACGGTGGTGTTGCGGTTTGGAAGTTCGCTACACCTCTCGCGACCGATGACAAAAGACTGCGAACGGATTACACGAACTCTGGTGCCTGGATTTGTGAAGGGCCAGGATTTGGAACTGGTCCGGTGGCTGCAAGGTCGCTCGATTTGAATCGCACAGAGTCGGTGGCCGCGTGTTGGCAAGTCTTTCCAGCCGCTCATTTTGATTCGTACTGGTCAGGGCTCAAATCGACTTTGGAATCAGTCAATAAACAGAATAAGTACAGTCAGGTTGACACGAGCGGACGGACGCTGATCACACCGACTTTCGAATTGACTACAGGAGAGTTGTCTTATTTGATACGCGGGCCGGGCCAAGCGTTCGTGGTGGTCGATTCAATGCGATTGTTGGCTGGTCCATTACATGGTGAAACCAAACGTGAGTTTCGTGCTGATAAAGCGATGCCGGAATATCATTGGGTGACTCAGTCTTTGCAACGATACAAAGGCAAACGTGTACATGTGGAGTTCGCGCCGATCGATGGCAAAACGTTTGAAGTGGTTCAAGTCATGGATGGTTCGGCGCCTGAATTGCTAGCGGTGGATGCTAGTAGGGAGGGAATAGAGCGAGTTTTGGCGGAGGTTGATTTAGAGAAGGCGGACGCTGGCAGCGTCCGCCACGAATTGGTGCTTGGCGCGGCAGTTGATGCGATTTGTGCAAATTCGGGCGATTGGTTGAGTGCTGAACTGAAAGCGCAAACGACTGATTGGCAAGCGGCGATTGAGGCTTGGAATCGGTCGCTTGAAAACCTGGCGGCGAAGACGCGTTGGGAATCGAATGTCGCGATGGCGATGATTGATGGTACCGGTGAAAACTATCCAATCTTGATTCGTGGTAGCCCCGAGCATGATGGGCCGCTTGTTGAAAGACGCATGCTCGAGGCGTTAAGTGGTTCGGCGATCAAAGATCCCGGCAGCGGTCGGTTGCAATTGGCGCGCGAGATTACCGATCCCAACAATCCGCTTACTGCTCGCGTGTTGGTGAACAGGCTCTGGCATCATTTGCTTGGACGCGGTATTGTTGCGACGACGGACGACTTCGGAGTTCAAGGCCAGCGGCCAACGCATCCGGAACTACTTGATTTTCTCGCATCCCGATTGATCGAGCATGGTTGGTCGGTAAAACGAGCGGTACGTAACATCGTCACTTCCGATACCTATCGATTAAGTTCGATGGTGGATGAGCCGACTCGAGAGATCGACCCTGATAATACGTGGTTGTCACGGGCTCGTGTTCGTCGATTGGAAGCAGAAGCGATTCGCGACACGCTGATGAGCATCGCAGATCGACTGGACTTGAAGCTGGAAGGAACGAGCGTTCCGGTGCACTTGACCGATTTCCTTCAAGGGCGCGGTAGACCGGGCAAAAGTGGACCTGCGGATAGCGAATTCCGACGAAGCGTTTTCATTTCCGTTCGACGCAATTTCTTGGTGCCGATGATGTCAACTTTTGATGCGCCGAATCCATTCAGTTCCATGGGACGGCGGAATGTTTCGAGCGTGCCTGCGCAGTCGCTAACGTTGCTGAATGATCCATTTGTGCATGAGTTGGCGAAAGACTGGAGCGAGCAAATCGTCGCGCTCACAAATGCGACGAATGTCCAGCGGCTGGATACAATGTACCTAACCGCGTTCTCGCGGCACCCGACCACTGAAGAGCAAGCTAGGGCACTGGAATACATTGCCACACAAACGGCGTTGGGCAGAACTCAGCAGGCTGTCTGGAATGACATAGCCCATGTTTTGATGAATATGAAAGAGTTAATCCTGAGGTTTTAGAATTCGACACATCGCTGATCGCCCCCACCCTAGCTCGCTAGGTGGAGCGAAGACTTGTTAGCTAACAGCGAAAATGACGAGTAACCCCAGCCCTCCGCGTTTGGTTGCGAGCGTAGCTCGCAACCAAATGCGGGGGGCGAAAAGAAATGTTTATCGCTCGAACTTAGCCTCAAAAGTCCTAAATCCACCGAGTAAGCTCGGGGGTGATCAGCGAAAAGTGTCTAGAATCCCCCATATCTCCCGTTTCTTTTTTGCGACGTTTTACTAACGCATTCGGGTTAGTTGAAGCAACAAGTAGGTCACCGATGATTTTTTCGCGACGCGATTGGCTTTCTCGAGCTGCAAATGGTTTTGGTTCAGTCGCATTGTTTGCAATGCTGGCCGAACAAGCTCGTTGCGAATCGAAAGGCCTAGGCGCGACACCGCTCACTTATCCGCAGCGTGCGAAGAGCATCATCTTTTTGTACATGGACGGTGGGCCTTCGCAGGTCGATACGTTTGATCCAAAACCGATGCTAGACAAATACGATGGTGAAGATCCAGCTAAGTTCTTCAAGGTCTCGCCGACTCAATTTAATAACAATGGCAAAGTCCTAAAGAGTCCCTGGACGTTTAAGAAGTATGGCCAGAGCGGCATTGACGTTAGTTCACTTTTCCCTCGAGTCGCGGAACACGTTGATTCATTAGCAGTGATTCGTTCGATGACATCGAAATTCCCAGAGCATACGTTTGCAAATTATTTCTTGCATACGGGCAGCGGCTTGCAGGGACGACCCAGCATGGGGGCTTGGGCCACGTATGGGCTTGGGAGCGAATGTCAGGAACTGCCAGGCTTCGTGGTACTCAATGGCGGTTTAATTCCACCGGGCGGCTTGGACTGCTTTGGAAATGGTTTCTTGCCAGCTTCGTATCAAGGGTCAGTGCTACGGCCAAGTGGGCAGGCACTCGCGAATGCAATTCCGATTGAAGCCAGTTCGGCGCTGCAAGTCGATAAACTTTCACTGCTGAGAAAGCTGGATCAAGCCACGGTGAAACTCGAGGGGAAGCATGATGAGCTCGAGTCGGCGATCAAAAACTATGAGACTGCGTTTCGTATGCAAGCCGCCATACCCAAGTTGTGCGATGTGAGTGATGAATCACAAGCAACGCTCGATCTTTACGGAGTTACCAATTCGCCGGAGGTAACCCGGACGTTTGCTCGCGAGTGTTTGTTAGCGCGGCGTCTAGTCGAGCGCGGCGTTCGATTCATCGAATTGACCTGCCCATCGGTGGGCCATGATCGCTGGGACCAACATGCCAACTTGTTGGAAGGCCATACACAGAATGCGTTAGCCGTCGATCAACCTATCGCAGGTCTGCTGGCGGACCTGAAGCAGCGCGGGATGCTTGATTCAACGTTAGTTGTGTGGGCCGGTGAGTTTGGACGCACTCCGTTTGCTCAAGGAAAGAACGGACGCGATCACAATCCATTTGGCTTTACGATCTGGATGGCCGGCGGAGGCATCAAAGGCGGTGTTGTGCACGGTGCGACCGACGAATGGGGCTACCGAGCGATCGCAGACAAGTGCGAGATCCATGACCTGCACGCAACGATGCTTTATTTGATGGGGCTGGAACATACGCAGTCGACCTTCCGATTCGGCGGCCGCGATATGCGATTAACGGACGTGCACGGACATGTGATTTATCCGGTGGTGGCGTAGTAAGTAGCTTGGGACCATTTGTCCCAAGCGTGAGCATTTGAGAATCAGCAGACAATTCGGACGGGACAAATGGCCCCGTCCTACGTTCTGCTCAGCCCTCAGACTATTGAGGCGCTGCGTTCATCGCCGGGAACATTTCGCGGGCCATTTGGATTCCAGCAGGACCAACGAGCACGACGAAGATGCCTGGGAAAATGAATAGCACCAGTGGGAAGATCAGCTTAACAGCTGTCTTGGCCGCTTTCTCTTCGGCAATCTGCTGACGGCGCGTCCGCATGGATTCGCTCTGCACTCGGAGTGCGGTCGCTACGCTTGATCCGAACTTATCGGCTTGAATCAAAATCGATGCTAACGCTCGCAAATCATCTACACCGGTCCGTTGACCTAGGTCTTGAAGGACTTGAGCTTTAGCACGGCCCATCTGCAAGTGCAGATTGCACAAACCAAACTCATCCGCCACGATGCGATAGCTTTTCTTCATCTCTTGGGCGACGCGACGCATCGCTTGGTCAAGTCCTAGGCCTGCTTCCACGCAAACGACCATCAAGTCGAGAGCATCCGGAAGACCGAGGAAGATCTGCTGCTTGCGTTTACCGCCGAGAATTCGCAGCGCAAGTATGGGTAAGTAAAACCCGATGGCTCCCACAAAGAACAAGCGGAACAGGGCTGCGTAAGTCGCCCCGTACAGATATACGGAGACGCCGCCACCCAAAGCAAGAAACAACATGGCGCAGGCAGCGCGAATGGATAAGTAAATAACTGGAGCGGCCTCACTGCGGAAGCCGGCTTCGACCAGGCTTTGACGCAGCTTGGTCATTTCCGCTTCCGTGGTCGGCGTGAGCGGTTTTGCAAGGGCTGGTGAAGCTTTCTGCAAGACGCGAGCTATCGTTTCTTTCTTCGAATCGCGGTCCGCGTTGGTTCGATTGCGTGGATCGCTGAGTTCACCCAGTCGACGACCGGCTCGATCGTTATCGGAAGTAAAGAAACTCAGGATCAACCAAGTCATCGCACCAATTGCAAGAAAGCTGGCGATTGGAATAACAAGGTTTGTGGAAAGCGTTAGGGCGATAAGCATGATCTAAACCTTGATGCTAATGATTTTACGAATAGTGAGAGCGCCAACAAACTGTAGGACTAGGGCACCGCCTAGCAGTTTTCGGCCGGATTCGTCGTTAAACAGAACCATGGCATAATCACGGTTCAAATAGTACATCGTCACGAACAGAGTTGGTGGCAAAGCGAGCAACACGATCCCCGAAAGACGACCTTCGCCAGTCAGTGCCGCAATCGTCCCCGCGAGCTTAAAGCGTTCACGAATCAACTTGCCAATCTTGTCAAGAATTTCAGCTAAGTCACCGCCCGTTTGACGCTGCAGCAACACGGCTGTTGCGAAGAACCGCAAGTCCATGTTGGGAACTCGCAGAGTCATCCCTTCGATGGCTTCTTCGAGCGTGATACCCAAATTCTGTTCTTCAAATGCACGTCCGAATTCTCGTGATATCGGCTCTTGCATTTCCGACGCAACCAGTCCAAACCCTGCAGCCAAGGAGTGACCGGCTCGCAGCGAGCGACCCAGCAATTCCAGGGCTTCGGGCAATTGGCTATTGAACTTTGCAATGCGGCGACTGCGCCGCATAAACAACCAGAACAGCGGCATCACACCTGTCGAAAGGGCGAACAGCGGCAATAGGTATTTCGGAGTCGGTGTTACCAAACAGATCGTCGCACCGAGAGCGGCTGCGATCACACAAATCGTCAAGAACTTGCTGCCGGACATCTGCACGTCAGCTTGTTCGAGGAGATGCGTAAAGTTACCGATCTTCGCAAGCATTTCGTCGGCGAAAGTTGTCGAGTCTTCCAGCGGACTGGACAAAAGGCTTGGGCGATCCGGAGTGGCTCCGCGCCCTTTGCCTTTCGCGGTCATTGCCTGCAATCGATTGTTAGCCAAGCTTTCCGAACTTGGTCGCAATGCGACAGCGACACCGCCTATCAAAGCAGCGACGCAAGCGCCAACGGATATCATTATGATGATCGGTAACATGGTCTAACTCTCTCGATACGATTGGGCAAATCAATCAAATACAGTTGTGGACTAATAGTACTGGGGCCTTCAGGAATAGGCCGCTTCAATTAGGCCTTCATAATTTCGCGTTGGCGGAATGCGCTAGCTGGCAACCGTACACCGGACTGCTCAAGCCGTTGCATAAAGCTTGGACGAACTCCGGTGCACTCGAAGTGGCCGTGCGCTTTCCCATTTTCGTCGATACCGTCCTGCACAAACTTGTAAATGTCTTGCATCACGACGGTATCTTGCTCCATACCAATGATCTCGGTGATGTGCGTCACGCGACGCGAACCACCTTGCAAGCGGTTGGCTTGGATGATCAAGTTCACGGCGCTGGAGATCTGTTGACGAATCGCTTTGATCGGCAGGTCAAAGCCTGACATCATGACCATCGTCTCGAGACGTGCCACACCGTCGCGGGGATTGTTAGCGTGGATCGTTGTTAACGAACCATCGTGACCGGTATTCATCGCTTGCAACATGTCGAGCGTTTCACCACCACGACACTCACCAATGATGATCCGCTCTGGACGCATACGCAGAGCGTTTTTCACCAGGTCCGTAGCGCTAACGCCTCCGTTGCCTTCAATGTTTTTAGGTCTGGTTTCTAGACGCACAACGTGGTCTTGTTGCAACTGCAATTCAGCCGCATCTTCAATCGTTACGATACGTTGATCGTTCGGAATAAAACTGGTCAGCGTGTTGAGCAGCGTCGTTTTACCGGAACCGGTACCACCGCAAATGATCATGTTCAGCCGAGCTTTGATACAGCCTTCGAGCAACATGACCATCTCAGGAGTGATGGCTTTGTAGTTCAGCAAGTCTTCTAGCTTGAGCGGATTAGTACCAAAGCGGCGAATGGAAACTGCAGCCCCGTCGAGTGCCAGCGGTGGAATGATCGCGTTCACACGCGAACCGTCTTCAAGACGAGCGTCGACCATCGGGCATGTTTCATCGACACGACGACCGACTTTCGAAACAATTCGGTCGATAATCTGCATCAAGTGATTGTTGTCGCGGAATTCAACTTCTGTTTTCTCAAGGCGACCACGACGCTCGACATAAATGTTCTTCGGACCATTGATCAGAATATCGCTGATCGTCGAATCTTTAAGTAGCAATTCGAGAGGCCCGAGACCGAATGTTTCATCGAGCACTTCTTCTATAATGCGATCGCGTTCGGCGCGATTGAGCAGTGTGTTTTCTGCATCGCAGAGATGCTCAACGACCAACCGGATTTCGCGGCGAAGGACTTCGCCTTTCATATCGCCAATGCGACTCAGGTCGAGCTTGTCGACCAACTTGCTATGGATGCGGCGTTTTGTTTGATCGTATTCTTCAGCTTTGGTTTGTTCTGGCGTACGAAACGGTTGGTTCAAAGTCTTCATATCGCGATCCCGCAAGGCTAACTAGAGGCGACAAAATGGGCTGAGCAAGCCTACATCGCACTTATTGTTAATATTGCTGGTTGCGTTGACTTTGGCGCAAGTTAGCTACTTTGCGGTCTCTTTAGTTGGATTGTTCGGATTAGGAAAGCGATGCTGCAAATAGACGCGCGAAGTCTCTGCCATATAGTGCTTTTGGTCGTAGTTCATACTGGCTCGCAGATGCTTCTCCGCTTCCTTTGCATCACCAATGGAATCGTAATAAAGGCCTACATAAAGTTCGCCAAAGAACATCGCTCCTTGCCGACCCTCCGAGGCTTTTTCAGCCACGGCTAAAACTTCTTCCGGCTTCAGTTCTCCTTTGAGCATCTGCAGGATCGCCATCATCGGTTGCCGGGCGTCACCGCGACTGGGAATTACCGATTTTTTGGCCGCTTCCAGATTTTCCGATTTTGCCACGCAGAGATAGTACCACGCAGAATTTTCAACGTCGTTTGGATTGACGTCGTGATGCATTTTAAATTGCTTTGCACCTTCAGCCCACTTGCCACAGGTGCCAAGTGCAATGCCGCGCTGCCAATTGTCCGCGGCGGTTTCAGGTAGTAAAGCGTTTGCGCGGTCGAACAGGGGCAAGCTCTCCTCAGCCTTGCCCGCCAAGTACAGCACTTCAGCGGCTGATTGTTGAATGCGGCCTGAGTCTTTCACTAGCCCAGCCGCTTCCGTCGCTTTCTTTACGGCATCGTCATACTTGGCGAGAGCGATGTCTTGGTTAGCCAACCGAAGCAGACCAGTCGCTTTCCGCGCGTTGTCGTCTTGTGCCTGCACGCAAGATGTCAGCGATCCGAGACATCCTCCGACGACGACAAGTACAGCTAGGCTATGCATTGTACGGATTTTTTTCATGTTGGTCCCTTCGTGGTTTGGCATAAGTGGCAAGTGAGTGGCTACCCTGGGCTACCCTGGGCTATAAAGCTGAACTCTTTCAGAGTATTACTATTAAATCAACACTCTAGGTGGCTTCCGGTTCAACAACTCTTACTTGAGGACAACTGTTATTTTCACATCGCTTGTTACTTACTTTTGCGGCAGCCACTGAACGGCGTCTATGATAACGTGTCCATCGGTGCCGGAGTTTGAAATCTCTACAGAACCATCGCGGCCGGCCGCAAAATCAAAAACACCCAGCGAAAAGAACGCATCACGTACCGGCGGCTTCTTTTGCTGATTGACAATGAACTTCTTTTCACCGCCGGAATACCGAACGGTAACCGGGACGTTGGACGCGCGGTTACCATGCGCGGTGTACGCAACGAGCACTTCGTACTTGCCCGCAGCTGGTAAATCCGGTGTAAATTTTGCGGACTGCTCGCCCTTCTTTTCATTGCCATCATGCGCGTAGCCTGCGCCAACAAACGGAGAAACAGTTTGCCCAACCGTCTCGAAGCCGACTCGCTGAGCCTCTTGTTCATCGACGACAATTCCGCCAAGTTGCTCTTTGGTTAAGCGAGTCTGAGACGGCGCTGCCGGCGTTTCGAAATCTAACACCTGCTTATCAGCCAATAATTTCGCTGAAAGTTTGGCGTAGTCAATTTTTTGCACGGAAGAACCCGAATCGATCGCAAGGGAAGCGGCCGTCGCGGCGCTTTGCCCTAAGACCATAAAGACCGGCTCCATGCGAATGCTGCCGTAAGCAATGTGACTGGCCGCCATGCAAACTGGAACCAGTAAGTTCGTGCACTCGATTTCACGGGGGCGGATGCTCCGATAGCTGATCGGATAAGGCCGCGTACCGATTTGGATATCTCCTTCGTTACGAGCGTATCCATCGGCAGTGACGTAACGCTGTGTGTTGTGGCTGTCCATGTTATAGGCGCCCATCCCAACGCTGTCCGGAACAACTTCTTGTCGCTTGCAGTTCTTTTCGCTCATCACGTATTCGGAGACCATCCGCCGAGCTTCGCGAATGTACAGTTGCCGCGGCCAGTTGTCGTTGTCCAAAAATTCATCTTTGGCAAGGGCAATGTCCGTGAACTCTTTTCGAATCGACGCCGGTACACGCGGACTGTTGGCAATCGTCCACATCAGCCCCATTTGATACGTTTCATGCTCCTTCCACATCTTCTCGCGGGTCGCATAGTCCGCTTCGGGATAGTCATAGTTCATGCCGATGTTGTCGGTGCTGAACGCAAAGTTATTGTTCGTGTCGGTCTTACGATTGGGCATCCATATGGGATTCCAAGGAGAACGCATGTCACCCGCTTCAAAATTCCGAAGCAACAGTTCAAATCGCAACTCGTCGTAGCCCTCGGGTTTCGGCCAGGGACGACGGTTTTCAGGTGAGTCGGTCGTACACATACGAAAGTTGTACGCTTGGATTCGATGATCACCATCGCCGTCTTTGCCAGTGGGTGCGGGCCAGACGCCAGGCAACAAGCCACTGCTTGGATCGCCAGGTTTACGGTAGGGAACGACGTTCTTGGTGAACTGATGATGAGTGGCACCAGCAATCTGCAGCCCATTGATGGTTTCGCCGTACAAGCTGTTCGCTTCGCGGCCGACGTGATAGCTGACGCCGGCTTTGGCCATTAGATCACCTTCGTACGTCGCATCGATGAAGACCTTGCCGCTGAACACGCGACCGCTCTCCATCACAACCTGCTTAATACTAGTTCCCTCTTTGCGGACACCTTTTTTCAGGTCAAGACGCTCGCCAAACACAACATTAACTTTTGCTTCAGCCAGCATCTTGGTATAGACCTTGGTTGCTGTACTGGGCTCGAAGGTCCACATTGCTTTTTCAGTTTCAGTGCTTCGCTGTCGGCTCTTGAAGTACGCCTCGCGAGTCTCCTGTTTCCAGTGACTGGGATCGTTGTAGTAGTCGAAGATGTGCTCGTAAAACTCGCGAGAGATTCCACCGATGCAACGTTTGTTGCCGATGTCGGTAGCGCCCAGTCCACCGGTGGTTAAGCCACCTACGAATTGAGTCGGCTCAATTAAGATCACTGACTTGCCGCTGCGCGATGCTTGGATTGCTGCTGCAACGCCACCGCTTGTGCCGCCGTAGACCACGATGTCAGTGGTTGAGTCCTGTGCAGTGACTTGATTGGGAATACAAAGGCCAAGATAAAACATGTAAAGACAGTAACTGGCTAAGCGTAACATATTGAACCTCTCATGCTTGGACTGATGTTTTTGGTGTCGTAGCTAGTTTCGTAAGAAACTGGATGGAGCGAAAGTAATCAATGTCTTTAGCCGGTTTTTAACAAAACCAGCTACATGTCTCTGGGTAACCCATTTACCTACTTTCTCGCAATTGCAAAGTAACCACCGGCTCTCACGGTAGAGAACCTTGTGGATGGCGGCAATAACCCATCAGCCGTGCTATTGATGGGCAGAATCTGCACTTGATTGAATGCGGCGCTCGTGAGATCGTCCATCAATTCGCGACGACTGTATATATGCAAGAACATCGATGGTAATCCGCGGTAGGCATAAACGCGATCGCCGTATTCCCAATCTCGGTTCGTCCAACTGCTCAGCCGCGTTCTTAGCAGCCAAGCTGGTCCGCCTGGGTCAAGCAAACTCCGCAATCGATTGTGGACGTGTAGGATCAGTGGTGCGTTGGGCCGGAGGCTTCGATTGACATGCGACAAAAATTTCTGCCGGTGCTCGCGACCGCGGATCATTCCGATACTGCTGAATAAGCAAACGGCCATATCGAGTACACCGTCACGTAGACCATTGAGCTGCACTAGGTTGGCTTTTACGCAGCTGCTCAACGATTCGTAGGCTTGTTCAATGTGAATTCCATCGACGTGCGATGCTTGACGCAACATATGTCGACTGAGGTCCACATTCAACATCCTGTAGCCAAGCGGTACTAGGGCCCGAGCCACCCGAGCTGTGCCGCAGCCGAAATCGGCAATCGTAAATGGCAATTGTGGTTTGGCCGGCAGAAAGCGGCGAACGACTTCGATATCTAACTTCAACAGCGGATGATCGCGGAAATAAATGTCGTAGTCGTCTGCAATCGACGGCGAGTGCAAATAATCCCAAGTTCCTCGACTGATTCCAGGCGGGAGTTGCCAAGCGGGTCGTGTTCTTTGTGTCAAATTAGACAACTGGTCGCGATACTTTCTAAGTTAGGCAAACCGCAATGCAAGGTGGAATGCCACTGAATGACTTCTGCGGGGTGATGGACGCCAATGGGAGAATTATTGGGAAGGCGAGGTTTAGTATAGCGGGTGCTTTGAGGTTAGATGGGGCAGCGATGGGAATAATAGGAGGGTATGGGAATGATGGGAAGTATGACGGAATGATAGGAAGTATGTGGGGTGAAGTAGGAGTGCGTAATTGAGACAATCGTTCGACAACTCGTGTTTGCTGGTCGTTGCTGCTTTTTAGGATCAAAAGTATAATCCCGCGCTGCTTTTCTCTGAAACAAATGCATGACAGGCGGAAGTTGTTTCCGCAATCCCCTTTCGTACCAAACTAGGGTGCGTTGGGCGAGGAGAAGCGAACCTTAAATTCCGGAGTCTCAATCGTGGTAGTTCGTGTCGCAATCAACGGCTTTGGCCGCATCGGTCGTTTGACTTTTCGTAACCTTATGTCACGCCCTAGCGAATTCGAAGTCGTCGCCATCAACGACCTCACCGCAAACCAGATGTTGGCAACTTTGCTGAAGTATGACAGCAGCCATGGTCGCTACAACGGCACCGTCAAAGCAACTGACACTCATTTGATTGTCGACGGCAAAGAAATTCTCGCCATTGCAGAACGCGATCCAACTAAGTTGCCTTGGGGTGCAAACAAAGTTGACATCGTTATCGAGAGCACCGGCATTTTCACTGGCCGCGCTGCCAACGGCAAACCTGGCTACGACACTCACCTTGCAGCCGGTGCCAAGAAAGTTGTGCTCAGCGCACCAGCCAAAGATGGCGCAGACTTGACGTGCGTGATCGGTGTCAACGACGACAAACTGACCAAAGACATGAAGTGCATTTCCAACGCGAGCTGCACGACTAATTGCTTGGCGCCTGTCGCAAAAGTGCTGCACGAAACATTCGGAATCGAATCTGGTTTGATGACGACTGTTCACGCTTACACAAACGATCAACAAGTTCAAGACTTGCCACATGCCGACCCGTATCGTGCCCGTGGTGCGGCTCAGAACATCATCCCAACGTCGACTGGTGCTGCGTCAGCCGTTGGTTTGGTGATTCCAGAATTGAAAGGCAAGTTGACAGGTATTGCAATGCGAGTTCCAGTTGCAACTGGCTCCGTGGTTGACTTGACCGTGAACCTCGGCAAAGAAGCAACCAAAGAAGACATCAATGCAGCTATGAAGAAGGCCGCTGAAGGTGCTCTCAAAGGCATTCTTTGCTACACCGAAGATCCAATCGTCAGCTCCGATATCATCGACGATCCGCACAGCTCGATTTTCGCAGCCGACTTTACTCAGGTCCTCGGCAACAAAGGCAAGCTTGCCAAAGTTGTTAGCTGGTATGACAACGAATGGGGTTATAGCTGCCGAACCGCCGATCTTTGCGCTCTGATCGCCAAGATGCTGTAAGTGGTGTAAGGCCCTTTACTGCGAAACAAAACAAGACCCAGCCAATTCGGCTGGGTCTTTTGCTGCGCCTAAGTCAGCGAAATGCGGCCGCGGCTTGGACGTAGTGCTGGGATGCATGGTGGATCCGGGCGATGTCGGCCTCAGTGAGTTCGCGGATGATGCGACCGGGAACACCGGCGACTAAGGAACGGGCGGGAATCTGCTGACCTTCTAACACGACTGCACCAGCGGCAATCAGTGAATTGTCGCCAATGACTGCTCCGTTGAGGACTACAGAGCGGATCCCAATGAGAACATTGTTGCCCACGCTGGCACCATGAATGACTGCCGAGTGGCCGATGGTTGTATCTTCACCAATGGTACAGGGAACGTCTTTATCAGCATGAATGCATACCAAGTCTTGAACGTTTGAACGTTTGCCGATGCGAATCCATTCTGTATCGCCACGAATCACCGCCCCGAACCAGACGCTGCAGTCATCGGCCAGTTTAACATCACCGATAACGATTGCGTTGGGTGCGATCCAGGCTGAATCGGCGACCAAGTGTGGTTGAAATGCAGTTTTGAACATTTGAGCTCAGTGTGACAAAAGTTAAAGAGTTAGTTTTGTAATGCAAGCATAGCGAAACTTTTTGGCGCTCGGCCGTCAACTTCGTCAAGTTTGGCTCAACCCTTACAACCGAAAAAGTCGATAGCAACGATGAGAGTGTCTTGAGACCTTTGTAGGAGTTGCTGGAAATGACAACTGGCCGACGAAAATTCAGTGCAAATACGTTGCGAGCGGCGATGCTATTCGCTCATCAGCGGCTTTGCATCGGCTCGCGTGTTTCAAAGCTATCAATTGCAGCAACTGTATTTTGTGCATCTGCTAGTTACTTGCAAGCACAGGATAAAGAACCGCCGAGACTGTTTCGTGGCGGACTAGTACAACAACTCCGATCGCTAACGGACGATTCGCGTCCATCTAAAACGGACGAGCTTCCGGCGCGACGCAGCCCCGAAAATCATCTTTCAGACGGTTCGCCTGCAATTCCCAAGCCCCGTCCGGCGAGTGAAAAAACACGTGCAAGCACGCCAACTGAGTCGCGAAGCGCGAACTTGCAGGCGACACAACAAACCGCGACGCGGCCTGCACCCCAGTCAAAAACACCTAATCCTCCGAACGCCAATTCAAACACTAAGCCGCGTGCGACGAGCGAAGTCTATTCGAGTTCAGGGTCACCGATTGTTTCAAAGGAAGTGACCTCAAAATCGCCTCGGTCGGCTGAATTGGGAATTCCAGTCACAAATTCTAAGCTGGCGAATGAAGCCCGTTTTCAGCTTAACGACAAGTCGGATTCGAACGCCCCGGGATATTCGGCAAAATCGAAGTACGATGCTTCAAAGTCAAACGACAAAGCGGCGGGTCAAGATAGTGGCTCGAAGGTATTCAGCGATTCTCTGAAAGTCCAAGCTGTTGAGAGCATGAGTCAAGCGCCAAAGGTCTCTCGCAAACCGCTACCAACAGGATCGCAAACCGCACCGAAAACCGCGGCCAAGCCTGCTGAAAAACCGCAAGAACAACAAGTTACATCTAAGTCTAGCACTGCGCCGGTTGGATTGAAGCCAATGGGTGGAACTTTTTCGCTTGAACAATCGAATGGAGCTGGTACGAAGATAGCGGATCCGGCGCCCAAGCCGACGGATTATCCATCGCTGCAAGTGCCTTCATTCGCTGCTCCTGGCGCGACAAACGCAAAAAACACGGCTCCGAGTGTGCCGAAGCTGCCTCAGTTTCCAACGCCGCCAGCTAGCTTGAACAACGCCCTACCGCCGACTCCTGCGTTGCCAAAAGCGACAGAGGCCAAAGTAGCTGAACCGAGAGTTAACGGGACAAAACAGAGTAACTCGAAACCCGCTGATGCACTTCCCTCCGCGCTACTTCCGCTGTTACCAAGTGGATTACCAAACACAACGGGCCTACCAACATCGAGTGGTCAAGCAACGGGCTATCCGGCACTACTACCAAATATGCCCAACCTGCCTCCAGCGACAAATCCATCGGCGAGCGGACTGCGAACAGAAGTAACCAGCGAACCGACCGCCAGTGCACCTCGAGCGACAAACCCGATCCGCACTAATTCAGGATCGGCTCGTTCAGAGGCGCCCGCTGCTGATGAACACATGGCTATGGAGACGCCGCGATTGCAAGTGCTTTTGAAAGGCCCGAGCGATATGCCGGTTGGAACGCCAGCTGACTACCAAGTATTGGTTCGCAACGTAGACGACATTCCGCTCGATGGTGTGATCCTGCGACTGGAGATTCCCAGCGGTGTAGCAATTCAAGAGGGCAAGCCAACGCATGGTGAATTGCAGTTAGAGAAAACACCCGAAGGTACAACGTTGCTTACTTGGGCCTTCGAGAATCTAGCGGCTTTCCAGAATGCTTCGGCACCGCTGCAGTTGACCGCAAAATCAGCCCGCAACTTTGCCGTTGCGATGGAGTGGACACTTGTACCCAAGAACGGCGAAGCCCAAATCGAAGTCCGGCAAGCACGCTTGGAATTGGCGCTTGATGGACCTTCTGAAGCTGAGTATGGCGTAGCGAATATGTATCGCTTGCACGTTCGCAACCCGGGCAGCGCAGTTGCCAAGAATGTTAACGTCAAACTCGGCGCAGCATCATTCGGCGCTAGCGAAACGAAGATTGCCGAGATTCTTCCTGGCGAACAGCAAACGATCGACGTCGAATTGACCTTCAATGAAAAGGGTTCGATTAGCATTAACGCTGAAGCGGATGCAGCCGACTTGCACAGTGCTGCGAGCATTAATGTATTGGTTAAGCGAGCTTTGGTCGCAGCCGCGATTACAGGCTCGGATCGTGTTTACCATGGCGCGTCTTCCAGCTACGAAGTGACTGTTCAGAATACGGGTGACCTGGATTCGCGAACGGTGCGTGCAGAAATGGCGATTCCAGAGGGCGCAGAAGTGTTGAGCAAGCCTAATGGCGCGACCATAGTGAACAACATGTTGACCTGGGAAATTCCAAGTATCAAAGCCGGACAAGCTCTCGAATTCCCTGTTGAATTGAATCTTTGGACCGCAGGTGAACACAAGCTTACACTTACCACGACAACCGCTCATGCTCAGCCATCGTTAGCGAACATTACGACTCTGGTTGAAGCCATTGCCGACTTGAAACTGGTAGTTAACGATCCGATCGCGCCCGCTCCGGTTGGCGGAGTCGTGACGTATGAGATGAGCATCACGAACCGCGGTTCACGAGCAGCCACCAATGTGCGTGCAGTGGCTCAGTTCTCCGACGGAATCGAACCGATGCACGCCGACGGTGGACAGCATCGCATTGTGACTGGTCAAGTCATATTTGAGCCGCTTGCACGGATTGAAGCTGGTGAAACGAAGATCCTGCGTGTTCAAGCGAAAGCTGGAGAAGCTGGAACGCATCGCTTCCGAGCCGAAGTGCGGTCCGACGAATCAGATCTGCGTCTGGTACAAGAAGAAACGACTCAGTACCTTGAGTCAGCAAGTCGGATTGCTGCACCGATCAACAGCGGCAAAGTTGTGCGCTAAGCAAAATACCACGTAGCACTGAACAACGCTGCTACCGTTCGACTAAGGCGAGAGCCCGAGAGTCCACCCTGGGGGGCGGACTCTCGGGCCTCGTTTTTTCTTTTGATCTTTAGGACCCCTTCTTGAGTTCAGCGAGAAACTGCTTCATGAACTCAAGGTCTTGTCCTTCGGCGATTTCAACAGCCGCTTCTTCTAACTTGAGTGCTTTGGCCTTATCGCCTTGCAGGTTGAGAATGTGTGCGGTAGTGTCCCACAGACTGGCTTTGACTTCTCTAGAGGCTTTTGCAACTTCTTTTTCGCATGCAATTACAGCCTGCTTAAGCACTTGATCTGCGCTGGGTTGGCCTTGGTCTGCCATTTCGAACAGGTTCCAGGCGAATCCGTTGACCATTTCTGGCTTTCCAGCCAGTTCGGCAAAGATGGCTTCACTTAACTTCGCGGCTTCATCATTTTTCTTACCCGCAAGAAGTAGTTGCATCTTGATATTTCGCAGCATCAGCGTCTGCTGTGGATCGGAGGTTTTGGCCAAAGCGGCGTCGATCTTGCTAACCGCTTGATCAAACTTGCCGCCTTGTGCGAGTTCCGAAACTTCCTGCATCATACGTTCGGCATCTTGCTTGGCCTTCATTTCCGCTTGGAAAGCTGCCCGATCCCATGTGCCATCGACCACTTTGGAGAGAGGTCCATCCATTTCCATGGGGTGACCAATCCACTCAATCTTGCTGTCCTTGCCAACGATGAAAGCGGTCGGAATCCCCTGTTGTGCTGCAGCTTCCATGTAATCTTTATTTGAAGACTGATCGGGGTCGGTGGTCAAGCAATAAACGCTCGTAAGTTCACGATAGGTCTGTGTCTTGGCGTCTTTGTCATCTTCCTTCGCTTTTTTCGGAGCTCGAACAGGCCGTTCGAGGAATTTCTCTACCGTTTCGAGATCTTCGTCACTGATGCTGATTAGTTGCACACCTTTATCGGCGTACTCAGTCTGCAACTGGGCTAGATGGGGCATGCTTTGGATACAGGGTCCACACCAAGTCGCCCAGAACTCGATAACATAAACTTTGTCTGGCGCAAATTTTGTGACAGGCTTAAACTTCCCATTTCCAGTCTGTACCCAATGTTCGATGTTGAGTGCGGGGGCTACTGAGCCGATGCCTAACTCGTCAGCAGAGTGTCCTGTTTGTCCCAGCGAACCGATAATGGCAGCGGCCAGGATGAGTGCCGAAAGGGAGTAGACTCGAAAGCTAATAAAGTGACGCACGCTTAATTCTCCTGTTCACAATTTGTTGTTCAAAATTGGTAGGGGCACGAACGGCGACTCACCTTGAAAACGGCCCTTTGCAATCTATAGTTTTAGTCGATTTCCTTCTGCTTTTGAAACGGGTTGCCTGAAATCTGGGCTGATTCCAGACTTAAATGTCGCGTTGCAGAGACTTATGAGGCTTTATTTGAGGAATTGGGCAGTGCCTTGTGTGAAAGTGCGACTTGTGTGAAAGTGCTTTGGGCAGGATCATTATGTTAGACTTGCCTTTTTCGCGAACTGCTTGGATCGCATCTGGATGGGATACGATCGAAGAATTTTTGCAGTGTGGTTTTAGAATTAAAGTTCAGATGATGTCTCGCCCGACGGCTTGAGCCGTATGTACAGTTGTTTTTGCCCCCGCGCGCGAACGAAATTTCGAGGCGGTTAACTGGAAGATTAAGGTGTCCAAGTGATCAAACCCGAACTGACTCGTCGTCAGAAAATTGAGTCGATGCTGCTCGACGAACCTCGCGATGTTTTCTTGCGATACAGCTTGGCGCTTGAAATGGTGAACGACCACGAATGTGAACCGGCTGTCGTGTTGCTTCAGCAACTCTGCGTCGAGACCCCTCCTTATGTGCCTGCTTTTTTTCGCTGTGCCCAAATTATGGCGGACTTAAATCGAGTAGAAGAGTCGAGAAGTTTCTTGCGCGATGGTATCGAGGTCGCACGAGCTCAAGGCGACATGCACGCAGCGGCTGAAATGAGCGAAATGTTGTCGGATTTAGGACAGTTGAACTGAACTGTGAGTGTCGAGCAATTGTCCCAATTGTTTCGGACTTGATTAGTGTCGAACAATTGTCCCAATTGTTCTAACCTTGACTGGGACAATCCCAATCGCCGCAAATGGAATGCGACTACTTTTATAAAGATGATTCATGGACCCAGAACAAGCACGCATACAAGCTGATCTGCGTGGCCTTATTCAAGGCGATGTCTTGTGCGATCCAATCCATTTACAGATCTACGCCAGCGACGCGAGCATCTATGAAATTTGCCCGTTAGGCATAGTGCGTCCCAAGTCGACCGCTGAGGTCGCACAGGTAATGCGTTACGCGACGCAGAACAATATCAAAGTCTTTCCACGCGGCGGTGGAAGCGGATTGGCTGGCCAAGCACTAGGTCGTGGCTTAGTGATGGATTTTTCTAGGTTCATGCGCCGCGTTAATGCCCCAATCGACAATACGATCCGCGTTCAGTGCGGTGTCGTGCAAGCCGACTTGAATCGCGCCTTGGGCCAAAAGAAGTTGCTTTTCGGACCCGATCCGGCAACGCGAAGCGTATCGACCATTGGAAGTATGTTGTCGATTGACGCCGCTGGCAGTCATTTTCCGAAGTACGGTTCCGCTGGCCAGCGAGTGAAATCGTTACAAGCTGTCTTGGCATCCGGCGAAGTGGTTGAACTGGGACGCGAACGTTGGGCGCTGGACCATCCGCCTGAAACCACGACCGCCCGTTTGGCGAGCGATGTGGGTACGCTCTTGCAACGCAATTCGGCGTTGCTGCTTCGTCCACCTTGGTCAGAAGTTGCACGTGGCTGTGGCTATCGTGTTGAAAAGACACTTGACGGCGAGCATGTGAACCTCGCGCGGCTGATGTGCGGCGCAGAGGGAACGCTGGCTATTATTACGGAAGCAACTTTGGAACTGGATCCTGTTCCAGCGGTCCGAGGCTTGATGCTGTTGTTCTTTGAACGCATGGACATGGCTGCAAAAGCGGTCTTGGACGTCGTTCGTGAAGAGATTGCCGCCTGCGATTTGATGGATCGCCGTTTGCTTGAGATCGCTCGTGAAACCGAGTCAACTTATGCAACAATTGGGCCTCGCGGGGCAGAAGCGATGTTGCTAATTGAAATGCATGGTGATGATGCAGCGACCTTGCGCGGGCGGCTGACTGCGATGCTGCAGCGATTGCAACGCCGCGGAAAACCGGTCATGTCCTATCGCATCACAACGGATGATCAAGAGCGTTCCGTGTTGTGGCGATTGTCCAGGCGTGTGATTCCGCGGCTATATCGACTGAAGGGAAGCCAACGACCGCTTCCGTTTATCGAAGACATCTCAATTCCGCCCAAGCGCTTGCCCGATTTCTTGCTGGAGATCCAAAACGTACTGAAGTCCGAGCGTGTGACGGCGACTTTGTTTGCGCACGCTGCGCACGGACAATTAGACGTGCGACCATTTTTGGATTTGGGCAATCCGCACGATCAGGAACAGCTTGCAAGACTGAGTGAAGCGATCTACTCAAAGGTAATGGCCTACGGTGGGTGCATTTCAGGCGAACACGCTTTGGGATTAAGTCGGGCTAGCATGGCGGCTCGCCAACTTGGCCCGAGGTTAGAGTTGTGCAAGCAGATCAAGCAGATTTTTGATCCCGCCGACCTGTTGAATCCAGGTAAGTTCATGAGCGATGAACCACCCATGGTCAATGAGAACTTGCGGCCCGTTCCAAAGTTCAAGAGCTCACCGACGAGTATTACCGTTGCTGGAAGTGTTATTCCAGTTGGGACAGCCTTCGAAGCCGCCGCCGCCATGCTCGGCTCACAAGCCGCAGATCGACTGGCAACCGGTGAACTGCAGAACATAGGTTTCGACAGTTCGCTACCGGCGATCGATGTTGAAGAGCACCAAGAAGAAGTCAACGCCATCAAGTTACCCGTGATCTTGGATTGGTCAGGAAACGAACCGATCACTTATTCGGCACGGTCATGCAACGGTTGTGGTCGATGCCGCAGCAGCGCCGCGGCGGAGAGAATGTGTCCGATGTTTCGCGTCCACAAAGGTGAAGAGGCATCGCCGCGAGCAAAAGCAAATTTGCTGCGTGGGATGCTGACCGGACGACTCGATCCAGCACTCCTGGAAAGCAGTCAGATGAAAGCGGTCGCTGACCTGTGCTTCAATTGTCATCAGTGCCGAATGGAGTGCCCTGCGTCGGTAAACATTCCTAAACTGGTTCAAGAAATCAAGGCGCAACATATTGCTGGACAAGGTCTGGCAATCGGCGAAAAATGGCTTAATAGGCTCGATCTTCTGGCTGGCTTTGGCAGCCGCTTCCCAGAGATGTGCAATCTTCTGTTAGGTAACAAGATCTCGCGCTGGGTCATGGAGAAAATACTCGGCGTTGCGCAAGGTCGGAAGCTACCGAGGGTCACGCGAAAAACGTTTTTAAAATGGGCTGCACGCGAGAAACTAAATCGACTTAATCGCGCCACCGGCCGCAAAGTGCTCTTCTTTGTTGACCAGTATGTGAACTGGCACAATCCGTTGCTCGGACGGGCTTTAGTTGAGGTCATGCGGCACCAGCGCGTTGAAGTGTACTGTCCAACGAACCAAACACCTTCCTACATGTCGATGATTACTAGCGGTGATGTCGGGCGAGCCCGAAAGCTGGTCAAGGCGAACGTTCGTTTGTTGGCCGAAGCGGTGCGAAACGGATATGACATTGTCACGACCGAACCTTCCGCGGCGTTGTGCTTGCAACAAGAATATCGCAACTTACTGCAAGATGAAGACACTGAACTGATTTCAAAACACACTTATGAGGCCTGCGGTTATTTGTGGCAGATGCATATGCGCAACGAGCTGGAATTGAATTTCCGACCGGTTTCGTTCTCGATGGTCTATCATGAACCATGTCACTCGCGCGTGCTCGATCCAAGTCGACCTGCGCTCAACTTACTGAAGTTGATACCTGGCTTGACGGTCCAGTTCGCCGATGCAGGTTGTAGTGGGATGGCTGGAACCTTCGGACTGCAACGCAAGAATTATCGAACGAGTTTGCGTATCGGCCGCTCATTGATCAGCACCATGAAAGAGACCCCAGCACAACTAGGTGCTACTGAGTGTACAGCGTGCAAGTTGCAAATGGAGCAGGGAACGACAAAGCCGACTGTGCATCCAATTGCTATGTTGGCTTACGCCTACGGCCGCATGCCTCAGTTGGCCACATGGTTTTCATCGCGAACCGAGGGACTCATTGTTAGTTAGGGCTTTGGGGAACTAAGCGAACGCAGCCGCTACAACTGCCTTCATCTTCTCAAGCCCAAGTGTCGCGACGTCCTGCGGTGGCTGAGCCCAATAGGTTCGGTTGAAGAGTTCAAGACTTAGCGTGCCTTTGAAACCTCCTTTGGCTAACGTGCGAAGGATCATGCCGATCGGGGCGACGCCATCGCCCGGATAGACACGATCTTTGTCGGCGATCTCAGGCCGTTTAGGATCAGCCGGGTAATCGTTCATGTGCAAGCAATGCATCTTCGCACCAGGAACGAGCCCCATGTTGCTAAAGTCGCTGCCACCCTTGTAGAGATGATAAACGTCGAGCAACACGCAAGCGTCTGGATGGTTTGCATTGGCGGCGACATGAAGCACTTCGCCAAGCGTAGCCAAGTTCTTTGCAAAGCCCCACAATTCGACTTGAGGAACTACATCGCGAGCCGAGCCGACTTCGAGCAGCTTGCGATAGCGATCCGCAACAGCGTTTAGATCCAGGCCTGCCTTATCCGTGGCTCCGCTGGGCGGCGCCGCCATGCGTCTTCCGCCCAGATGACGGATCGTGTCCATGTCGCGCTTGCATTGCTCAAGTCCAGCAGCTCGTTCGGCGTCATCGTCGACAATCCATTTTCCGAATCCGATGGAGCTATCAACGCCCAATCCGAGATCGCGAATTTCGTTGCGCAGATCCGTTAGATCGCCGCCACCTTTAGTGAATTTCTCGATGTGACCAAACCAAAGTTCGACCGAGTCGTAGCCCGCTTTGGCAGCGATCTTGATTTGGTCACGGACCGGCACTTCGTTTCCGTTAATGGTGCTCATGTTCAAGCAATAACGGAATTTTGGAGCAGCCATTGGCGAAGGCGTTTGAGCCTGCGAGACTTGGGTTGTCAGGCAACCAGCCGCAGCTGCGACCGCTACGGACTGTGCGAGCCATTGTCGACGCGGGATATTCTTGTTTTGCATGATACGATTCAAAAGATGGGTTTGCGGAGATGGGAGGTTGGTGAGCTGCTATGATAGCTGACCGTGGGGTATGCTTCCAGCTTGCCATAGTTTTAGTGGGGTATGCTTTTAACTTGCCATAACGAGCCAACGGAAAAATACGAAGAACTGCAACTGCAACTGGGAAAAAGATTTGAAATTGTTCGCTTAACACGTTGACGATTTCGGTTTGCCGATGATCATGTTCGGCAGGACGCTGGTTCAGGGTACGAACAGCTCGATGACGACACTCCAACATGAAAGCCCCTCATGACCTTTGCTCGTTACAACGGAATATTTGCTGCAACGTTGACCCCGATGAAATCCAATGGCGATGTCGCTTTGGATTATATTGGAACGCAAATAGAGCGATTGATCGAGCGTGGAGTGACCGGACTGTACGTTTGTGGCAGCACTGGAGAAGGTGTTTCACTCACAAACGCCGAACGCAAGGCCGTTAGCGTTGAATCGATTCGCGTGGCTGCAGGCCGTGTGCCGGTGTTGGTTCAAGTTGGGCACAATTCTTTAGCCGAAGCGGCTGAGTTGGCGAAGCATGCGGTTGCCAGCGGTGCGGCGGGTATTTCAGCCACTTGCCCCAGTTACTTCAAAATCGGCACCGTCCAAGTGCTCGTTGATTCCATGAAGATCGTTGCAGAAGCAGCAAGAGATCTTCCTTTCTACTACTATCACATTCCTTCACTGACCGGCAATCGCATCAGCATGACTGAGTTTCTGAAACTCGGTAGCGAAGCGATGCCAAACCTCGTCGGACTCAAGTACTCATCGCCCGAGTTGTATGAGTTTCAACAGTGCCTTGAACTCGACGGCGGACGCTTTGAAATCATGTGGGGCGTCGACGAAATGCTCATCGCCGCACTGGCGGTCGGTGGCAAAGCGGCAGTGGGAAGCACTTACAATGTCGCCTCACCGCTTTTCCGCAGGTTGATTACTGCCTTTGAACAAGGTGACCTTGCGAAAGCTCGCCAGCATCAATCGCAAGCTATCTCGTTCATCAGTATCGTGCTAGCCTATCCCTTTCAAAGCGCGATGAAGCATATACTTAAATGGCAGGGAAGCGCTGCGGAAGCGTATTGCCGCATGCCACAGCAAGAACTCTCGCTGGAACAGATCACCTCGCTGCATAGTCGCCTTGCAGCGATCGGGTTTTTTGATTGGTGCGATTGATGTTAACGAACTTTTGCCAATTCGTGCTGACAATTGCTTGTGTTGCCAATATTTGCGTCGCCATCGCAGCGCCTTCGCTCGCCCAGTCATCGTTGCACACCAGCGAAGAGATTCTTCCTAACACTCTATTGATGCAGTTGAACGAGCAGGGCCAATGGGCCTTTGATGTTAATGGCAAACTGAAGACGGTCGACAATACATCGATCGTTCGGTGGGGTGCATGGCCCGGTGTGCAACAAAAATCTGCCGTTTGGCTGACCGACGGCAGTTGGCTTGCGGGACGCGTCGAATTCAATTCACCGCAGGAGATCACGCTCCACTCGGACTGGTTTCATTCAGTAAAAATTTCGCTGCGAAGTGTGCGTGGAATCGTCATGATTGCTCCCGCGTCGATCCATGCATGGAATCGACTTCAAACGCAGCTTGAATTCACGACTGGCGGTCGTGATACTCTGTGGCTTAGCGGTAATCGGCAGATCGCTGGTGTGCTGCGGCTCGAGTATCACGAAGTCGAGCGATCACCTCGTTACATACTTGAAAACGCTGGGCAAACCATTCCGGTCGAAGCCAGCGAAGTGCAAGCGATTGCGTTCAGCCCAACGTTGCTTGGTAAAATTCCTACTCAGTCAAAACAAGTCGTGCTCGGCTTGCAGGACGGCTCTCGACTGAACATTCGTAAGATCGGTCTGAAGTCAGATCGTGTTAATGTCGAGCTGGCCGATGGCCTCGTGCTGGAATCGCTGGACGCACGAGCAGAATTTAGTCGTGGCATCACCTGCATCACAAATCAGCCACCGCGGACGACTTTCCTTGCAGACATCGAACCGGCCAGTTACAAGCACATTGCACAATCGCAACTCACTTGGCCACTTGGTAGAAACCGAGACTTACTTGGTCAACCGCTGATGAGTTCATTAGGAGTCATCGAGCGGGGCCTTGCAACGCACAGTTCATCTCAAGTCGCTTATCGACTCGACGGCAGCGAGAAGAAGTTTCTTGCTGAAGTCCTACTCGCCAAACCATCCGACGGCGCCGACGAACGACTTGGTAGTGTAGTTTGTCAGATCATGGTTGCTCGTTCGGGCAAGCTACAACAAGTTGCGACATTCAATCTGGACCGCAGTGAAAACCTGCCGAAGCGGATCGAAGTAGACATCAGCGGCGCACAGTTGCTTGTACTCGTTACCGAGCAAGCCGACTTTGCGCAATACGGCGATCACGTATTGTGGCTAGAAGCGCGAGTCACGCATTGATCGTTTGCCCCATAGCCAGCGGCGACGGGCTCGACTTGCAGTCTGCATCACGAGCGGGACCGGACGGTACAAATTGCCGCAGCACAATCCGTACGTGCCGCCCTCCGTCGCAGCTGCGGTCTGTTGACTTTACAAGATTGGGCTGATGGACAAGTGGGTTCGGGTTGAGTTGAGAATGCTAGGACCGTCTCAGGTTCCGCTCGTGCTGCGGACTGCAAGGTTTCCCTACGCCGCTGGCTATCGGTCAAACGATGCTTGCCAAGCGTGGGCGTAACGCAGGTTCTTGTTATGCGGCGAATGGTTAGGACCGTGAAGACCCGCTCGTGATGCCAACTGCAAGCTGACCCCGTCGCCGCTGGCTCTGGGTCAAACGAGCGTGAACTCTGGTAACCGAACGATCTCGCCGCCCTTCTCAGTCGATTGATGCGCACAGATACCAACACATGTCCAGTTCGCGGACAAAGTCGCATTGGGCCAAGGATCACGGTTTTCAACTAGCGCCGATACGAATTCATGGACCAAGTGGGGATGCGAACCGCCGTGCCCACCACCCTGGATAAAGGACAAGTGCTCAGCGTCCTGGATCGATTGCGTAAACATACGAATCGGCTCAGGAAGCAAATGTGCATAATCAGGCACTTCAACTTTGCTGGCGATCTCGGCTTCAGGTTTCTTTGCAGTGTGAATCACATGAGGTTCGTTCTCGACCAATGTCCACTCGAAACTCTTCTTGGTGCCGTACACGTCAAAGCTCTCGCGATACTGGCGCGCAGTGTCGAACAAAAATCGCCAAATATGAGCCGCGATGTCGGAATCTTTAATCTTGATGTGGCACGTTTCAACGGCGTACTTGTTACCCGATTTCTTAGCGATATCCTCGCGGAGGGCGCCGGAACCGAAGCAGCTGACGTATTCGGCGCGACCGTTAACCAACCCCAGCACGGGGCTGACGACGTGCGTCGCATAGTGCATGGGAATCATCTTTTCCCAATACGCTGGCCAACCATCCATGTCTTGCGGATGTGAAGCGGCCATGTACTGGATCTTGCCAAGTTCACCTTTTTGATACATCTCGCGAATAAAAAGAAACTCGCGGCTGTACACGACGGTCTCTGCCATCATGTACTTGAGCCCGGATTTCTTAACCAGTTCACAGATCTCTTGGCATTCTTCAATCGTTGTCGCCATAGGAACGGTGCACATTACGTGCTTGCCGGCTTTAAGAGCAGCGATCGACATCCAGCCGTGGTCGGGAATAGGCGAATTGATGTGTACAAAGTCAACGTTGGGATCAGCTAGAACCTCTTCGAAAGTCGTGTAGCGCTTTTCAATTCCAAAACGGTCACCCACTTTGTTCATCTCGGCAACGTCGCGACGGCATATGGCATAGATGTTCGCGTTGGGATGACGTTGGTAAATTGGAATGAACTCGGCGCCAAAACCTAGGCCGACCATCGCCACGTTAACTGGCTTACTCATGCTAAACTCCGAGAGGCGAAAATAAGAAAAGGGGGAGAGGTTTTTCAATAATGTAAAACGCTAAACAACGGAAACAATCGCTTCAACACAATTTAACTTTGGGGTTGGTCGTGTTTCGTACTAAGTTTACTCGTTCGGTTTTCGTGTGCCACTGGCTTTCCTAAGTGCATCCGGGAATCCGGATGCACTTAGGAAAAAGCCAGTGAATCGGAGCAGGTAAGCTTACTTATGGTGCTTCGTCCCAACTTTAACCCACGCTACTTGAAAGTTGTCGGAGTATTCGTGTTACATGGACGTAAAGCTTTCCAATCGGTTGAGTCCATTCCTGCTATTTGACTTGCATCGCTACGCTCGAAGGTTCATGAAGCTTACTACTTCGAACTCCGCTGTCCAAACTCGCCAGGCATTGGCTCGACGAATGTGGCTCGATCTTAAGCACTTCGGTTCACTGGCCTTGCATTGCCTTATGGCTGAGCGCCATAAGGCAATGCAGGCCAGTGGCACACGAAACCAAAACTCCGACCCCAAAGTTAAATTATGTTGAAGCACTAGCCCATTTTCCAGTTGTCAGGCAGAGTGCTATCTTTGATCAGGATTGGAACTCCGTCGCGAATCACGCAGGGGTCGAATTCGTCGCTTGAGTCGCATCCCGATGCATTGACGATGCGAACATTCTTTCCAATACGGCAGTTCTTATCAAGAATAGCACCGAGAATTTCTGATCCATCGCCGATTCCGACTGGGGGAAGGCCATTTCGCGTTGCAGTGGCCAGTTCCTCTTCAGTTTCCATGAAGTCGGCACCCATTAAAACGCTATCGCGAATGACTGCGTTTTCGCCAATGACACAGCGAAGGCCAACAACACTATTCTCAATTATTGCGCCTTTTCCAATTCGGCAACCGTCAGCAATCAAGCTGCTCTTAACGGTTGCGCCTTCGATCATCGTAGGTGGCAAGAACCGAGCCCGCGAGTAAACCGGCGCTTCCGGTGAAACAAAATCAAACGGCGGATTCTTCCAAGTCAAACTAAGATTCGCATCGTAGAACGCACGGATCGTTCCGATGTCCTCCCAAAAGCCATCAAACAAGTGAACTTGAACTCGCTTGCTTCGAATCGCAGCTGGGAAAACCTCTTTACCAAAATCCTCGTAGCTGGTCTTCTCGAGCACATCGAATAGCAAGTCGCGATTGAAGATGTACAGTCCCATGCTTGCCAAGCAATCGCGACCGCGCGATTCGATGCCTTGGCGGTCGATCCAACCGGGATCCATGCTGACCATATCAATTTCTTCTTTGGTTTTCGGCTTCTCCAAGAATCCGAGCACACGACCTTCTTCATTACAGCGCATCACGCCGAGCGCATGGACTTGACTGCGCTCGACAGGAATCGCTGCAATCGTTGCGTCGGCTTTGGAATCGATGTGCGTTTTGAGCATGGCCATGTAGTCCATGCGATAGAGTTGGTCACCTGAGAGAATCAAGACGTACTTGATGCCGCGTTGATCGATGTGCTTGAGGTTTTTTCGAACCGCGTCCGCTGTTCCTTGATACCACTCCGCGCCCCCTTCCATAGTCTGCTGAGCGGCCAGCAATTCGACAAAACCGCCCGAGAAGTGATCAAAACGATAAGTCTGCCGAATGTGTTTGTGAAGCGATACGGAAAGGAACTGAGTCAACACGAAGATCTTGTTGATGTTGCTGTTAATGCAGTTCGAAATTGGAATGTCGATCAAACGATACTTGGCGGCTAACGGTACGGCGGGTTTGGCGCGGATCTTAGTTAGCGGATAAAGGCGAGTTCCACGTCCACCGCCAAGAATGAGTGCCAAGACAGATCGAGGATCGACATTAAACATGTTTATTTCCTTACGGTAATCACCGGTTAAACCGCCACTTTATCAAGTATGCAGCATACCAAGCTTGGCATTCTGCCAAAAGCACCTGGGCTACCCAAAAGTGATCGCCGGAAGAGAGAATCTGGCTTCATTAACAGATCGCCGGCGATTCGTTACTATTAAGGCTCGTAACTTCACCTTAGACTTACTAGCCCCCTGCGGCATTAGGGCTGGTACTTCAGGGCAAATCACGTGCTTCACGATTGAGTGGCGATATGGATTGTCTAGAGATTGCAAAAAAATTGGTGGCGATCGATTCTGTCACATCAAGGTCAAACGTCCTCGTTGCAGATTGCATGCACGAACTTTTGCGCAGCTTGGGTTTCGACATCGAAGTGCTTTCCTATTTAGACAATGCTGGGCTGGAAAAGATTGCGCTCATCGGTCGACGCGGGCCACAGCCGTTGAACGGTCAAACGGGTCAACAGGGTGGTATCGTCTACTGCTGCCACAACGACGTTGTATCTGTTGACGGTTGGAACGCATTACAGGGCGGTCCGTTCGATGCAGTTGTTGCCGAAGGAAAGCTCTGGGGGCGCGGCTCGTGTGATATGAAGGGGCCGACGTCTGCTGCGCTTGCGGCCATCGAACGCATTCCTGTCGAGCAACAGCAGCAACCGATCTACTTTCTCGTCACGGGTGATGAAGAGAGCGGCATGCAAGGCGCTAACGCAGTCGTTACTAGATCAAAGTACTTTGCTGAAATGTTGGCCGCTGGGACTGTCGGCATCATCGGCGAGCCTACTGAACTTCAAGTCGTGAACTCGCACAAAGGTGGTTGCCATTTCAAAGTCGTCAGCCACGGCGTTGCGGCCCATAGCAGCACAGCTGATGGACGCAACGCAAACTGGGCATTGGTTCCATTTCTTAGTTACCTCAGCGAGCAATTCAAAAGATCCGAGAGCGACCCATTGCTCTTGAATACTCGCTTCTCGCCCCCAAGCTTATCGATGAACGTCGTAGTGAAAAACGAACCGGCTGCTTCGAATATCACTGTTGGAAAAGCGACCTGCCAGATTTTCTTGCGGCCGATGCCTAGCGTGGATTGGCGTGGCTTCGCTGAAGCCATCGTTGCGACGGCCACAAACATGGGACTGCAAACGAGCCCTATCGCCGCACTAGAACCATTACACACGCCCGATTCCAATCCGTTTGTCCGCGAAGTGCTCGGAGCGCTTGGGCAAATTGAACCGGAGTCAGTTTGCTATGCCACCGATGGTTGCTGCTTGCGGGCACTTCGGAACCTAATCGTGCTCGGCCCCGGCAGCATCCAGCAAGCTCACCGATCCGACGAATGGATTTCGCTCGACCAACTCTACCGCGGTGTCGACGTTTACGAGCAACTATTCAGATTGTATTGCTTGTAAGTGCCAACATACTGGTGAACCAATACTGACAAACCGAGTGCTAGGCATTTTGGTTTGGTGTGCCACTGGCTTTCCCAATTGCATCCTGATTTTCGGATGCAATTGGGAAAGACCAGTGAAACGAAGTACTTGAGTGTACGGCTTGCAACTCGTTCCAACACTAATCCACAGGGCGCGAAGTAACCAGAGTTTTGCTACTCACGACCCACATGGCTTTCTTAAGCGTGCTTGCGTTCATCGGGGGGGCGATCTGTCTAGCAAACACAATGGTCAGTTGGGTTAATTACTTTGGCTCCGTTGGCACGATGAATGTCGTTCGAATTCAAATGCTTCGATTCACTGGCCTTGCTTCGTCAAATAGCTGGTCGCTATTGGACAAAGCAAGCCAGTGGCACACCAAACCAAAATGCGGTTTAAACATTGAACAAGAAGTGGCAGATATCGCCGTCGCGCATGATGTAAGTCTTGCCTTCAGTGCGAAGCTTGCCTGCTTGACGGATTTCTTTTTCGCTGCGATAGCTTTCAAGATCTTCGAGCGAATAGATTTCGCAGCGAATGAAGCCGCGTTCAAAATCGGTGTGAATCACGCCCGCAGCTTGCGGAGCCGTGGCGCCGACAGGAACTGGCCATGCGCGGACTTCTTTTTCACCAGCCGTAAAGTAACTTTGCAGGCCAAGCGTCTTGTAAGCTTCACGAGCCACGTTTGCCAGCGCGGGCTGAGTCAAACCTACTGATTCGAGCATTTCTTTGCGATCGGCATTGTCCAGTTCGGCAAGTTCGGCTTCCAGTTTGGCACACACTGGTACGACCGATGCACCAATTGCATTTGCGTAGTTGCGAACTTCAGTGGCCAGCTTGCCTTCGCCATGCAGATCGTTTTCATCTACGTTGGCGATATAAAGAATCGGCTTTGCGGTCATCAGCCCATAGCTCGAGATGGCTTTAGCTTCGACTTCGGGCAACACCAACTTGCGCAGCGGCTGGTCCTTGGCAAGATGTTCCATGCAGCGGCCAATAGCGGCTACACGCAGTTTCGCTTCTTTATCGCCGCTCTTCGCGCTTCGCTCGGCTTTCGGCAAAGCGTTTTCCAAGCCCTGGATATCCGCCAACATCAATTCGGTTTCGATCGTCTCCATATCGGACACCGGATCGACTTTGCCTGCCACGTGAATCACATCGGGGTCTTCAAAGCACCGGACGACTTGCAGGATCGCGTCGACTTCGCGAATATGGCTCAAAAATTTATTGCCCAGTCCTTGGCCTTCGCTGGCTCCACGCACGATTCCAGCGATATCGACGAGTTTTAAATAGGCGGGAACGAGTTTCTTTGGTGTAATAATTGCGGAGATTCGCGCGAGCCGATCGTCTGGAACGCTGACAATTCCTTCGTTCGGTTCGATGGTGCAAAACGGATAGTTCGCCGCTGCAGCCGCTTGAGTGCTCGTCAAAGCGTTAAATAGCGTACTTTTGCCCACATTTGGCAGACCGACAATTCCAGCTTCCATAACATCCACGTCGCGAAGATTTTTAGACGAAATTCAACTCAGTCGAGCGGCAAGGGTCGACACAACTTCTTTCACCAACTTTAGCGACTCGTACAGTAACCGAATTGGCAAAAAAACGGAACGGGGGAGTTCGTTTGCCGAAGCTACAAAACCTCTCGAAAGTTTGCGGCACTAGAACCCCTCGCAGGACTCTCTTAGAATATCGCTCCTTATTCCTCAACAAATCCCGCCGCAGCTCATCACTAAGGAAAACCATGTCCAGCAGCCAACCTCCGGTGCATTTAGCCGTCGACCTCGGAGCTTCAGGTGGGCGAGTGCTCGCAGGCTTCATCACCGACCAAGGAGTTCAGTTAGACGTGCTGCATCGATTCTCCAACGGCGGAGTTCATCAAGGTAAACGATTTGTCTGGAATCTCCTTGGATTGTGGGAAGAGGTTCAAAACGGACTGAACGCAGCGGCAGCCAAGTATGGGACATCGATTCGCAGTATCGGAGTCGACACTTGGGGAGTCGACTATGTGTTGCTGGATCGAAACGACGATGTAGTCGGACCTTGTTTTCATTATCGCGATGCGCGAACGCACGGCATGTTTGACGCGGCCTTTAAACGATTGGGCCGGGATGAAATCTTTGGACAAACGGGGCTCCAGTTTATGGAGATCAACACCGCTTATCAATTGTTAGCGATGCGGCTGGAGAATTCTCCGATCCTTGATATTGCCGAACGTTTCTTGATGACGCCGGACTACTTTCATTGGCAACTGAGTGGTGAAAAGTGTAATGAATACACGAACGCATCAACAACTCAACTGCTGCATGCTGAATCGGGTGACTGGAGCCGCACAATGCTCGACGCGTTCGAATTGCCTACGCATATTTTTTCAACTCCGGTGCAACCAGGTGTTAATCTTGGCAAAATAAGTGCCGGAGTTGCTCAACGCACGCAGTTGTCACCCGACATCGATGTGATCGTTCCCGCCACGCACGATACCGGTTCCGCTGTGCTAGCGGTGCCAGCCAAATCGTTCGCGCAGTCGCAGCCCGATTGGTGCTACATCAGTTGCGGGACGTGGTCGCTGATGGGCGTCGAAGTTGCCCGGCCAGTGATCAACGATAGCTGCAAACTGTTTAATTTCACCAATGAAGGTGGCGTTCAAGGAAGTGTTCGATTGCTGAAGAACATTTGCGGTTTGTGGATCGTGCAGCAGTGTCGAGCTCAGTGGAAACGCGAGGGGCATGACTGGAGCTGGGATCGGTTGATCCAGTTGGCTGAACATGCGCCGAGTATGATTTCGATTATCGACCCAGACGACGCAGCTTTTGCTGCTCCGCCCGATATGCCGACTGCGATTCGTGATTACTGTCGCCGAACTGGACAGGTATTGCCTGAGAATGAAGGAGCCATCATTCGTTGTGCACTCGAAAGTTTGGCATTGAAATATCGTTTAGTGCTGGACTATCTCGAGCAATTGGTTGGCAATCGCTTAGATACTATTCACATGGTGGGCGGTGGTGTGCAAAACCGAATGCTATGTCAGTTCGCTGCCGATGCATGTCAGCGCGAAGTGGTTGCCGGCCCAGTTGAAGCGACCGCTTTTGGCAATGTGCTCATGCAAGCGATCGGAGCTGGCAATTTAAGTTCCATCGATGAAGCCCGACGACTTGTCCGCTCGGCGAGCGACATTCGCAAATACGCACCGCGACTTTATGGACGTTGGGACGAAGGTTTTGGTCGCCTACGGCAACTTGTCATGGCTGGACAGTGACACTGCTTTCGTTTGACCCATAGCCAGCGGCGCCGTGGTCGGCTTGCAGTAGGCAGTACGAGCGGGACCAAACGGTACGATTTTATACGTGGCGCAACACGAACCTACGATGCTACCCCGTCACCGCTGGCTATGGGTCAAACGAAGACCTTGCAGTGTGGTTGCAACGCGGGTGCATGTTGTGCGGGGTATGTTGTTACCGTTTTGTTCAGCTCGTAATGCCTACTGCAAGTCGACCCCGTCTCCGATGATGGCTATGGGTCAAACGATGACCTTGCAGTGTGGTCACAACGCGAGCTACCTAAAATGAACGATATTGGTCGAACTACAAATCGTGGATAACCTTCGGCGGAAAGGCGGCTCGCAAGGCGTTGAGCACTGCGACGACATCGATCACTTCTTGAGCGATGGCGCCACTGACAGGCGTTAAATAGCCGAAGGCCGCAAGGATCATGCCGATGATGCTGAGTGCCATGCCACCGACGGCGCTCTGCAACGCAATCGCCTGCATCCGGCGGCTAATGTGCATAAATTCATCAACACGGGTAAGTGAATTGTCCATGATGACGACACCTGCGGCTTCAGCGGTCACGTCACTGTTTTGGCCTATGGCTATTCCAACCGTTGCAGCCAACATCGCTGGAGCGTCATTGATTCCATCGCCGACATAGAGAGTTTTTACTTTCGCAGTCTCGCGACGAACAATGGCCAGTTTTTCTTCGGGGCTTTGCTGGGAGTAGACTTCAGCTATGCCAACTTGGTCGGCGAGAAAACGAGTTTCAGCGTCGCGATCTCCCGAGATGATCATGATTCGATTGAACTGATGCTTGGGACCTAAGTGATCAACAAACGAACGGCTTTCTGGTCGCGGCGCGTCGCGAAATTGCAACTTTGCGGCATAACGACCATCAATCGCGACAACGCACTCAAGACCACCCGATGATGCGGGCAAATGCTCAATTCCAATCACCTGTTGTTCGACGAGCTGCTTTCGGCTGGTCACTTGCACCGTATGGCCAGCCACTTTCCCACGCAGTCCCTGTCCCGGCTTTTCGCTGACGTCGGTTGCTTGTGAAAGCGATAGTCGTTCCGATTGCGCGGCAATCAATACTGCTCCAGCAAGTGGATGCTTTGAGTATTTTTCAAGGCTTGCAATCAAGCCAAGCACTTCCAAGCGATCGAAGTCAGGTGCAACAATCTGTTCAGTCAATTGAGGTTCACCATAGGTCAAAGTGCCCGTCTTATCAAAAATTGCAATCCGACAACTGGCGATCTGTTCGAGCACCACGGGACTTTTGACGATGATCGATCTTCGTGCGCACAGCGAAATCGATCCAATGATGGCTACCGGTATGGCAATCAACAGTGGGCATGGAGTTGCGATGACTAATACGGATAGAAAGCGTAGAGATTCGCCGCTGATTGCCCAAGCGGCGACGGCGACGGCGAGGGCAATCGGCGTGTAGATCGCGCCCAGTTGATCGCCAAGCCTTCGGAGCTGCGGACGTTTGCTTTCTGATTCGCGCATGACTTCCATAATCTTCGCATAGCGTGAGTCTGCTGCCAATTTTGTGGTGCGAATCGTCAAAGCGGAGTCACCATTGACTGAGCCGGAGATGACGGATGATCCGGCCGTTTTCGTGATGTGAAAGGGTTCTCCGGTTAAGTAGGATTCGTCCATCACACCTTGCCCTTCGATGACTTCTCCGTCGACTGGGCAGATGTCATGGGGAAAGACCACCAATGTGTCGCCGATTTGAACATCCGCCAATCCTACATCCGTGATTTGAATACCAGTCTTACGATGAGCGATCGAAGGAACTCGTTTTGCCAACGCGGCCAGCACTGACGATGCGCTTTGCAGCGCGTAGCTTTCGAGGGCTTCGCCGCCCGAGAGCATTAAGACGATGATCGAACCTGCCAAGTATTCACCAAGTAGCACCGCGGTCACAATTGCGATCCCACCCAAAAGGTCCGAGCCGAACTCGCGCTTAATAGCTTTTAGAAAGAGCTCCCCGACCAACGGCAATCCGCCGACCAGCAGAGTTAAGAAAAGTGGAACAAGGTACACGTTAGGAGTTGCGTGCATGCCGTATCGCAAATAAAGATGCACTGCAATGCACAGCACAGCAAATAGAGCAATCAGCGTTGTCTTCCGCTGCAGCAAGGAGGCTGACGAGTACCAGGGTTGATCATTGGAAGCGATGGGAAATAGCCTTCATATCGAAGTTGTGGAGAAGTTTGAGTCATCCACTTTGGCCAGCTTCTGAGAACTTTTGTGTATTGCAATTAAGTCAACAGTCTCCGCTGACTTTGGGTCGACACCAAGTGCTTTACTCATATCGTAGCGCATCAATCGGATCAAGTCGACTGGCTCGCCAAGCTGGATAGTAACCAAAGCCGATTCCAACAAGCGCTGAAAAAACGAGGGCAATTCCCGCCGCGGGCAAACTTACAACGATTGGCCAAGGACGACCAGCGGAGACTGCGTTAATAAGCGTCGTCATACCCAGTGAAGCGCCAACACCAAGTGCCACTCCAATCGCGCCGCCGATGATCGACAACACCACCGACTCGACGAGAAACTGCATCAAGATATCGCGCGACGTCGCGCCAACTGCCATCCGAATTCCGATTTCTCGCGTTCGCTCAGTGACAGAAACCAGCATGATGTTCATGATCCCGACGCCACCGACTAACAACGAGATACCCGCGATTGCCGCCAGCATCATTGTCAGC
The DNA here is from genome assembly GCA_031412515.1 of Planctomycetia bacterium. Lineage (GTDB taxonomy): Bacteria > Planctomycetota > Planctomycetia > Pirellulales > Pirellulaceae > Aureliella. The sequence continues at coordinate 16,349 of JANODD010000097.1, read as the reverse complement.
GTACCTGTGATCACGCCGAGCACCTTGGCAATCTCAGTTGTATTGGCGACCTCAAAATCGGCTTGCTGCCCCGGTGCGATCTTGTGTCGATCAAGCAACAGCGACCGCATCTCAATTTCAGCAAACTTCATCGAATCCGTGCTTCGAGCCGACGCGAGAATTAGATTGACCGTATTAAAGTTGCTTCCCTGTAAACGCTTGCGTACAGTCGTGTAGGGCATAACCAGTACATCATCTTGATCATCACCGACCATGTTCGCCCCTTTGGCTTCGAGAACTCCAACAACTTCAAAGGGTATGTTTTTCACGCGGATCTGCTGGCCAATTGGGTTGGAAGTTTGAAACAGGTTCTTTACGACTGTTTGCCCCAGCACACAAACTTTGTTCGCGCTCGTAACATCGCGTTCGCTAAAAAAAGTTCCCAAACGCGTCTGCCAATTTCGAACTGTTGGAAAGCTCTCATCGACGCCGAACATTTCGCGGGCGGTCCAATTACTGTTGCCCGATATCGCTTGGCCGGTTGCAAACACGACTGGCGTCGCTGCTAAGACACTCGTGCAATCACGGCTAAGGGCCTGCGCATCGCTGGGCGTCAGCGACATGACCTGACTCCGCACACCGCCGCGAGCCTGTTCGTTGCCAGGAATTACCACGATGACATTTGTGCCCAGGTTCTGAAACTCACCTTGGACTAAGGCACTAGCAGACATACCTACAGACACCATCGCAGTGACTGCCGCGATGCCGATCACTACGCCCAGCACCGTCAAACCGGCTCGCATCTTGTTCTTGGCAAGTGCACGCAAAGCGATTCGAATCGTTACGGAATCTAGCAATTGAGCAGTCTCTCTTCGAACAGATTTGTGGACAGGATTGTGGACAGGACGAAACAGGTGCAAAGTATTGTTTGTCGAACGCCGCATCCATTCTAACTACTAGATCAAGTCGCGTCGTGTGCTTTGCACAAATCCGATGCGTTGTAGAGTGAGTGCCGCCTGCCTACAAATCACTCAAACACTTGCTTCCAACATCGATTCACGAACATACGTCGCAAAATGGGAAATTGGCGGCGTAACGAATTCTGGAATCTTGGCTTCATCGTCCCACTTTCGCAATTCAATTGCGTCCTCTGCGTATGCCAGGCTTTTGAAATCAGCAACTTCGTTGGGAGTCATTGGCCCACCTTGAAGCCGCAAACTAACTAATGACGGCTGACTTAACTGCTCCAAGTAACCGGGCTCAACGGCACACAAATAGCGTTTTGCGGCAACATGCAATCGAACGGGTTCCGTCACCGCAAGCGGAAAGTGTTTGCGGAGGAAATTACCAGCGCTGGTTTCATGATGATCATCAATTCCCTCATCGGGAGCATGATCAGGCAAGTTATGCAACAAGTGGCCAATATCATGCAACAGTGCCGCGGCAATGAGAGCCGAACTTGCTTGGGCGCGTTCAGCCAGCGTGGCAGCTTGAAGTGCGTGTTCGAGCTGCGTGACTGCTTCGCCGCCATATTGCGAATCACCACGCGATTCAAGCAGATCTACTATGGTTTCAACGTAACTCATTGAACACTATTCCTTTAAGAAACGATTGGGCATCAATTAGGTTGTTAAATCGCCTGTTCATTAAATCGGCTGTTCTAAGGGTGTCGGAATCACTTCAGACGTCGAACCGCTCGCTTTCACGGAAAGGACTCGCTGAAAGTAGAGCAACGCGGCCATCAAACAAGCGACCGACAATAGGGCAGCGATCAGCAACGTCCATTGGAAATAAGGTAGCAACTCGACGTCCTTCTTCATCCAAGTCTTTGCGACAATCACGACCGCGTATCCGAGATAGCCAATTGAGTCGGCCATGTACATGAGGAATCCAAGATTGCTCGGCATCCGCGCCGCCGCGATCAATCGTTCAAACACCGACGTGTGAAAAGCAACGTAGGGAACATACAGCCCTATTCCGCATGAGACCATAAACGCAAACGGTGAAAAGACTCCAAGCCGTTTTGACCAAGCTGAAAGTGCGACCAAAACGAAAGCCACACACATCATGCCGAACGTTATTCGCATTGCCATCAGGTTGTCTTTCACCCAGATCGTCAACGCGAGACATATCGTAACAACGATGGCAACCCAAGTCTCTGAAGTCGCAAACACAGACGGAGTTTTCGAGACTCCCATATCCCGCCAAATCTCGACCGCGAAGTCATCGCGAATTGTGCGAGCGATTGTCAGCGCAATGTAAACTATGATCAGCAAACTTATTCCGGGCCAGAAAGCAGACAAGAAATTGCGTCGATCTTCCCCAGTCATGGCTTTGCGTTCTGACCGAAGTTCGCGATCCATGACGTCCGGTGGAGGGGTCTTCTGCAGTACCCAAACCGATATCAGAAGTGGAACGAAGAAAATCGCTCCAGTGATCATCGGCATTGAATATTCAGACACTTGGTGATACTGCATCAACCAGCTACCGACACTCTTCACGACGCCCGAAGACACGATAAAGCTTGCGCACAATGCCGCCGAAAGCGCCTCGGTCTGCTTCCGTCCTTCCAAGTATGACAGGATCAACCCAAAGATCATCCCCAGCGGCAATCCGTTCAAAAAGATCATTACAACTTTCAAAGGTACCGGCATAAACGCGAATCCGACTAACGCAATCTCGGCCAAGGCAATCAGTCCGATGATTGCTACAGCCCGATACTCGTTTCGCATTTCGGAAACGACTTTGATGCCGATGAACTTCGAAAGCGTGTAGCCTAGCAACTGCGAAAGTACGAGGACCGTTTTCAATCCCAAGCCGAACATCTCAGAGTCTTCGAATGTCGCCGCTGTAAACGGCTTTCGAAAGGCGTACATGCAGAAGTAAGCACAAAACGCTGCCGTGGCGCTCAACAACAATCGCCCCCGATTATTCAGTTGATGGTCCAAAATCTGAGGGTCCAAAATCGAATGAGGCTCATTTAAGGCAGTTTGCGAGTCGGAGTCGGTCATGGAGTGCGATGTGTTCCGATCGAGGTTACAGTTCAAAACTCACATTTGACACTTTATATCTCTCTCCTACCGCTAAATCTTACCGTCCAGCTTGCTTTTCCGAATTTCTTGTTCTGTAACACCTAAAAGTGGTGGAACTCAAAAGTCCGATCACGGTTGCATTCCTGTTAGCCCCTTCACACATCGCCTATTTACATAAGACCACCTCATCGTCCGTTAACTGACCACGAGCCAATGACGACGGGAGAACGAGGCGAACGAGGCTCTGCCGAGCAAATCTTGGCGTAACTAGCAAACTTCACTGTACTTGTGAACGTGAACTTGGTGGCCGTGAGTTTTCATTAAAGTGATGGATGTCTATAAGTACATCCAGAGTCGAAATGGCTGTGGAGACTAGCTCGGCAGAGCCTCGTTCTCCCGTTCAATGCGTCCCACCCTTTTTTGGGTAACCTCAAAGTTAAAATTGTGTTGAAGTGCAAAAACTTATTGTCGATGCAAAGTCACTTCTTTAAGCGTTGTTCCACGTTGAATAAGCAACGTAACTTCGTCGGCCTGATCGATGTACTTCAGTTCGTTCCGCAGAGCTGTCTGCGAAGTGATGCGAACTGAGTTTACGAACAATACCAAATCGTCTGAAGCCAGCTTGGCGGCGCTAGCGGGTGAATTGGGCTGGACAAGGTCGATGTAGGCAGGTGTCTTTGCAAGTACATCGGGTATCAGTGCGATGCCGAGGTCGACAAGTGAGAGCGGTCGGTCAGCGGCCTTTCGGGAATCGGCCGTTTTCAAAATCGACTTGCCTTCAATAATTCGACCTACTGATTCGTTGACTTGCGCAATGGGAATTGCATAGTTAAGCCACGTGTTGGCGCGAGCATCGCGAAGCTCTTTTCCAAGTATCCCGAGAAGATTCCCCTGCATGTCCGTCAACGCGCCTCCGGCAGCTCCAGGATTGTTGGTCATTGCATCAATAACATATATTGGACCTTGGTAAACCGATTTGAAACTGCCACGTCGCGCGTCCAGCTGCGTGGTGGCCATTATGACTCCCTTCTGAAGACTCGACATCTCGTTGCCGGTCGCGATACCAAACAAGTTGCTGAACGCAAGCACGCGGTCGCCGGTCTGAGCCACACGCAATTGCGGAGTAGCCGCCGCCTTATTTTTTGCTGGATCGGGTTTGGGAGGCAAAATATCAAAATAGTTGGTGGTTTGCTTGCCGGTGGACAAAACTGCGATTTCGAGGTTTGGATCAATGCCGACCACTTTAGCCTCCATCCGCTTCCCATCGCTCGTGACAGCAATCACGGTATCGAGATCCAGCACGGTGCTCCAGACGGTCAGAATTTGACCTTCTTCACTGATGAAGAACCCACTTTGGTAGGCGTCCAAGCCTGCAACGCCGCCAGCACCATACAGCTTGACCGTCTTCAGCTCAGTAAGAACTGCCGTTTGATTCACCGAGCCCAGCGTGACTGTCTTGTTGTTGTCTGCGCCGTGCGATTTGTTTAGAAGGGTTATCGCCACCACCAGTATCGCAACGCTATTTTGAATCTTCATTTTGGATTGACCTCCTCAGCCGAGAACGAAATCGAATCGACATCGATCAAGAGTGTGGGTTCAACTCCATATTGCAACCGAATGCGACCCGGCATGGTGTGTTTATCTTTTTCGCGATAGTTATCAAAGTACACTTCTACCGGATCTTCGCTTGAATCCCCGAATACTTCGATGCACCGAATTTCTCCAGACTCTTGCGGGAAATTAAATCGAGCCATGGTGTCATACCAAGCCGACTGCAAAACATCGTGCAACGGTTGCTCAGAGAGCACCGTGCTGCCTGTGACGTAGACTGGTGCGGTACCCAAGTAGATCGTTTCGCCGATTTGCTTGGGTCCGACTTGGAGCAGTTGTTGCCACGCGCGAAGTGCTACCAGCAAGCCGCCTTCGCGCCGTTTCGAAATTGCATCCGACATGGCTTCCGCAAATGATATTTCAACGGTGCGCGAACCCAGCAGGATGCTAGCCCCGGCTGAGTCCACTTGAATTCGCACCGGAGTGTCTTCGCCCGCGATTTTTCCAGTCAAAACCCAGCGGCGATCGACTTTGGAAAAATCTCCGAGTCCTTGAGCCCGCTTCCAAACCGCGTCGCGATTCTGTTCGTTGAAGTAGTAGTTCGCGAAGCCGGCTCTTTCCGCCAACATCGACTTGACCAGAGCTTTATTAGGTTCGCCTGGCGATGGCGGTCGATCTTCGTCCACTTTTTTTGCATCATCCGATTTTAAATCGTCGGCTTTAGGGGCGTCGCGGTTTTCGTCCCCAGGTTTTCCATCAGAGGGTTTTCCATCACTAGGCTTGCCTTGTCTGCCAGGTTTTCCCTTGGGTTGTGGCGCGTTCTTCCCGAGTTCAGCGGTTACCAACTGAATCAATTGTTGTTCGGTGTGAACGCCGGCCAAGCGTACGAGTGTTGACTGCGTTACGCCGCCTCGTCGATAAGTAATTGGTACTCGCCAGTCCTTGGGCAATGTACCGAGGATATTTTTAAAATCGTTCGTCGTGTTGACTTGACGATCCGCAAAAGTGAGCACTTCGTCACCGTATCGCAGGCCGCGCCGGTAAGCGTCGCTCGAGTTGATAATGTTGCTGATAAGGATCTTACCGGAATCTTCTGTAGATACCGTGGCCGCCATCGTAGCATGATCGACCAAGCGACCGCTGCGAAGCATGCCCATGAATTGCTTGATTTGGTTCGCGCTAATCGCGTAACCGACTCCCACGTTCACTCGGCCACGCTTTTCAAAAGAGCAGCGACCATTGATACCGATGACTTCGCTGTCAAAGTTGAAGAGTGGGCCACCCGAGTTGCCAGGGTTGATCGCTGCATCGGTTTGAATGCAGTCGGCATATTCGAGCAAGGTCCCGGCAGGGTATTGGTATCGGTTCACGCCGCTGACGATTCCGAGCGTTACGGTCGGTTGAAGGTTGCTGGCGAGCACAAATGGGTTGCCGGCGGCGAACACCCACTGACCGACCCGCACAGTGTCGCTATCGGCAAGCGGTGCGACTGGAAAATCTTCGCGGCCAAGGAGTTTGATCAGTGACACGTCGCCAGTCGCGTCGACTCCGACGATCACTGCATCGTAAACTCTTCCGTCGTTCAAGCCGCAGCGCATGTGATCGCCGCAAGCGCTTGAAACGTGGTAGTTTGTAAGAGCATAGCCATCGGGCGTAACTAACACGCCACTGCCACCTCCACCACCATCGAGCCCAAAGATCGCCACTGTGGCCTCAGCTGCTTTTCGCATCGCCGCAATACGTTGCTGCTGAGCCGCAACGACGTTTGTGTCGACGGGATTTTCTGATGCGTTGGACTGTCGGGGTTGTACGGATGCGACCCGCACATCATCCGCTGCGTGCGTTTGTGTAGCGCAAGCAACTATCGCCCAAGGGGCAAGAAACCGTAATATGGCGTTGAAATTAGAATCTACATCACGCATTGAAATGTCCGCCCCACCGCCAAGCGGGTAAGTAGAAATGGGTCATCGTCGACAAGCTGGCGGATCCCATTGTAGACGCACGACGCAAGAAGCGTTATACGGTAAAGATGCGTTATAAGCCCGGTTGACAATGCTGCGAAAATTTTTGGCGAGCAAAAGGTGGCTGGTTTCGTTAGAAAGCAGCGCGCCCTGGTGACCACTCTTCTGCATCCGGTTTCTCACGAAACCAGCTACCTTATTGAACTTCGCTAAGATTGCTGCTGACGAAGATTTACTGCGCGGATCTCAGAGCAAATCGGCTTACAAATTTCCGCAGAAAAAAAGTCTGTGATTTTTCCGCAGCGTCAAATCGCTGCTTAATCGCTGGGCTAGCTTGCTCATTTTCAATGCAAATAGGGGCCGGTTGGAAATCGAAAGTCCGGTCCAGCCGTAGCAACCTTAAGGTTTCGCACACATGTGGGGGAACATTGATTAACAGAAGGCGACGCTCGGACATTCGCAATCGCAAATTCGTCCGAATTAGCTCATTCACGAATTGGCTGGAAAAAACAGTACATTCTGCCATATCCAGTACGACTTCGCGCTGTAACGGATCTTTTACTTGGCGTTCTAGTTCACGCAACAAATCTGAGATGCGCTCTGTTAGCTCGATCATCGCACTCACCGTTCCGTTTAGACCATTTTCTTACGAAGCGGTTTGCTATTGAAAGCAAAGTGTATACCAGTCGCGGTTCGGCGTTTGACCCAAAGCCAGCGGAGAGTGTTGACACAACGGCAATTGCCGTTGTGTCGCATAAGTTAGGCAAAATAGTTGACCGGTTTTTCGGAGCGCGGGCGTCCCCGCCTGTTGAACCCGCTAGGTGACTAGCGGCGACAGCAGAGACTCCGTTTACCGTCTACAAAGCGAGAGCGTCAAACTCACTTGCAAGTCAACTAGTCCCGTGCGGGCGAGGACGCCCAATGTCACTCACTTTCGAATGGCTGTACTCAATATAAGGATAGTATTCGCTTGCCGAGGTTAAAGACTATCAGCCGGAACGCGTTAGCGTCCGGTTAATGGATAAAAACCGGACGCTAACGCGTTCCGGCTGATTAGTCCAACCGTACTGAGGTGTTGCGATTTTGCAAAGTCGAGAAAGTGAGTGACATTGGAAGTCGCGCCGTGCGGTAGCTTGGGACCATCTGTCCCGAGCGTTTGAATTGTGTGGCTCTCGAAAAATAGCAAGTCTTCACAGATAGTAAGTCTATAATGATGAATTCGATCTGACGGACGGGATAAATGGTCCCATCCTACTGCCGGCCGCGTGGCAAGCGATGGTGTTTCTCGTGCCGCGTGAGAAATCCCCAATTTAGCGCTTCGTCCTGCTCGTACTGTTTGCCCAAGGAAAGCGCCGTGGCAGCTTTCGAAAGTTCAAATCCGAGATAAAACGCATGACTAGCATCAATGGTAGGTCCGAGATGGCTGGCAAGCAGCTGTTGCATCACTTCAAACGGGTCACTGCCGCTCAGGTTCAAACCGGCAGAGACAAGATGGATCAAGTTATCTTGCGCGAATATCCGCAGGTTGTGATCACGGATGGTCCGCGATAGCCCATCGAACATCTCACTTGGGAACCGTTTCAGTTTTTCATCGCGCAGCAGAACGAGTTGCGACTGAATATGTTTGGGTGGAATGCGATTGCGGACCGCATAATGGACCATACGCCTGGCAAGATCGCATTCACGTACCGAAGACTGTGCCCAGTTGATCACTTGAGTCGTTAGCACGCTGTTGATTTGAAGCTCTGCGCAAAAACCGAGCAACACGACATTGATGGCGGCGGAATCAGCATCCGTCAGCTCGGTTATGTTTCCGATACCCATCATCATCGACACGTCAGGATACTGCTCGCGACATACAATGTAGCGCATGAGGCTTTGCGCGAAACCACATCCGATCGGTTCAAGGATGGGGTCGATTCGAAACGGGACACCGTGTGTCGACAAAAAATCGATTGTTTTTTGAAAATATTTTTTATCGTCCGGAGTGTCGGGAATTGCTACGACTTCGCGACCCCAATCGACGGCTGCGTGCATGTTATGACTGTTGACTGAAAGCACCAATTCACTTCCCGCGGCGCATGCATCGCTCACTTCATGAACGTCAAATGAATCGATCGAAACTCGCAAACCCATATCTTGCAATCGTCTCACGACATCACCCACTTGCATCCACCGACTACCTGGATCGCAACCGATGTCGATCACATCCGCGCCGTCACTTTGCAGTTGTTGGGCAACCGTTACAAGCTCATCCATGGTCATGCGCGGCGCATGATTAATCTCTGCAATAATCTCGATTCGATAGTCATTCAGTGATTCATCAAATTGTCGTTTTTTCCCAAAAAAATCAGGTAAATCACGAATATCGCGTGGTCCGCTATCCACTCTCAAATTGAGTTGCTCGGAGATCTCTTGAGTCCCTTCCTTCAAGTATCCAGGGACAATAACTCGCGTTGCATTGGGTGGTACGGCAACGTGACGAAGGAACCACTTCGGCGTCATGAGCGCGGCGACCGTAATAGGCAATACATCGATCGAGTAACTAAAGCCAACCTCGATCGCAACTTGCTCAACGATCGCTCGAACAGCGTGTTCAGCCAATCGGCCAGTGACAAAATGAATGTGCTCGCGCGGTGTGTTATCGGCAGTGGGTGCGGATGTCATAGGAGTTGTACGATCGTATCGCGCGTGAACGTAAAATTAAAAAAAGAATTGCACAAAATTTGCGAATCCATCTTGACCCAAATCATAGCTACACTAAAAAGATTTGTTAGCGAGGAGTCCTAAGAGAACAACTATCGTCCTTGTTGTTTTCGTGGCCGGGATTCCTCGCTTTTTTTATGCACTCATTTTACTTGATTGTCGCGCGGTGCTGATTCGCAGTACCGCATCGAATTAGATCGAACGAACGCAATCGTGGCTGACGAAGCTCCAACTGAATCGCCTCCACTTCGAATCTTGCATGAAGAATCCCATTTTATGGTGCTCGACAAACCCGTCGGCCTGTTCACTCAAGCTGCACTGGGTATAGAGAGCATTCAAACTCGACTAACCGAACAAATCAAGCAACGCGACCAACATGCAGGCATCCCATTTGTTGGACTGCCACACCGATTGGACCGAGGTACTTCAGGCGTGATCCTAATCGCTCGCAATCAAAGAGCGTTATCGCGTTTCGGTGAACAGTTTCAAAGTCGCAAGATCGGAAAGTACTACTTGGCCGCGGTCGTCGGTGAGTTTTCTACCGATCTCGTCAAGCAACCTCAGGAGTGGTCCGATTACGTTCGTAAAGTCACGGACAAACCACTTGCAGAAATCTGTGAAGCCGCCGCCGAAGGCGCTAAATTGGCACAGTTAACTGCCCAGCCGCTCGCTTCGGCTGGCGGCGTAACACTGTTACTCATCAAGCTTCACACCGGTCGCATGCACCAGATTCGTATCCAAGCAGCCAGTCGGGGGATGCGAATCCTCGGCGACTTGGCCTACGGCGGCCCGGAATTTTTTGACATTCAGGATGATCTTGATAACGGTGAGCCAGATGACGACGAAGGCGATTTGGCTTCAATGGCATTGCATGCACTTCGACTTGAAATTCGACACCCGCAGACCGCCAAACAGTTAGCATTCACTGCCGCACCGCCGGTAACCTGGGATAATTTGCCTCGTGAGCTGCGGGAAGCGATGGCCGAATGTGTCGACCGCAGTCGCCGCGAAAATAACATCGCCTGGGATTTAAAATGAACAGTCTCTTGATCGTGGGGTGTGGCTTCGTTGGCAACGAACTTCTTCGACAGTGCCGCTTAGCGAACACGCAGCTAGCCAATCAACGTCAAGTGTTCGCGCTCACTCGCACCGACGCACGCAGCGATGAACTGCGTACCGCTGGTGCCATCCCCATAATCGGTCATTGGCTCGATGCAGCAACTCTAAGTGCGCTGCCTAAAGTCGATACGATCCTTGTTTCAGTGCCTCATCGCGAAGACTTTGGGTTGGGCGTCGCGTCGCACGTCGAGGGACTCAAAAATCTCTTGCATTGCCAGCCGTCGGTTCGCAAAGTGATTTACCTAAGTACCACTGGGGTTTATGGTGACGCACATGATGAAGTCGATGAGTTGACACCTACGCAGCCAACACGCTTCGGCCCTCAGATCGCTGTTGCGGCCGAAGAGTGGCTTATGAAGCATCTCGCAGCACCGCAACTCGCGATCATTCGACTGGCCGGCATTTACGGAACCGGTCGCATACCACTCGCTTCGAAATTGAAGTCCGGTGAAGCATTGCAAGTTCCTCAAGCAGGTTGGTTGAATTTAGTTCATGTCGCCGATATCGCCACAATGCTGCTTCGAGTAAGTGATCAAGATCTAACCCAGTCGCTATATGTGTTCTCCGATGGTAACCCAGTTCCTCGAATGGATTTCTATCAGACACTCGCAATGCTCTGCGGAGTTGATGAACCAAAGTTCGCTGAGGCGGATCCCAACGCGACTCGATCGCAGCGCGCCGGTAAAAAACGTGTTAACCCACAACGCTTAATCGATGAGCTGAAGTTAACCTTGCGTTACGCGAGCTACAAGGATGGGCTCGCCGCTTCCATTTCGTAGCTTGGGAAACGTCGTCTTTCGCTCCGCGAAAGTAACGTGCATTAACGCTACTTTCGCGGAGCGAAAGGCGACTATTTGATGGTTTAGCAACTGAGGATCCAAACGTCGCAATCTGCAACTTTTGGGTATCGAAAAACGACGGATTGAAACTGTCAAACTGAAAGAACGGACATTCAAGCAAAGTCGTAACCGTTGCCCATCACGGCCTACCCAATTCGCAATTCCGTGTACAATTGTCCGAACCTCTAGAGCGTCTAGCACGTTCTCTGAAAACCCTACAAGAAAGTTCTTCAATGAGACGAATCCCTCCATTCGTTGCTATTGTCCTCGCTGCTGCATTTTTCTTTACAACCTCCAACTTTACTTTTGCTCAATGGAAACCGGCTGAAACTCGACTGATGACAAAGTGGGGACGAGCGATCGATCCTCAAGCGGTTTGGACGGAATACCCACGCCCCCAATTCGAACGGAGCAGTTGGACCAATCTCAACGGTCTATGGTCCTACGCTGTCACTCCGCAGGATGCTGTGAAACCAACGAAATGGGACGGTCAATTGCTAGTCCCATTCGCTCCAGAAGCTCCCCTGTCAGGCGTCGGACGCTTAATCGAACCAACCGAAGCGCTGTGGTATCGAAGAACTTTTTCCTCAGCCAAGGCGAGCGACCTGCATACCTTGTTGAACTTTGAAGCAGTCGATTACGACGCCACCGTTTGGTTAAACGGTAAACAAGTGGGTTCACATCGTGGAGGCAACACACCTTTCGCGTTTGATATCTCTGACGCATTAGTTGACGGCGAAAATGAACTGGTCGTTCGCGTACTCGATGCAACCGAAGGCTATCAACTGCACGGCAAACAAAAACTTCGCAATGAAGGGATCTGGTACACACGCGTCACTGGGATATGGCAAACCGTTTGGATGGAGCAAGTGCCCGCCGTGCATTTGCAAGACCTCAATTATGCGTGCGACATTGACGAAGGTTCGATTACTGTAAGCCCTGAATACTCACAGCCTGACGCAGGTGCAAAGATTCATGTAACGGCTTCTTTCAAAGGCGAAGTTGTCGGCAAAGGCGAAGGAGCGGGCCCGGTGACGGTCGTCATCGACAAAGCTCATTTGTGGAGTCCCGATGCGCCGAATTTGTATGACCTCAAAGTCGAATTGCTGAACGCAAGCGGCACAGTGGTTGAATCGATTAAGGCCTACACTGCGCTGCGTTTGTTTGGCAAGTCGAAGAACGCGCAGGGTCACTGGCAACTGACGCTGAATAAGAAACCGATTTTCCAGTGGGGTCCACTCGACCAAGGCTGGTGGCCAGATGGACTGCTGACTCCTCCGTCGGACACTGCTATGCGATCGGATATCGAATTCCTCAAGGAATGCGGATTCAACATGATTCGCAAGCACATCAAAGTTGAACCTCGCCGTTACTACCATCACTGCGACAAGCTCGGAATGATCATGTGGCAGGATCAAGTCAGCAACGGTTATGGAAAGAACCGCGACCAGGAATCGACCAGCCCCAATTGGACGCGCATGGCACCGAACCCGACCGACGCGAAATGGCCCGATGAGGCCCATCAACAATGGTTGATCGAATACAAACGTATGGTCGAGCACCTGCGCGATGCACCCTGCATAGGAGTTTGGATTCCATTCAATGAAGCCTGGGGACAACACGCAACGATGGAAGTTGGAAAGATGGCCGCCGAACTCGACCCAACGCGACTGATTAATATCGCTAGCGGTGGAAACTTTTGGCCAGTGGGCGACATCGCCGATCATCACGAGTATCCCCATCCGGCTTTTCCAGTTAAAGACAAACGCTTTGATGATTATGTCAAAGTGGTCGGTGAATTTGGTGGACACGGCTGGCCAGTGAAAGATCACCTGTGGAAACCGAACGCAAACAACTGGGGCTATGGCGGTCTACCAAAATCGCTTGAGGAATGGCAGGGTCGGTATCAGACGTCAATCGGAGTGCTGGCAGCCCTTCGCGCTGAAGGCATCGCAGCGGGGATCTACACGCAAACTACCGATGTCGAAGGCGAAGTCAACGGTTTGCTGACCTATGACCGGTTGAAGAAAGCTGACACCGCGTGGTTGAAGAAACAATCAGATACTTTGCTAAATGCTCCCACTGTTTTGACTGACCGTCGCGATGTCATTGCAACAGCTGAGAGAGAGCCGCAAAGCTGGCAGTACACGACTACTTCCCCGACTGAGAAATGGATGCAACCGGATTTTGACGCATCGGCCTGGCAGACTGGCCAAGCTGGATTTGGTGCCGGCAACCCTCCACCACCTGGCGCAACAATTCGGGCGGCTTGGACGACGCCTGACATTTGGGTCCGCCGTTCCTTCGACGTTGCGGGCATTCCCTCAGACCCAGTTTACTTGCGACTCTATCATGACGAAGACTGTGTCGTTTATATCAACGGCACTGAAGTAGCTCGTTTCAGCGGTTACTCAACGAACTATGTCAACCTTTCGCTCGCTTCACACGGCAATCTAGTGAAAGGCAAAAATGTGATCGCTATTTACTGCAAGCAAACCGGTGGTGGGCAATTCATCGATGCTGGTGTGTTTACTGCCAAGTAGTTTCGGCTCCTTAGGCGAGCTTTCGCGTTACTCGTTGTCATACCCAGGGTTGAACAGAAACTATGATGTCAGAGGAAAGTGGATTTTCGCTACGGGAGGCGCAGGATGCAGTCGACGCTTGGATCCAAAAGGTTGGTGTCCGCTATTTCTCGGAACTCACCAATTTGGCTCAGTTGATGGAAGAAGTTGGCGAGTTGGCTCGAATTGTTTCGCGTACCTATGGCGAGCAGAGCTTTAAGGAATCGGACAAACGGGGTAGCCTGAGTGATGAATTAGCGGACGTTTTGTTCGTGCTGATATGTATTGCCAATCAGACGGGGGTCGACTTGAACACGGCCTTCAAAGCGAATTTGGCCAAGAAGACTATGCGGGACGCAGAGCGACATCGCAACAACGCAAAATTGCAAGTGACAAGCGAAGAATTGAAAGATACTGAAAACAATCGCCCAGTGAATTAGGACTGTTCGAAAGTCGTCTTTCGCTCCGCGAAAGAAACGAAAACCGATCTTTCGCGGAGCGAAAGTCGACTATTTCTGGATTTGGAATTTGGAGTCGAAGATGGGTTTAACGATTATGCGCCGCATCAAATTTTGTGCGGGTCATCGTCTGTACAAACATGGCGGCAAGTGTGAGCATTTTCACGGACATAACTATGTCGCAGATGTTTTTGTCACCGGTGATGAAGTCGATTCAGTCGGTCGCGTGATCGATTTTTCCGACCTCAAGACTCGCGTCAAAGGTTGGATCGACGAACATTGGGATCATAGTTTTCTCGTTTTTGAAGAGGACGAGAACGCCAAACAGGCTCTCAGTCTGGTTCAGCCAAGCCGAATATTCATTCTGCCGTACAATCCGACAGCGGAAAACATGGCTCGCTACTTGTTGGAAGTAATGTGCCCGAAAGCCCTTGAAGGGACCGGAGCACGTGCAACTCGGGTGCGGATCTGGGAGACCGACGAAGCTTTTGCTGAAGCTAGTTTGTAAGGACCCACGTTTTGGAGCTGGTTTCGTGAGAAACCGGCCAACACAACTGTAGCTGGTTTCGTGAGAAACCGGAGATTGTGAGTTCAGTCTTCCGCATCCGGTTTCTCACGAAACCAGCTACGAGACTTAGGAATCCAGCTGCATGAATTGGGGGGCTGCGAGAAACTGAATCTGTTGACTAGAATTGAGGCCCTGAGCAAGCGCGATTGTAATGCGCATGGCCGTTTCTACGACAACCCGAAATAGACAACATGGTACAACGCAAAGGCTCTGAATACGCTGGACTCTCCGTAGCTATTATCACTCCGCTTCGCGACAATGTGCTCGATGTACCTCGGCTGCGCGAACAGGTTGAGTTTCAAATCGCCGCCGGAACGACTTGTATCGTGCCCGTTGGAACGACCGGCGAATCTCCCACGCTTTCACACGAAGAACACGAACGAGTCATCAGCGAAGTGGTTCAGATTGCCGCCGGACGCGTTAAAGTCATGGCGGGGACCGGAAGCAACTCGACCGCTGAAGCCTTGCACTTGACCCGCTGGGCCGCAAACGAAGGTGCAGATGCTTCGCTGCAAGTGGCACCTTATTACAATAAGCCCACACAAGAAGGATTTTATCAGCACTTCAAAGCCATCGCCGAAGACGTCTCACTGCCAATCTGCGTCTACAACATTCCAGGACGCACCGGTAAGAATATCGAACCCGAAACCATCGCACGGCTAGCTGAGATTCCGAATATTACCATGGTCAAAGAAGCGACCGGTTCGCTCGACCAGTGCACTCAGATTCTGAACACGACCAATTTGACAGTACTCAGCGGCGACGACAGTCTCACGTTGCCGATGATGAGCGTCGGAGCGGAAGGGGTGATCTCGGTGGCTGGAAACATTATTCCACGCGATATCATTTCAATGGTTAGTGCAGCGTTGGCTGGCGATTATGGTCGTGCGCGAGAACTTCATCATCGCATGTTCCCACTTTTTCGCGACATGCTTGGCCTTTCGACCAATCCAATTCCAGTGAAGACGGCGATGCGAATTCTCAGCCGCGACGCTGGTGAACTTCGCTTGCCCATGACTCAGTTGGATGATAAGCAATTCGAACAACTGCGCGCAACGCTTCAGGCGTATGGGCTGCTGGAGTAAACTACGTGATCCGGTAGTAACCAAGCGATTCGGGCGTGAATCAGTGAGCCGACGGCGCTAGCCGCGGGTCTCGAAGTGGTAGTCGATTATAACAACCAGTCCTATTTAAGCGCAAAGTCAACGAAGAGATATCGGCATTGGGTAGACAGCGAGCAATCTCCGCAACTTGGGCTAAACCACCCAACTTCGAGACCCGCGGCTAGCGCCTTTTGATGTTGCACATATTGATTTGTGTGCCACTGGCTGCCCCCGCAAATTCCGGATTTATATTCGACTCTACGGGGCAAGGCCAGTGAAACGGAGTATGTGACTCTGACTGCCGCTACCGGTGCCAACGCTAGCTAACTCACTCGCCGTGAAAGTTGTCGAAGTTTGGACGCAAGTGAAATTCCAACCGTACAAATTTATGCGGCATCGCGGTGGTTGATTTCTGATTGGTAGAGCCGCTAAGTGCGACGTTGATTACTTCGGTCACCATTGTGCAAAGCGG
>JANODD010000096.1:0-7631 GCA_031412515.1 Planctomycetia bacterium | reverse complement strand
TTTCGTCGCACATCACGCGCGCGGGCAGAGTCGTCGACCAATCAACAGCAGCAATAATCAAACTGCATACAGGGATTCATGCAGCATAGGCGGCGACAGCCCTCTCACTTGCATTCGATTGGTGTCTTCGTCCAGAGATCCGATTGAGTATGAAGGGAGCAAGTGGGGGCTTTACGAGTTCCTTGGCGGTGGTGTCTTATTGAAAGTGGACCCATTTGGAGAGGAAGGAGTGCTCGGACCATCGGAAGATCGATGTAACGACCGGTGTAAAGGATATGTTCCACGCACTGACGTGCAGTGTTGTACTAGCCCAGGGATTGATCAAGGGCATCAGGGCGGAATTGTGTGTTGCGATGGCCGTACGATTGTTTGCATCTGGAATCAAAACATCAATATTCTTGCGTCAAAAACAGCCCAAGCTATTGTTAACGACTGTATATTAGCTCATGAGCTTTTTCACATACCAGATGTTACCAACTGCCGATCGGGCCGATGTGAAATACAACTAGAACGCGGCAGTATGCCTTGGTGGGATATTAGAGCTTCCGAATGTCGTGCGTACACAAGGGAGTTAAATTGCCTTGTTTTTGGTAGATCGAAATGCAAAGGCGACATTACATGCCTCATGCTTCTGCAAACTTGGATAGATTCGGCCAGACAGAGTAAAAAGAGTTACTGTAATTGGGGCGGCTTAATTGGATTTTGAAATGCAGTTCTCGATCGCTAGAATACTAACTGCGATGTCCGTATTTGCTGCCGCACTTGCAATTTTCCAGCATGTTTCGAAGCCGATCGCAATTATCGTGGCGGTGTCACTGTCCGCACTAGTCATGTTGTATGAGAAACGTCTGTTTTTCCTACCCGTTATTATATGCATTTCGATGTCAATCCTGTTTGCAGCGGTCGGAACACCAGTTGTACTGGGGGCGCACGCACCGCCAACGCCCGACCTCAGATACGCTGTATTGTGGGCGGCAATCGGCTGGATTTTCGGTTGTTTTGTCAACCGATTGATCAGGTTAGTGAGCAAGAGTGTGCCTTAAGTCTTGAAAAACGTAGTAACTGAGACGAGCCCTTTGGAATTGGAAAAATAGTTTCTACGCAAGCGGTTGTTATGGCATGCGATTGGCTAAGGGGTTTAATGCGCTAATTGATGGTCACTGATTACCATGAGCCCAGTTGACGGCGCGATCGAGTTCGCAATTATGCGATTGAGAGATGCCTGAATGTAGTCTAACACGTTGTTTTGCGTCGCGTTTTGACCGTCGATGCAAACAGCGAAGCCAACGCTTGCAAAAGCATCTTTCCTTTCTGACGGTAAAGAGTTGGAGCTATGCAACATGATTGAGCTCCGACGTAACTGGCATTCGTTGATTGAGTGGCGGTGGGATGCCGCTGGTGATGTCGCGCAGTTGCAACTCTTCAATAACTAAGGCTTCGAGTACTCCGCATTCGATCGATGTAAGCCTTGCTCTACCGATGAACAAGTCGCGAATCGGTTGAGGCAATTGCTTGGGGCTGAGCCAAGCAATTCGCAATTGAAACAATAATTGGCTATAGCCAACCTCGGCCACTTCCGTGAAGAACGAGAGCATGCGAAACACAACGTTCTGCGCGAGACTTTGCATGGCATGCGTCTCTGTGCCTTTCAAGCGTCCAACCAACTCCAAGTCAGCTTGGCAGGTACGACAATAGCAACCAGAACGATGCTGCTGCGCTTCTTCAAAATCGTCACTGCCTGGGTCCTGTTCTTCAGATACTGATTTAGCAGCGGTGATAAGTAAATCGGTTGCTACCCTATTGAGATGTTCCTCTGCAATCAACTTCCTGCAAAGCACCAAGCGCGGTTCTCGCCCGCGAGCGGTGGAGATGCCAGCGTATCGCAGTCGCTTCGATCCACGCGGCTGGTTGTGCATCGCGAAGTGTTGATCACTCGCACTGGGCAATCATACTCAGGCGGAGTTGGTTGGCAGTTGGCGATCCACTGCATTCGGCCAAACTTATTGAACAGTGCGCTCTCGGTTGTATTTAACACTCGTCGTGACATGCCAGACGAAAGCGTCAGCTATTAGGCGAGGGGCGGGTGGAAATTTACCAAAACTGATATTGGTTTGAAGGAGGGTTTTGTTGCAAACTGCTGATCTTACATTTTCTGGATCAGGAGCCGAGCCATGGATGGAACAGTTGCAGAGTTGTCGCTGAGTGATGAATTGCTTGTACTTGCTGCCAAGCAGTTGCATGGAAGTACCAGGCGAGCCTTCTTGGGGCAGGTTTGTCAGAAACTCTGTGGCGGCAACACGCGGAAAGCTAAGAATCGATTTGGCTGGGGTCGGGAAACCATCGCGCTGGGGATTGCAGAACAAAACAGTAGCTTCACAATGCCAGAGAAAATAGAGAATCGAGGGCAGCGACGCAGCGAAGTTCGTAACCCACAGCTTGCAATCGATATTCAGTTGATCGTTGAGCCTCACACGCATGCAGATCCAGAATTAAAAACCGATCGGATGTATGCCAATCTCTCAGCAAAGGAGGTGCTGCAAGAACTCAAGGATCGTGGCTATAGCGACGCAATGTTACCAAAAGTGCGTACGATTCGGGACATCCTTGACCGAATGAATTACCGCCTGAAGCGTATCCAGAAAGGGAAACCTCTTAAAAAGACAGAACAGACGGACGCTATCTTTGAGAACCTCAAGGCGGTCCGCGCCGAGTATGAAGACGATCCTGAGACTCTCCAGATTTCGGTCGATACCAAGGCGAAAGTAAGTTTGGGCGAATACTTTCAAGGGGGGGAAAACCCGGACCGATCGAGACGGTAAAGTTGAGAAAGGCTGGGATCACGATCCGCCAGCGGAAGACAAGTTGGTGCCACTCGGAATCCTAGTGATGGCAACTGGAATGCTCTCGCTCTTTTTTGGCAATCATGAAACGAGCGATTTCTGGGTAGACTGTCTGAAGGCTTGGTGGGAGACAGTGAGGTCGAAAAGTCAAGGTATTCGTCGCCTAGTGATCTTTCTTGATAATGGTCCAAAGAACTCAGGAAGTCGCACGCAGTTTTTAAAACGAATCGTCGAATTTACTGATTGGTCAGGACTTGAGATCCGCTTGGTCTACTACCCTCCATATCATAGCAAGTACAATCCAATCGAACGATGTTGGTCCTCACTGCAAAAGAAGTGGAACGGGGTCCTGCTTAAATGTTGGCAAGTCGTCGAGGCATGTGCCAATCGGATGACATGGAAAGGAAATCATCCGCTCGTTTATCGAATCGAAAAGGAATATCCAATTGGAGTGCGAGTATCACGACACGACATGAAGCCAATCAACGAGCGACTACTGCGATCAAAAGAACTTAGCAAATACTACATCATCATCAAACCAAAATCACCGCGTGGCAGGTAAATTTCCACCCGCCCCTCGCCTTAGCAGCTACTAAATATCAGTTCAGTGGTTGGATGAGATTCAAAAACTACGATCAAACAGAAAATTTGACACGTTTTGCGTGATCATGTATAAACCATTTCGCTACTGTGGAGTCTAGTTCAGCCCCTAAAGGCGAATTGATGAAATCCAAGCGACTAGCAAGAAATCGAGCGACCGACACCAAGGGCTCGCACGTTGGAAATTCAAAACAACATTCATGGCGGTTGACGCGTTGGATTTTTCTGGCAGTGTTCGTTCTGGTGGGTGTAGCTTTTCTGTGGAAAGCGTCACTTTCGTTCAGTGTCAAACAGAGCGTCGCTGAACGGGTGCAACGCCGTACTACTGAGGCTCAATTTCCCACTTTCGACGAACTTTCGGCAATGCCGACGGACGAGCTCGAAACCCAAGACATTGCAATCTTAAATTTGAGAGCGGCAACATCCTTGCCAGGGTCTCAGCAAATCGACATCGCAGATTATTTGAAAACGCTCGACAATTGGGCTCGCCAGGTGGAGCGGGAAACACTGCGCAACTATTATCACTATACAAAAGCTCCTGAAAAATACGAGAACTCTGATGCGTTCTTTAGAATGTTGATGTTGGTCACAGTTCTTCAGCAAGACTTTGGAGTTCGCTATAATCCTGATAGAATTAGGGACATCGATTTCCGTGACAGCAATGACCTTTTCATCCATGGAATGATTGGAAATAAAGCCGGTGGGACATGCGTATCAATGCCCGCGCTTTACGTTGCGGTTGGACGGCGACTGGGCTATCCGCTGTTCCTCGTCAATGCCAAGCAGCACATTTTTTGCCGCTGGGAAAGTTCCACTGAGACCTTGAACATCGAGGCTACTAGCCGGGGTTTGGTAACTCGCAACGACAATTTCTACATGACTTGGCCGAAACCGATTGATCCGACCGAGGTTGAATCTGGGCAGTTCTTGAAATCGCTAACGACGGCAGAGTCGTTTGCCGCATTTCTTGCCGCTCGAGGTCACTGTCTTGAAGACAATGGACGCGCCAGCGAGGCGATAGCATCTTATTCAATGGCTGTGCGGATGGCTCCACATCAAAGACAATATAGGAAGTTCCTGACGGCACTACGCAGTATGCTGCGAGGACCGCAGCCAACGAGGCAGCTTGTCGGTACGATAGTTTTCAACCCAGTTTATAGCCCTCGAACAGTTCCCAAAGGCCAAGCCGTCGGTGCAAATCAATCGTGGCAAAGCAACCATGCGTTTGGACAACTCCATTTCAATCCGTCAGCTGTACCGGACTTCACACAAGGCGATAACCATGGGTTTTGAACAAATTATGGTGAAGGCGATCTCTTCAATTGTCTTCGTACTAAGTTGGGGTTCGTGTGCGTCGGCGATGTATGATCCTCACGTCGGACGCTTTGCGTCCAGGGATCCGACCGGGTTTGAAGGGAGCAGAGGCAATCTGCTTGAAGTTGGATTTGGAAGAGTTAGTACATTTCTCGATCCCACTGGACAGGTCCCGATTAAATGTGTTTTTGAACGTGGCGGATTGGGAGGGTTAGGGGAAACTACGATAACGACTGACTGTTTGGGATCGGCGACAGCATGCTGCGATTCAGTGAAACCACCAGGTGGATGGAAGCTGAAAGAATGGCACATCGAAAATGCGCGGCCTGATAGTCCTAGTGCATCGGATACATGTCCAGATAATTGGAGCGTGGGAACCGACTATCTCACTTGCGTATCTTGTTGCGTCAAGAAGTACGAGTTTTGGAATTCCGCAGCTATTGCCTGTGGTATTGGCGGCATACGAGTTCCAAAGCCTCATATTCAGCCAGGCCAATACCCAGGTCAGACTTGGCTGTATGGTCCTAGACGTTGTCTTCCAAGCTTTTGCCGCCCAAAGCTTTGGCAGGTCCGGCTTACGGGCAGATGTTCAGGTATACTTTTTATAATCGAAGGATGTTATGACGTAGGAGTAGAAGGAACCTGCGCGACTTTTTGTGCGACAAGGTAATGATTTATGAGCAGCGAATGTGAACGCGCATTAAGAAAAGTGCTCTCCGAGCAATTGCGTCTTACCACGCTAAACTACGATGATAATCTTATCTTGGTGGATCCAGATTTCCCCACAGATGAGGTGCTTAGAGACGCGTTGGAAGAATTGGGGTTTCAGCGGAAGTACCCATCCTATTCAAAGTGGTCGGGCACACTAAAAGATCTGATTGCAATTCTCGAGAGCAACTGTAGAAATTTGGCAGATACCAAGCAACGGTTAGAGCAAGAAAAGTTAAAAAACGTAGTGACTGAATCGGGCCCTTCTGAATTGGAAAAATAGTTACCACGCAGTTGTGTTGTTATGGCATGTGGTTGGCTAAGGGGTTTAATGGGCTAATTGATGGTCACTGATGACGAAGAGCCCAGCCAGAAGATGCGATAGAGTTCGCCTTGATGCGATTGGATGCATCTTGCAAACACACGAGAGGTTGGTTTTGTGCGGCAATTTGATCATCAAAGCAAACAGCGAGGGCAACGCATGAAAAATATAGTGACCGAGTCGAGCACTTCGAATCAGAAAACTAGATTGGCGAAGCAATCGATTGAATGCGTTTCGGCAGCACCATTTCAAGTCGTCAAGTGTCTCTGGTTTCACACAAGGCAATACCCATGGTTACTAAACAGATTATATCGAACGCGATCCTCTCCGTTGCCTTAGTACTTGGTTGGGGATCGAGTGCGTCGGCAATGTATGATCCGTACGTCGGACGCCTTGCGTCCAGAGATCCTATTGGCTTCGGTGGAGGAACTCGTGAATTATACAGTCACTTGGCGAGTAATTTATTGACTTCGGCTGACCCTACTGGCCTATGTAAGGTTGAGCTGCGCTGCACTAACTTATTCCCAGGTATTGAACACTGCGGACTTGAAATTGACGGAAAGGAATTTTTCCATGTATATTCTCCATGGGGAGGTTTGTTTGGCTTGGATACCTGTGACCTGTCGCGGAACACTCGGGTTGACACGCCGTTCGGTGTCGGTCCATACCGGCTGGTCGACACTTGGCTTGATCCGACCGGTGGCCTTTGTAATTGCATCCGTAAAACTGCGAGCACAATAACGAACAAGAAACTGCCATATGAGCCCATACCAGGTGCTGAAGTAGATCTATTTTCGCAAGAGTGCGAAGCCCGAAGTTTTTGCAATAGTAATTACAGTACGCATTGCCTCATGAGCAAATGCGGTATAAAGTCATCGCGTTCCACTGGTAGAATAGCGCCCGGTTGGGACCACAGAATGAAAATTTGCACAAAAAAACGTTACGAGAATCTTGCAAGACAATGCAAGACTTGCAGATGTGAAAAGTGGGAGAACGCCGACGGTGAATGGTGTGCGGACGAGCCAAAGTCGCCAATAATTAATCCAATACCATAGGTAATTAACGTGGCGACGTTTTCGATTCGATCTTTGTTTTCGCTGACATCTCTGTCCGCACTTTCGGTACTACTTGAGCTATTAATTCCCCTGTCGGGCTTTATTGTCGGAGCGACTGGATGTCTAATCCTTGCGTTACGTCACAGACGATTGCGGTCCCACACTATTGCAACATGCGTTATTATTTGGACAGTTGCAACCTTTCTTGCAGGTGTATACGGTTTCGTTAGGGCTTTAATAGCAAACAAACTTTTCTTGAACGACAGTTTTCACCCGGTGGCTTGGGCACTGCTTTGTTTGACTGCCGTGGGTATCGCTCTTTTGGTGACACTTACTACTGTCTGCCTTGTCATTACGATATTTGAGAGCAGGTTTCATTCAGGAACTGGGGGGCGCAGCCATTGAATGATAGTTAAAAAAGGTTCAAAAACCTAGAAAAACGTAGTAACTGAGACGAGCCCTTTGGAATTGGAAAAATAGTTTCTACGCAAGCGGTTGTTATGGCATGCGATTGGCTAAGGGGTTTAATGGGCTATTTGAGAGTCAGCGATGAACATGAGCCCAACTGAAGATGCGATTGTGTTCCCGATGATGCACTTGAGTGCTGCCTGAATGTGGTCGAAAGATTGGTTTTGCGCTGCAGTTTTACCATCGAAACAAGCGGCGATGGCAACACTACTAAAAGCATCTTTCTTAATTGGTAGAAAAGCGTTGGAGCTAAGCAACAAGGTTAAGCTCCGCTGTCGTCGATAGTCGATTATCAGTCGG
This sequence comes from Planctomycetia bacterium, assembly GCA_031412515.1. Classification (GTDB taxonomy): domain Bacteria; phylum Planctomycetota; class Planctomycetia; order Pirellulales; family Pirellulaceae; genus Aureliella. The sequence continues at coordinate 24 of JANODD010000096.1, read as the reverse complement.
TGGCGGAATGCCACTGGCGTGCTT